>JADHOX010000007.1 GCA_016778805.1 Rickettsiales bacterium
TTTATTTTAGCATTACCAATAACATTTTCAGATTCAGCAGCAAAACCAACAACAACTTTAGGTTTCAACTGACTATGACAAAGCAAACTAAGGATATCTGGATTTTTTGTAAGAGTTATCGAAATATTATCGGTTTCTGTTTTTTTAATCTTATTTTTACTCACAGAAATAGGACGGTAGTCAGCAACTGCTGCCGATAAAATTGCAAGATCCATATTTTCAACATTTGAAAAAACAGCATCATACATTTCATTTGCGGATTTTGCTTCAATCATCTTATGAAAAACACAGTCTATCTCAATATCAATCTTGCCATAAACAAAAGTAACTTCAGCACCAAATTCATGTAATGCCTTTGCAATAAAATACCCTTGCTTTCCCGAAGAGTAATTACTTATATACCTAACTGGATCAATAGGTTCAATTGTGGCTCCAGCTGAGATCAATACTCTTTTACCAGAAACTTTTGCTCGCAATTGCTCCATTTCATTGATTTTAGTTAACACATCATGAAACTCTACCAACCTTCCTAAACCCGTTTCACCACAAGCTAAAGATCCAGAATCTGGACCAATAAAAATATGCCCATGAGATGATAATTTTTTGAGACTTTCTTTTGTAACTTTATTTTGATACATTTTAGTATTCATAGCAGGGACAAATATTACCTTTTTATCACTTGCAAGAATTGTCGCTGCCGCCAAGTTATCAGCAAAGCCAAATGCTACTTTATTAAGAAAATGTGCAGTTGCTGGATAAACAACGATATAATCATTTTTTCGAGATAAATTAATATGATGCATATTCTCTGCTTCATATTTACTCCACAAATTGTCATTAACTTTTATTTTCAGTAGTTCCTCAATATCAGATTTTTTGACAAATTTTTTTGCAGAATCTGTCATAATTACATCAATAGAAAAACCTCTAATTTTCAATTGTTTTAAAAGCTCAAAAGACTTAGGAGCAGCAACAGAACCAGTAACAATGACTAGAATATTAGACATAATAAATTCTCATATCAAAAAAAATCCTAAAATTAAGAAATTTTGTGCAATTTTTTACTACATTTAAAGAATGGTATATTTTTAGAAGCTATCTCAACATACTTACCAGTTTTTGGGTCAAAAAGCTTTCTTTCATCAAGCTTTTTAAGTTTAAAAACACCAAAATTTCTTATTTCAATTCTATAGTCACGTTTTAATGCCTCTGCAATATTTCTAAAAAACAAATTTACTACTCTTTCAACTAAAGGCTCTCCAAGCTCAGGATATTTTTTATTAAGCTTTTCAATTAGGTCTTTTTTGTTCATTAGAATATTGAAAAAACGTTATTGTTATCTTGCCATAATTTAAAAAGCGGAGATAGTATTTGAAACAAATTAGAAACATCGTCTTTCTTGAGTTTCACTTCCTTAATTTTGGTATTTTCCTCAATATCATTCTCAAGCAAGTATGTTTTAACTGAAGCAAAATCTCCAACCTGATCAATAAGACCTAACTCTAAAGCTTTATTTCCGGTAAAAACTTTACCAGAAATAACCTCTTGTAAGTTTGAATCTTCGATATTTCTGTTAGCAGTCACAATATTTACAAACATTTTATAAATATCATCAATTAAAACTTTTAGCGATTCTATTGCTTCAGGCGTTAAGTCTTCTGCGAAATGTGGTATAGCTTTTAATGGTGAAGATTTAATAACAATAGGCTTTATTCCCAGTGATTTTGCTAGATCTTGAATATTTGCTGCCTGCATAACAACCCCAATCGAGCCAATAATTGAACCTTGAGGAGCAACAATGTGATTTGCACCAATCGCAGCTAAATATGCTGCACTAGTCGCTTGAGAGCCAACAAAAACAATTGTTGGAACTTTGCTAGAAAACTGTTTTAATTTATTAAAAAGGAGTTCACCACCTACAACCGACCCGCCAGGACTATCAATATCAATAATTAAAGCCTTAAGATTTTCATCATTATATAGCTGATTAAGCTTATTTAATCTATATTGATCATTACCAATAAAGCCTTTAATTGCTACTCTAGCTATGTAATCAGATTGAGGAGCCTTAATATTATCAAAGTTAAAACTTATAGCAATCAGAGATATAAGTAGTACAACAGATACTGAGCGCCATAATATCAATTTTCTTCGAAAAAACTCATTATCAAAAAAACCAGATAATTTTGGGGTGTTCATAAAATACTATAATTCATTAATGCACCTCAAGATAGCTCCCAAAATGAAAAAAGAAACTAATAATTATTTAGTTTCTTTATTTGCATCTTTTTGATCTAAATCACCAAAGGCATCACCTAAAATATCACCTAGGCTTGCACCACTTGTTGCTGACCCATACTCTTTAATAGCTTTTTTCTCATCTTGAATTTCTAAAGCCTTAATTGATAAAGTGATATTTTGTGAATCAGGATCAATTTTGACAACTTTAGCATCAATTTTTTCACCTTCAGCAAATCTCTCAGATCTTTGATCAAATTTATCTTTTGCAAGGTCATGCTTTTTAATAAAAGCATTTAAAGAGTCACCTATTATAACTTCAATACCTTCAGGCTTAACTTTACTTACAACACAGGTTACACGCTTATCTTCATCCATTAAGTCGTTTATATTACTATATGGATTGTCAGAAAGTTGTTTTACACCAAGTGACAATCGTTCTTTTTCAGATGATAACTCGATAATTTTAACTTCAATTTCATCACCAATATTGTAATTTTGAGCCAATTGTCTTCCATCATTACCCCAAGAAAGATTATTGTAGTATAACAACCCTTCAATATTAGCTGAAACTTCAACTGACATATTATTCTCAAATTTGGCAACTATCTTACCTTTAACAATATCATCAACTTTATTGTTTGCTGAGAAATCAGCCCATGGATTATCTTCACAACGCTTCATACTTAAGCTAATTCTATGCTTATCACGATCAATTTCTAAGATAACAACGTCAACTTTTTGACCAGGCTTAATCTCTTTCATAGCATCTTTTACTGCTCTAGACCATGTAACTTCAGAAATATGAACTAGGCCTTCAATACCTTTTGCAATTTCAACAAAAATTCCATAATCAGTAACACTAGATACAGTTGCAGAAATTTTAGAGTTTTTATCCATACCCTCAGATATTTTACCCCAAGGATCATTTTCAAGCTGTTTAATTCCAAGTGAAACTTGCTTTTTAACAGAATCATATTTGATAACTTTAACTTGAACTTTTTGACCTAAACTTAATTTCTCAGATGGATGAGAAATTCTTGACCATGATATATCAGCTATATGAACTAAACCATCGATAGTTCCAAGATCAATAAATGCACCGTAATTAGTTATATTTTTAACAGTTCCGTCCATTACTTGACCTGGCTCAATTGATTCAAGAATACTATTAACAGCTTTTTGGTGACCAGATTCTAAAATTGCTCTTCTTGAAACTACAACATTTCCTCTAAGCTCATC
The DNA here is from genome assembly GCA_016778805.1 of Rickettsiales bacterium. Taxonomy (GTDB): domain Bacteria; phylum Pseudomonadota; class Alphaproteobacteria; order Rickettsiales; family JABIRX01; genus JADHOX01. Next base: position 3,481 of record JADHOX010000007.1, read on the forward strand.
CATTTTAAGAACTTTAAAAGGCTGTTTAATTCCAACTAAATTTGATACATCTTTTACTGGTCTAACATCTACTTGGCTACCAGGTAGGAATGCTGTTAAATGATTAATATCAACGATAAATCCGCCCTTTACGCGGCCAATAATTTCACCTTCAACATCTTCTTCTTTGCCGAATTTGTCTTTTACTTCTAACCAGCTATTTTCTTGTAGAACTCTTTCTCTTGAAAGGTTAATTCTTCCATCCATGCCTTCTAGTGACTCAATATATACACCTATTTCATCACCTACTTTAATAGTTTTATTCAAACCATCTAAGGCTAACTCTTTATCGTCAACTATTCCTTCTGATTTCAAACCAACATCAACAATTGCGTGACCATTTTCAAAGCCTACTACGGTTCCATTTACTATACCGCCTTCTTTATTAATATTTTGGAAAAAATCTTTAATGAGATTCGCAAATGAATCTTGGGGATTTGAATTTTCAGGGTTAATTGTTGAGGTAGATTCTTGTTCAGTTTTATTTTCTGATGTATTTAAATCGTTGACCATGGTTGTTAAAGTTAGTTAATAATATTATACTCCAATGCGGAGAACTGCTCGTAACTAAAGAAAATTATGTTATTTGTCAATTAGTTCTAGAACTTTTTTTACAACGATATCAACCGATCCATAACTATTATCAATAACATTTGCCCCTTCTGGAATAATAAGAGGAGCTTCAGATCTATTTTTATCGTTAAAATCTCTTTGCTTTAAATCATCAGTAATGCTTTCCAAACTTCTATTTTGAATACCTTTTTGTATTAGTTGCTCGAATCTTCTTCTTGCTCTAATTGTAACATCGGCATCTATGTAAAATTTATGGTCAGCCTCAGGACAAATAACAGAACCAGTATCCCTTCCATCAAGGACAACATTTTGATGAGATTTAGCAAAATTTCTTTGCATAGATATCAAACTTTGTCGTACGGATTTCTCTTTTGCAATTTTTGAAGCTATTTTGGCAATTTCTTCTGAATATAACTCATCTAATGATAAAATATCTTGATTTATCATAGAAACTAACTCACCGGATTTTTTAACAAAATTATCCAACATATCATGCTTTAAAACTAGAAAAGCAAAAGCTCGATATAATTTACCAGTATCTAAATATGCAGCTTGATAATGATCAGCAACTTTCGCCGCAATAGTTCCTTTACCTGAACCTGATGTTCCATCGAAAGTAATAATCATAATTTTAATTATTTAATTATATTAAAACCAAGTTGATCGATAATCTTGAAAAAATTTGGAAAACTTGTTGCTATCATCGATATATCATCAATAGTAATATCAATTTTACCAACTAATGCAAAGATCACAAATGACATACCGATTCTGTGATCTGAATGTGTTGCTATGTTAGCTTGATTATAATTATCACCTCCAGTAACAACTAAATCATCGCCCTCGATTTCCACAGAAACACCACATAATTTTAGATTGTCATGCATTACCTGTAAGCGATCACATTCTTTCACCCTTAATTCTGCTAAGCCTTTAAAACGAGTTTCACCTTTAGTAAAAGCAGCAAGAATTGCCAAAATAGGATATTCATCAATTGCGCTAGGAACAATTTCTGCTTCAACTTCAATTGCATGCAAAGTTGAATATTTAACACGAATATCAGCTACTAATTCTCCACATAAATAACGCTCATTTTCATATGATATTTTAGCACCCATTCTTTTTACAATATCAAAAAAGCCAATTCTAGTAGGACTAATACCAACATTTTTTAACAAAATATCAGAATCTTTAGTTAAAATCGCCAAAGCCGCAATAAAAGCAGCTGAAGAGGGATCTCCAGCAACATAAATATCTTTAGCTTTTACTTCACTTGTTGGATTGAGCGAAATGTGCATAATACCATCTATAAGCTCACGTTTTAAATCAAACCCCAAATATTCCATCATAATTTCTGTATGGTCACGCGTTGGAATTGATTCAAAAACTTTTGTAATACCTACACTATGAATACCAGCCAATAACACACCTGATTTTACTTGAGCAGAAGCAACATCCATTTCATATTCAATTGCTACCCCATCATTAATTCCATCGATTTGCATAGGCAACAAATGACCTTCTCTTGCTGTAAATTTTGTACCAAACTTTTCTAAAGGTCTTATTGTTCTTCCCATAGGCCTTTTAGTTAAACTAGAATCACCAAATAATTGAGAGGTAATTGGTTGAGTCGCTAGTAAACCTGATATTAATCTTACTGTGGTACCAGAATTACCACAATCAAGTGGCTTAATTGGCTGCTTAAAGCCAAAACGACCATTACCATAAACTATATAATCATCACCGGTTTTTTCAATTTTAATCCCCAACTCTCTAAGAATGTTTAATGTACTAAAAACATCTTCAGATTCTAACAAATTAGAAATTTGTGCTTTTCCGACACAAATAGCAAGAATCATTAAACTACGATGTGAAATTGATTTATCACCAGGAATTTTGACATCCCCTTGCAACTTAATTTCTTCATGATTATTTATTGTTAACTGCTTGACCATTTACCTTTTTAAAAATGACTATTCTCGCTCAACATAAATCTCTTATAACTAATTTAATAGCTTTTTTATTAACAATATCTGCTTTTTTATTACAACAAAACTTACTTTTTCACATCGGAATATTTGCTCTTTCAGGAGCAATTACAAATTGGCTAGCAATACATATGCTATTTGAAAAAATACCATTACTTTACGGATCAGGTATTATTCCAAGTCGTTTTGAAGATTTCAAATCAGGTATCAAAAACTTAATAATTGAACAATTTTTTTCAAATGAAAATATTAACAAAATTCTTGGTGCAAACCCTAAAGACTCTTTATTTAATGATATTGCAGATAAAGTAAATTATGAAGAAACGTATAATTTATTAGTTAAAGCAATTGAAGACTCAAAATTAGGTTCAATGCTGAATATGTTTGGTGGCGCACAAATTTTAGATAATGCCAAAGATGAAATTATTGAAGCAATTGAAAAAATATTACATAAAATTTTAAACGATATTACTGATCAGAAATCTGATATCAAAGATCTTGCAAAAGAGTTTCATAATAAAGCTGAAGTCATAATTGATCAAAGACTATCAGAGCTAAGCCCAACGGAAGTTAAAGAAATAATTGCAAAAATAATCAAAAAACACCTCGGCTGGTTAGTAGTTTGGGGTGGTTTTTTTGGAGGATCAATTGGAGCTTTAGCAGCTTTAATAAATTAGAATTGATAATCATATAGGAATTGAACTGTAATAATATCTTTTGACATATTGATATTATCTTGTTCTTGATTTCTTGTTCCAGCTCTAATTGTGAAATTATTTTCAAATCGATAACGAGCAGAAACACCAAAATCTTCGACGGTAATTTCATCTGTAGTTTGAAGTTTAGTATAATCCTGTTTACTCATCATAACATTGAATCCCCAATTTCTATACTCAAGACCCAATGCATAAATTATAGACTTAAAATCAGCTGGAAGATATTGATCATCACCAAATTCTTGATTAAAATCATTGTTAAAACTATTGAAATTTTGAATATCAACAAATTCTACTACTGGCTTCAATACAAGATTATTAAAAAAATTCTTTTTAAAACCAAAGGTCACTGAATAACCCTCCTCATCTTCAATATTTAAAGAGGCATCATTAGTTAGGAATCTATAACTTAGATTATAAAACATGCCATCAAAGACATTTAAATCCTCAGCTTTTAGATTAAGAGTAAAAGATGACAATGATCCTGAATCAGAAGCTAAACCGACTTTATTTTGTGATATATCCCTTCTTGTAAAAATTGAATCAGAGAGATTCGAATCATCATAATAAAAAGTTGTTAGAGATAAATCATGTTGACCATAATTATCTAAATTCATTTTCATAGTACCAGAAATGGCAATTTTACCAGTTATTTTATAAATTTCGGCAATATCATTTGTCCAGATACCATTGCGTAAATTTTGATCCCATAAATATGCAAAATTAGGATTATATTTTCCAATCACTAATGCTGCTTCATCATTCTCAAAATTAAGAAAAAACTCATTTAAAACTAGCCCCTCATTTTCAAAACTACCGCTATCTTCAGGGTCTTTTAACAACTCAAAAACCCAAGAGGTTTTTAGTGCAACACCTTGATTGAAATTAAAATCTAACTTTGGGTAAAGCTCTAACATTAAAGCAGAATAATTATATTCTGAATCTGTTGTAGTTGAGCTGTCATCAGAATAATTACTTATATTATCAAATCTAAGCTTGGTCAAATTTTCAAAAGATATAGGCAAAGTTTGAGCCTGTAATGTTTTTGAAAAAAAAATTACTAATAAAAATAGCCTAAAACCTTTAAACATAAAATGCTCCAATTTAGATTAATAATGATGCCGGATTTTCAATATAAAATTTAAATCGATTCAAAAACTCAGCTCCCACGGCTCCATCTACAACTCTATGATCACATGAGATTGTAAAGTCGGTCATATTAGCAATGTTAATTGTATTATCAGATGTAACTACAGGTCTTTTCTCCGTTGCGCCAACAGCAAGTATACAACTTTGAGGCGGGTTCACAATAGCAGAAAAATGTTTAATTCCATACATTCCTAAATTAGAAATACTAAACCCTCCACCTTGAAATTCATGAGGTTGAAGTTTGTTATCTCTGGCTTTTTTAGCAAGCTTCTTCATCTCTGCTGAAATTGATTTTAAAGATTTTTGATCAGAATTAGCAACAATTGGAGTAATTAAGCCATCTTCAGTTGCCACAGCTACAGAAATATCAACATTGTTATATACATAAATTTCTTTTTCTGTCCATGAAGCGTTAGCCTTTGGAACATCTCTTAAAGCAAGTGCTGAAGCCTTAATAATAAAATCATTAATTGAGATTTTATAAATTGGCTTGCCATGCTCATCTTTACTTGCAGCACTATTAATTTGAGACCTAACTTCCAATAAACTATCCATTTTACAATCAATAGTTAGATAAAAATGCGGAATTGTTTGTTTAGCAACTAATAGTCTTTCAGCAATAACTTTTCTAACATTATTATTTGGAACAAGTTTTGCTTCAATATTATTTCTAACCACAAAATCCCCAGAACTTGCTTTAGTAAGAAAATTCTCAACATCTTCTTTTGTAACTCGCTCATTTGGACCAGTTCCTTTAATTAAGGCTAGATTAACTGAATTTATTTCAGCTAATTTTTTTGCAACAGGCGTTGCTTTTACTTCAATAGCATCAGCTTGAGTTAAGTTTACAACCGGCTTTATAGCCTCGATAGTTTTAAAATTATTTGATGATGGATTCGAGTCCTTTGGAGCTGCAGATTCTGATTGAGGTTGCGGAGCTTCCTTAGTTTCTGCTTTGGCTTCCACTATTGGAACTTTAACTTCATATGAATCCAATACTGACTTATCTTCACCTTCTTCTAATAACAAGGCAATAACAGTATTTACTGCAATATTTTCTGAACCTTCTGAAATCAAGACTCTACCAACAATGCCACTATCTACAACTTCTACTTCCATTGTAGCCTTATCAGTTTCGATTTCTGCAATAACATCACCCGGATTAACTTCATCTCCTTCTTTTTTAACCCATTTTGCGAGATTACCCTCTTTCATTGTTGGAGATAGGGCTGGCATAAGAATTTCAATAGGCATAAGTATATCTAAATAATTATTTTTTAAAAAGTTTTTTTGCAGAATAAACTATATCATCAATTGATGGTAATGCTAACTGCTCTAAATTTTTTGCATAAGGCAAAGGTGCTGGTTTTGCAGTCACCCTAATCGGTTCATGATCTAAATAATCAAAAACATTTTCAGTTACAAGCGTCGAAATTTCTGAGGCAACTCCACAAAAAGCCCACCCCTCTTCAACATTGATAATTCTATTAGTTTTTTTAACTGAATTAAAAATCGTTTCGGTATCAAGAGGCTGAATAGTTCTCAAATCAATAACTTCAGCATCAATACCAATTTTAGCAAGTTCTTCTGCAGCAGCCAAAGCTTTCTCAACCATGATTGAAAAAGCCGTAATCGTAACATCGGAACCTTTTCTAGCAATTTTAGCTTTACCAATTTCGATAGAATCAATTAAATCCTCATGAAGTTCAAATTCATAACCATAGGTTATTTCATTTTCTAAAAATATAACTGGATTTTCATCTCTTATAGCTTTTTTTAGCAATGCTTTACAATCAGTTGCATCATAAGGCGCAACAACTTTTAAACCTGGAATATGAGCGTACCATGATGCATAGCATTGAGAATGTTGAGCAGCAACACCAGCTGCAGCACCATTTGCACCTCTAAAAACTATTGGACATTTTACTTGTCCTCCAGACATATAATTGGTTTTTGCAGCAGAGTTAATAATCTGATCAATCGCCTGCATAGCAAAATTAAAAGTCATATATTCAACAATTGGCCTTAAACCAGTCATAGCAGCACCAACAGCTAGACCTGTAAAACCATGTTCTGTAATTGGTGTATCAATAATCCTTTCAGGACCAAACTTATCTAGTAAACCTTGAGAAATTTTATAAGCACCATTATATTCAGCAACTTCTTCACCCATTAAAAATACATTTGGGTCATTTTCAAGTTCCTCAAGCATTGCATCTCTTAATGCTTCTCTTACAGTTATTTTCGCCATTATCTTAATACATCTGTTAGTAACTCCGATGCTAGTGGCTCAGGACTTTCCTTTGCATAGTTAAATGCTTCAACCACAACATCTTTAACCTTCGCTTCAATTTGTTTAAATTCATCATTTGAAGCTATTTTATCATCTAAAATTTGTTGTTTTAGATTATTAATAGGATCATAATTTTCTTTATAATTATTAACTTCTTCTTTTGACCTGTAATTTCCAGGGTCAGACATTGAATGGCCCCTAAACCTATAAGTTTTCATCTCTAATATAAATGGTCCATTTCCAGATCTAACATAATCAGCAGCTTTCTTCACTTCTTCATAAACAGAACAGAAATCCATACCATCAACTGCTTTACCTTTTATACCAAAAGCTTCTCCACGAGTGTAAAAGTCATTTGTTGATGCAGCCCTTTGAACAGCCGTACCCATTCCATAAGCGTTATTTTCAATAATAAATAATGCCGGTAACTTCCACAAACTAGCCATATTAAATGATTCATATACCTGCCCTTGATTTGCTGCTCCATCGCCCATAAAAGTTACAGCTATATTATTTTTCTTTTGATATTGATAAGCAAATGCTACTCCAGTTCCAATTGGAACTTGAGCGCCAACAATACCATGTCCACCATAAAAACCTCTAGGAGTATCAAATAAATGCATTGAACCACCCTTACCTCTTGATATACCAGTAGCTCTTCCAAATAATTCAGCCATTACGATATTGGGGTCACTTCCACAAGCCAGAACATGTCCGTGATCACGATAGGAAGTGATTAAAGCGTCACCCTCATTAATAGCATTTTTTACACCAACAACAACTGCTTCTTGGCCGATATAAAGGTGACAAAAGCCAGCTATATATCCCATTCCATAGGCAACTGCTGACCTTTCTTCAAACCTTCTAATTAAAAGCATCAATTCATAGCTTGATAATAGCATATCTTTTGAGTATGCTTGCAATTTATGTGACTTTTTTGTCATAATTTTTAACTTAAAATAAATCCATCATTGATTTTGACTAACAAATACTTTAAGTAAAATTACGATTTAAGCAATAAATTTTTATTCACCTATTCTGATTTTAATTTTAAAAACATGAAATCTGCTGCTATCAAAGAAATCAACACCGAAAACTCTGACCTTATAAGCTCTACATATAACATTGAAATTGAGCAGCATATACTAGGCCATATAATTACAAACAATAGTGCCGTAAACACTGTCATAGAGATACTTAAACCTGATTGCTTTTATCATTCACTTCATCAAAAAATCTTTGAAATTATTGTCGAATTTTCTGAAAAAGATTTTCTAATAACACCGTTAACTGTCAAAAATTATATTGCTACAAGCAATCAAAAAAATAGCGATGAAATAATTGACTATATTAATAAACTTATAGCGAACAGCTCTTTTATTCTAAATATAAACGAATATTCCAGGATTATCCAAAATTTAGCTTTAAAAAGACAATTGATTTCAGTTGGTAGCGATATTGTAAATAATGCTAAGGATGGACAAAATAATAATGTCATAAACCAAATTGAAGATGCTGAACAAAAATTATTCAATTTAGCGGCTCAGGATGAATACGCTAGTGACTTCCAAAACATCTCTTCATCATTAAACCAAGCCTTAGAATCTGCTGAAAAGGCATTAGGAGCTGGTGGGTTTACTGGAATCCCTACTCAATTTACAGATTTTGACAAAATGATAGGTGGTCTTCAAAATTCTGATTTAATGATTTTGGCAGGTCGTCCATCAATGGGAAAAACGGCATTAGCAATTAATTTAGCCCTAAATGCTTGCGTTAATGGCACTAAAGACAAAGAGAAACAAAATACTGTTGGATTCTTTTCACTTGAAATGTCAGCTGAACAATTATCTGGCAGAATGATTGCTATGGAATCAACAGTTAATGCTAAAAAGTTTAGAAATGGTAATTTATCTTCCGAGGATTTTGACTTACTTGTAAAAGCTCATAAAGATCTTTACGAACTTCCATTCTTCATAGATGATACTCCAGCACAAACAATTTCAGCAGTAAGAACAAAAGCTAGAAGGTTAAAGAGGAAACATAATCTTGCCCTATTAGTAATAGATTACCTTCAATTAGTGAGAGGCTCAAGTAGCAAAGCAAGCGAAAGCAGAGTTCAAGAAATATCCGAAATTACTCAAGGACTTAAAGCAATCGCAAAAGAATTAAATATCCCTGTTATTGCATTATCACAACTTTCTCGAGCTGTAGAACAAAGAGAAGATAAACGCCCTCAATTATCTGATTTAAGAGAATCTGGAACAATTGAGCAAGATTCTGATTTAGTATGCTTTATTTACAGAGAGCAATATTATGTTGAAAGAAAAAAACCAAGCGAAGGCCATAAAGATATGGAAAAATGGCAACAGAGTATGGAGGCAGTTTTAAATAAAGCAGAAGTAATGGTAGCCAAAAACAGACATGGACCGGTTGGAAATGTTTACCTGCATTTCGATCCAAATACCACTAAATTTAACAACCTACACAATCAATAATCGACAAAAGCAAAACCTATTCTCAATCCAAACTTTAAAAAAGCTCTTGACAGCCATCCTGATAACATTTATAATCTTCAAAATTAATTTGTAGAGTATGAAAGAGAACGTAATATCAGTAAAACTGAATCATTTCACCAAAGATAAAGTTAGAAGCTTAGTCAATGCGGCTGAGAGATTTAGTACTCATGATAAAAATATCAGCGAAGAATATCTACAAAGAGCCCAACTTTACATACAACATCAATTTACCACAAAGCAAATTTTTAATGGTGCACTTGATGATCTTTTTGGATATGGTACAGGATGCCCTTTACTGCACTCAATCAAATTAAAGTCAAATAATGAAATTCTAAAGTTTTTCATAGATATTGGTGTTAACTCATCATATTCAAATGATTTAGATAATGAGTTTTTAAACTTTGGTTAATTTAATAGAGAAGTTAAGATATGGGAATTAATAATGACAGAGCTCATTCACATGTTTATTTGCCTCAAGCAAGTGGACAATGTGAGAACAAAATGGAAACAGCACTTGAGCATTTCAAATCAAACGATCCATCTTTGTATAATTATTCGATAAACAAAGTTTTAGAACTTGAATTACCAACTCAAGACGTAGTTGATTTTTTGATTAACGCCCAAATTGTCGATCTATTTAGATCTGAAACAACTATGCCATTAGCTATGGATGTTATGCATAAATTTATCATGCCTTCATTTCGTAACAACCATATTAATCAAGACGAAATTCATAAATTACTTTCTAAAAAAACCTCAAAAGGTAACGCAATAAACGCTTCTGAAATGATTGTACTTGTTGAACTATTCAACAAAGAATCAACTTCAGATAAACAAGATCTACTAAAATTTGAGCTATTTAAAGCTCTTAGTAGCTGCGATATTAAACCTAGAGAGACTTTTAAAATAAAAGTTCAAGATTATGTTGCTAACCAATCTATTGCACAAAACAATAATCAAAATCTAACAGAAACTGAGACAATAAACACAACAAGAAGAGGAATATCAAGATAATAAGATAAAATAAATTTACAAATTTTATAATTAAGTAAAATAATTTTAACCTTTATTACCTTGATTCTTTTTAGAAGGCATTCCAGATCTATCTGGAATATACGGTTCTTGTTTAGGAATAGGAATTTGCGGCAATAGCCTTTTGGTAAAAAACTTATCTTTATAGTAAAATATTTTCTTACTCTTAATTGGAGGACTAGCTTCAATTAAGAGAATTTGCTCATCTCGCGGAAGATTAATAACCTCTTGCGGAAGTAATAATGCTCTTTGAGTTTCAGAAACATGTAAAGATCTAGAAGCTGGATTAAGATCGAAGAATTTGGGTTTATTTACCGACTCTTGTTCAACAGTTTTATTACCAATTAATTGAGAAATTAAATTAGCTGTTTCAACGTTATTTGCGGCAAAAGTAATTCTATAAGTTGCATTAGAAAGAAATGAATTCATGCCAGATTCTTCATAAGTTCCTTTTAATTGTTCAGTATCTTGAATAATCAGAAACAATCTAACCTTATATCCTCGAAAATATGCAATACCTGATTGAAACTGCTCCATTTTTCCAAGAGTTGGAAATTCGTCCATCATAAATAAAACGCCATATTTATCTTCTTTAGTAGGCATTCTTTGAGAAAGAGCAGAAGTAGCTTGCTGATAAAATATTTTCATTAAAGGCTGTAATCTATGAATATTATCAGGGGTTAAACCAACATAAACCGTTGTTTGCTTTTTCTTAAAATCACGAATATCAAAATCACTTCTTGCAGTTGTGGCATCAATTAATGGATTTGACCATAGCTCAAGCGAGGAATTTGCAGTAGATATAACACCAGATCTTTCTTTGTCAGCCTTTTGAAGAAAGGCCGCAATATTCATGTATGCAACAGGATGTATTTCTTTTCCTAACGTATCTAAAACTACGGCTAAATTGTAAACAACATCATCACTTCTTAATGTTCTAACAACTTCTCCAAAGGACTTAATCTTAGTATCATCAGCCAATAAATAAAGCATAACACCAACAATTAGTGAACGCGCCTCATTTTGCCAAAACTCTTGTTCTGGTAAAAGTAAATTAGCAATTTTTTGCACGTCATCAACCATTTTTCCCATTTCAGGCGAAATAAAATCAAGAGGATTATAACAATGACTAATTCCTTCTGGTGATGCAGGATTCCATAAATATGTTTCTTGCTTTAGTTTTTTTTGCCTAAAACCACTCGTTAACTCATAATTTTCTAGCTTAATATCGTGCACTACAACTGAATCTTGCCAAAAAAGTAAATTTGGTATTACAAAACCAACACCTTTACCTGAACCCGTGGGAGCAAATAACAAACAATGTTGAAAACCATCCGCAATTAAAAAACCTTTACTATTGCAACCTAAAAGCATTCCTTGCTTACTTCTTAAACCAGCCTCTTTTATATGACCTTCATTAGCCCATTTAGCATCTCCATGAATCTTTTCTTTTGGTTTAAAAGGCCTAAAATCCATAATAGGAGCTCTAAACAAAAAGAAATTAAATAATAAAATTGCATTTGGTACAAATGTTGAGAGAAATAATTTTAAAACAAAGTTTTGATCATCTCTAATTTTCAGTTGATCTCTATGCTCAAAGTAAAAATTCCAATAATACCCAAAATATTTCCATAACAAACCAGGTTGCTGAAGAAAACTATGATCTCTTACAATGCTAACTACAATATTATAACCATTAATTGAAGCAATAGCACTAATAGTCATTGCATAAAATGTAATTAAAGCAACGATTCCAAATAAAATTATAAATATTACTAGGTTTTTTGCTTTATAATCCATCTTTAATTATGCTAAATCTTTATCTTTATAATATATTTCAGAAATAAATCTTTTGCCCCCAGATCCTCTTTTTAACTGAACAACAATATCTACCACTCCTAAAATATAATCTCTAATTTGTTCAGGCGGAATTCCAAGACCCGCTTGCATCACCATTAATTTTAATTGCTCTAATGCCATTTTTGGTGTATCAGCATGCAGTGTTGAAATTGAACCTGGGTGACCAGTGTTAATGGCTCTTAGAAAACTAAAAGCCTCAGCTCCTCTAAGTTCTCCAACAATTATTCTATCAGGTCTTAATCTTAAACAAGCTTCAATTAAGTCTTGAGTAGATAAATCAGCTCTACCTTGACCACCTTTTGAAGCTAACAGATGTACTCTATTTGGATGAGATAAATCTACTTCCCTAGCATCTTCTACTGTAATTAAACGCTCATCAATTGGTATTGCACGCAATGCTGCATTAGTAAATGTCGTTTTACCCGTAGAGGTACCACCACTAATAATAATATTTTTTTTCATAGTGATTGCATTCATTAAGAAGTCTTTAGTTCGCTTCTCTTTGAGCATTTTCGCCAACTCTATTGAATCTTGATCAACTACTTCCTCAATTTCACATGATTCAAAAGCACCCATTTTATCATAATCATGCAATGTCCATTTTAAAGGAGATTGTTTTCTAATTGAAAAAATAGATGTGTTTTGTTCGCATGCTGGTGGTATTACAATTTGAACACGATAGCCTGCAGGAAGAGTTGCAGATAATAATGGTTGTTCCTCACTTATTCTTTGCTCTGTAGATTGAGCAATTAGTCTTGCAAGAGATAATAGATGCGATTGTCCAAATTCTGGTATTAATTCCCTTCTAATATCACCCATTTTTTCAACCCAAGCTTCACCTGGTTTGTTTATAGAAATTTCATTTACACCTTCTTCACTAAATATTTTTTTTAATGGACTTAAATATGTTTCAAGTGCAGCTATTGTCATTCTATTATCGTTAAACCGTTTGAGTTAGATGATTTTGGAAAAACTAAATCTTGATTAACAAAAACATTAATACGAGTTCCTTGAGGAACAGTTATTGTTGGAGTAACATTTAGCATGTCAGATAAAATTTGATCAGAAGTAGTACCAATAGTTTCAATAATTTCATTTGCAGCAAAATCAGTTGCAGATCCTTCGGTAGTCGTGTCACCATCTTCATCTTCGGTTACAGAAATTTCTGAATCACCAGTTGCTCCCTCTAAAGCAATTGCAGTTCCAATTGTAATTAAACTTAGCAATATCGAATTATTAAATAATTCAAGATATTTATTATCAACATCACCAGGAACACCGAATCGTCCAAACTGATCAGTGGCAGGAGAATTTATTGCAATATCTACAGCATCAGGGCGAATTAAACGTTCCCAATTTATAAGAACTCTTGTTTGCCCACTTTCAACTGAACCAGAATAGCTTCCAATTAATCTTGAACCTTTTGGTATCATTATATTACGACCAGTTTCAGCATAAACATCTTGAGATACAACTCCTCTTACACTACCTGGAAAATCAGTATTAATGGCAGTTTCAAGAACAGCTTCAATAATTTTTCCTTGAATGATTGTTCTATCAGTAGAATAAACCTTTGTTGCTGAAACTGAAGAAAATGAAGAAGGCTCTAAAACAAAAGTATTATTACTTGATTCAGCTGCCCCTCCAGAATTTAATAACATCATACTAGCTTGCTCTTTACCTGATGCGCTAGGTTCTTGCGACGCAAAATCAGGAGCCTTAGCTTGATCATCGCTTCCACCTGTTGCACCTGGAACAGAAGGTGCTGCAATTGAACCATTACCAGTAGTTTTTGGTTGAGCAGGTGTCACAGCGATATCAGGAGTTTTAAATTCAGGAATAATAGCCTCAGTTTTTGGCAAATCGATTTTAACATTTTCCATTGGCGGCAATTTTGGTATATCAATATCAGGCACCTCAACAACAGAATTACTCTCTGTAATATCAGGATCTATAGCCTCAACTATTGGCTGCAAAGCTTCTGAAGGAGGAGCTGCCACTGGAACTTTTACCTCATTACCATCTTTATCAAGTTTTTTTTCTTGAACTGGTTCTTGAACAACTTCATCATCTTTGTCACCAGAAAACATAAAGAAGGCAACACCAATAACAGCAACAATAGCTAATATAATAACAATAGCATTACTTCCTTTTGATGAAGCAACACTGGATGTTTCAACATCTAAACTTGTAGTGTAATCTTCATCACCAAAATTAGTATCGTCAATGTTATTTAAATCTTGAGACATCTAAATTGCCATATCGGTTAAGTTATCATTAAATATACAAATCACCTCTTTATTATTCCGAAGCGAAAATTGCCAAGATGTAGTATTTACTACAACTTGGTTATCTATAATTCTGTATTCAGCATATGTTTCAGTTCCATCAGGGTTTACAACAAAGATGTCTGGTAAAACGTTCGATTCAAATGTAAAAAATGTATTTTCACCATCATCAAAAACAATAAAAGGTCTTATCTGACTAGCTTCATTTCCAACCATACTATATCTGTAATTATTTTGTGGAGCATACTCAACTGGCTCATTATAACCTGAATCACTTATTTCAGATCCTACTGGATCAATTGCAAAATCCAACAGATCTTCATTAGGCTGAGGAATTGGTTCAGGAATTATTTCTGGCTCATCAATTAATGTAGGTACTGGAATTACTATATTTGCTTCTTTAGCTGGCTCAGCTTTATCATCTACTTTATCAACTACTTTGTTCTCTACCTTAATTGGTTTACGAATTTTAATTGACTCCATATAATCATAAACAGTCTCAGGATAAAAGAATTTAACAACATATGCAAGCTTAGGATCAGCAAATTCTGATTCATGTGTACTTGAGTAAATTTCAAAATGATATTCACGTTTATCAGTTATAATTGTCATATTAGTTGAGCCACCAATTTGATAAGGCTTTATAAAGATTCTTTGACCAATTTTTTTGACATTCCAAGCATACCTATCACCCAAACTAATTATATTTACTCTCTCATCCTCAGGAAACTCTATATATGATTGATAATTGTAATGAAAGTTTAAATAAAAAACTTCATTAGGACTGTAAATTAAAGTTTTTATTCTTGAATCAGTTGATACTGGCACATATGCATGTGCAGCCCAAGAGAAAAACAATATTACTAAATAAAAATATATTTTACTCACTATTGAATTCATCATTAATCTTATAAAAATTTACTTGAAACCCTAGAGGGTTTACTAATCTTTCTTCAAACTCTAAGTTTAAATTTACAAATTTATACTTCATAATAATAACCTTATGCTCTTCCAGTACAACTCTATTATTTTTCACATGTTGAAGTAATAATCTAACTTGTTTTGATCTCGTAGCTTTAGCCCTATCAGCTTTCGTTGTAATATCTATAACGGATTTGATTTTAGCCTTTATAGATGTTTTTCTTCCAAAAATGTTAACACGACTTTGTTCATTTCTTTTATTATTCTCGGAATAAAATTGTTTGAAAATTGCTCCAGATGAAAGTACTCTTACAACTGTAAAATAATCATAAATGTAATCTCTAAAATCATAATTTTCTCTCGCTCTTACATATTTATATATGAAAAAATTATTAATTGCCTCCTGAGCTGTATATTCAGTTTTAGTTTTTTGATCAACCACTGTTGGAATTCCTGATTTTTCTTCAATCTCTACAACGAATGGATCTACTGTTTTTTTCTGACTAATAAGATTGATATATACTACCCCCATAAACATAACACAAACAGTCGCCATCAAAAAAATCATTAGAAAATTTCTTTGATATACAGCTATTGAATATCTATCTAAATACCAGTTATGTTTAACTGCTTTTTTCTTGGATTCCTTCTTTTTTTTATCAGCCATTATTATGAAGTTTGGATGATTAATAATACTCAATGATATGATATAAGATTGGTTTGTGCAATCCTATTTTACATTAAAGATATTATTTTTTATGTAAAATGGCTCTAAAGGCCGGTGAAGAGCCTTTAAAGAATCCTTATAATTGAAAATTTTTTTTGCAGATAATTTAACTTTTAATGGAGTTAAACCAAGCATCTTATTTTCATCAAATTCATTTTCAGAATCACCAATTAACAAAAATTTATCATAATTCACAACAAGATTTTTTATATCTTCTTTTTTTACAACGCCAATATTTTCATCATTTTTACCAACATCAATTGCGCTAAAAAAATACTCATCATTTTTTTTACTATCAATCAGCATTAACAAACTTTGCGAATCTTGTTCTTTAAAAGTTAAACAAACTGCATCAAAAATTGTAACAGGTATAACATTTAAGCTTGATGCTAATTTTAAACCTAAAACAAAAGATATTCCGACCCTTATACCTGTATAACTTCCAGGACCAACAATAATATAAACGTCATCAACATCTGAAACGTTTAGATTTTCAGAAACAAGAAATTTATCCAACATTATTATTAAATTTTGCGAATGAGAATTTAGCACATCAGAACGAAACTCAAAAACTTCGTTTTGATAAAAAAAACTGATCTCAGGATAAGGTGATGTTGTATTTACTAGTAAACTTAACAATTGTAAAAGTTAGGAAAAGTGGTGCCCAGGGACGGAATCGAACCGCCGACACAAGGATTTTCAGTCCTTTGCTCTACCGACTGAGCTACCTGGGCATAAAATTAAGAATTTCTTAATTAAATTTGAAAACATCATGATCTATAGGAATTATCCGACAAGAGTCAATAAAATTTTATAAAACCTTCTTTGTTATTACCGAAACAAAATCAATATTTTGGAATGAAACAAAAGGTTTTACGAAAAACCTACCATCTTCTTCAACAACTACACCAACTGGAATATCAGGATAAAACACCCCTCCATCACCAGATGTGTAAAGCAACTCCCCAGCTTGTAAAGAATGATTCTTTTTTAGATATTCCAAATATGGCAAATTATTGTAATCACCAAACATAATAGCTCTTTCCCTAGATACACTACTATATACTGAAATTCTAGAATTAGGATCGTTATAAAGGAGCAAATGCGCATTATCAGTATAAACATCATATACCCTTCCAACCAAACCTTTACCTGAAATTACAACCTGATTTTTTTTAATATTACTTAACGAACCAAGATTAATTACAGCTTGAGAATTATATGCAAAACCAGAATTTAAAAATATTCTTGCAGATACATAATCAAAGTCAGATTTATTAAAATTCAGCAATGACTTTAAAGCTAAATTTTCACTTGCATTCTTCTCAAGCAAAACCAAACTTTTTCTTAGCTCATCATTCTCAAGTTTAAGCTTTTCGTTATTTGAATAAACATTTATAATATTAGAAAAATTATTAAAAACTGACCTAGTTAGCCAAAATGGAGAATCCAAAAAAACAATAGAAGGTTTTAATATTTTCAAAGACTTATCCTTTATAAACTTATCAAGATCCGAACTAGACCTTGCAACAAAGAAAATTATAAAAGATAAAACGAGAAAAATTTCTAATTTATAAATATTTACAAGATGATCAAATATAGAATTCCCAGAATCTGATTTTGAATATCTATTACGACTCATGTTATATTACAGCAAAAAACTAATCTTGCCTAAACAAAACATGCTTATATTTATTGTGGTTCTCGAGAACCTTTCCGGTACCATTAACAACACAAGAAAGAGCGTTCTCAGCAACGAAAACCGGAAGACCAGTAGAGTCTTTTAAAACACAAGAAAGGTTTTTAAGCAAAGCTCCACCACCAGTCAAAACAATACCTTGATCAACTATATCAGAAGAAAGCTCAGGTGGGGTTGACTCTAAGGCAGCTTTTGCAGCCTCAACAACCTGAGAAACAGGCTCGACAAGCGCCTCAGCAATATCATACTCACTTAGAACCATTTCTTTTGGAACACCATTAATTAAATCACGCCCTTTTATTTCCATAACCTTGCCTTTATTATCATTAGGCTTCATGGCTATACCGATAGTTTTTTTAATTTTTTCAGCAGTAGTTTCACCTATTAGAAGATTATGATTCCTTCTAACAAATGATATAATTGCCTCATCCATCTTGTCACCACCAACTCTAATAGACCTTGAATAAACAATACCACCAAGAGAAACAACCGCAATTTCTGTAGTACCACCACCGATATCAATAACCATTGACCCATTAGGCTCAGTCACAGGAAGACCAGCACCAATAGCAGCAGCCATAGGTTCTTCAATTAAATAAACTGGGTTACCCCCAGCATTTTCAGCAGCTTCTTGGATAGCCCTTCTATCAACAGGTGTAGATCCTGATGGCACACAAACAATTACCATTGGGCTTCTAATAGTTCTGTAATTATTAACAGTTGTGATAAAATGCTTTATCATCTCTTCTGTAAATTTGAAATCAGCTATGACACCATCTTTTAATGGCCTTCTAGCATCAATTTTTGCAGGAGTTTTTCCAAGCATTAATTTAGCTTCATGACCAAAAACCATTTGACCACTATCATGAATTTTTGCAACAACAGACGGTTCATTTAGAACAATCCCTTTACCTTTAACATAAACCAATGTATTAGCAGTACCTAAATCTATTGCAATATCATCAGAAGAAAAAAAACGCAGCGCTTTACCAAACATCCCAAAACTACAAAATCAGTTAAACAAGCTAAAATAGTAGAGTATAACTGAAAAGTCCAGTAAATTTTAGCTGTCTAAAAAATCATCAATTTGTTTATCAGAAACATACGATGGATCAGAACCATCAACAGCATCATCAACACCCCCAGATTTAGCTTCAGAAGAATTTTTTGAAAGCACAAAAGTGGAAGCCTTTGCTTGAAGTTGCGATGACTGATTAGACTGCACCTGTTCTTGTGATTGAGACTGTGCTTGAGGCTGAGTTTGTTGTGGCTGCGGTTGAGCTTGTTGTGGTTGTGGCTGAGTTTGTTGTGGTTGTGGCTGAGCTTGTTGAGGTTGAGGCTGAGCTTGTTGTTGTGTCTGAGCTTGAGTTTGTTGCTGTTGTGGCTGAACTTGTTGTTGTGACTGAGCCTGAGTTTGTTCCGCAGGTTTAACATTAGCCTTTGAACTTTCAATGAAATTTTTAGCGCTGCTATCAATAGAACTAGTCCCAGCTGTAGTTACCGCATATTCACAAAGCTCTGCAAAATTAACCCTGTTTTTTTTTGAAAGATCATGAAGTTTTTCAAGACTATCCATTACATTACCAGGAACAGAACCACCCCTATTGCTTGATAACCAACTTGATTGATTTTGAATAGGATGCTTATCTATTTTAGGCTGCCCAACATAAAAATCAACAGAATGACTTTGAGCTCCAAAAGAGCATGGGATCGCCAATTTTTTCATTACCATAATGCAAGTCAAAAAGAATCGTTATATATACAATTTCTGCATATTACGCAAACTAATGCAACCATTATTTTTGAATATGAATTTGACTATTTTTAAATTCGATAGTTAAATAAGGGTCTTAAACCTTGGCTAGTACTAGTATAAGCTTAATAATTCAGATGAAAAATCAAAACTTTATTCACCTTAGAACCAAAAGTAGTTATTCGCTTGGCGAAAGCACATTAAGCATAGACCAAATTGTAAGTTTGGCTAAATCTAACTCTATGCCTGCAATTGCTTTATCAGACCACAACAACTTATTTGGCTGCTTAGAATTCGCTCTTAATGCCTCTTCAAGCGGCATCCAGCCTATAACAGCCCTCAGTTTAGATATCAAACACGAAAACTATAATAACAAAAAAGATAATATTTTACTAATATGTCAAAACGAAACAGGCTTTAAAAACTTATTAAAATTATCAAGTTTTTACTACACCAAAAACAATGGATCAGAAGTTTCAATAAGCGATCTTGAGCAAAACTCAGAAGGGTTAATTTGTTTAATTGGTTCACCTAAAAGTGCTATTAGTAACTTTATAGAGAATAACATCTTTGATAGCAGCAAAGAAATAATCACATTATTCCAAGAAATATTCAATGACAGGCTATATATTGAAATTCAGAGAATAAACAACAATAACAACATCTCCTTTACCGAAAACAAACTTTTAGAATATGCTCTTGAGCTAAATATCCCAATTGTTGCAACTAACAATGTTAGCTTTCCTGATAAAAACAAATTTAAAGCTTATGATATTTTAGGGTGTATTGTAAACAACCAATATGACTCTGATGAAAAAAGAGTAAAACCACCTGAATCAGTTTATTTCAAAACAAATTTTGAAATGCACAGATTATTCCAAGATCTTCCAGAAGCTATCGCTAACACTATTGCTATAGCAAAAAGATGCTCTTTTTTTCCATCTCAAAAAGACCCAATGCTACCTCATGTCGAAAGTAGTGACGGCTGTAGTGAAGCTGATGAACTAAAAAAACAAGCTTACGAAGGCTTAAATACACATCTTGAAAATTTTGAATATAAAGATTTAGCCGAGTCCCAAAAACAAGAATATTTCGAAAGGCTTGATTACGAACTTGGAATTATCAACAAAATGGGTTTCCCAGGATATTTTTTAATTGTATCCGATTTTGTCAAATGGTGTAAAAACAATCATGTACCCGTTGGTCCTGGACGAGGTTCTGGAGCAGGATCAATTGTTGCATGGTCTTTAAGCATCACTGGCCTTGATCCATTAAAATTTGGGCTTCTTTTCGAAAGATTCCTAAACCCTGAAAGAGTATCAATGCCAGACTTTGACATTGATTTCTGTCAGGAGAAACGAGATAGAGTAATAAACTATGTATGCAAAAAATATGGCACTGATAAAGTTGCAAGCATTATAACCTTTGGAAAACTTCAAGCTAAAGCAGTATTAAAAGATGTTGGACGAGTTATGCAAATGCCCTATAAAAGAGTAGATGACATCTGTAAAATGATACCTTTTAATCCTGTTAACCCAGTGACACTTGGGCAAGCAATTACAATGGATAGAAATCTTCGAGCTGCAAAAGAACAAGACCCTGAAATTCGCAAACTAATTGATATCTCACTGCAACTGGAAGGTCTTAATCGCCATGTTTCAACTCATGCCGCTGGAATTGTAATTGGTGAATCTAATTTAACTGAAGTTATACCATTATATAAAGATCCAAGATCTGAGATGCCAGTTGTTCAATATTCAATGAAATATACCGAAAAAGCTGGTTTAGTAAAATTTGATTTTTTAGGCCTAAAAACCCTTACTACAATTGACAAAACTCTAGAAATTTTAAAATCACAATCGATTGAAATAGACATAGATAAAATAGATATTAAAGACAATAAGACCTTTGAGCTATTAAGTAGTGGAAATGCAATTGGTATTTTCCAATTGGAAAGCCCTGGAATGAGAGATTGCCTAAAAAAAATGCGCCCAGACTCTATTGAGGATATTATAGCGTTAATATCCCTATACCGTCCTGGACCAATGGATAACATCCCAAGCTATATAGCAAGGAAACATGGTAGCGAAGATGTGGAATACCCTCACCCGTTACTTGAAGAATGCTTACAAGAAACATTTGGAGTTATTATTTACCAGGAACAAGTGATGCAAATAGCACAGATTTTAGCCGGATACTCTCTTGGTGACGCAGACCTTCTTAGAAGAGCAATGGGTAAAAAAATCAAGGCTGAAATGGATGCTCAAAGGAACATCTTTGTTAAAGGAGCTAAAGAAAATCAGCTTGAAGAAAAGCGGGCTTCTGAAATTTTTGACTTAGTTGCAAAATTCGCAGGCTATGGATTTAACAAATCCCATGCAGCAGCCTATGCAATGATTGGTTACCAAACTGCATATTGCAAGGCGCACTACCCTACTGAGTTTATGATCGCAACTTTAAACATGGATATTCATGACACGGATAAACTTAATTATTTTATCCAAGAAATAAAAAGAATGAACATAAAAATGATGCCACCATCAATCAATGCCTCATTCCCTCTATTCAAATTAAGCTTTAAAGGTGAAGAAAAAGTTATTGAATACGCTTTATCGGCTATTAAATCAGTTGGGCTAAAAGCAATGGAAGAACTAGTGGAAATCAGAGAACAAAAAGGTAAATTCAAAGACATTTACGACTTTCTTGAAAAGACAGCATATATAATTAACAAGAAAAGTTTGGAAAACCTAGTTAACTCTGGCTGTTTAGACGAAATCATTGAAGATAGACAATTAATATCAAGAAATGTTGACTTATTGTTAAAATATACAGCTAGTTACAAAGACGATTTAGAAAGCAACCAATCCTCCTTATTTGCAATAGACGACTCTCAAAACTCTTTAAAACCAGATCTTAGAAAAGTTCCTGAAAATGAACGTATCAACCTTTTAGATATGGAGTTTACCGGACTTGGCTTTTACTTAACATCACATCCAATTGAGTCATACCAATATCTTTACGATAACCTAAATATGACTCAATCTTATGATATTTCTGGATTTGATATTGGTGAGCATAATATCAGCCTTTTAGGAGTTGTAGTAAATTACAAACAAAGATCCGGGAAAAATGGTAGATTTGTTACCATGACTTTGTCAGATTCATCTGGTATTTTTGAAGCATCTCTATTCGATGAAGAAGTAATTGAATCAGCAAGAGAGCTTTTTGTAAATGGAACCAGAATTTACATCAAAGCAACATTAATTAAAGAAGATGCAGGCTTTAGAGTACTAATAAAACACTTAGAAGCCCTAGAGCATTTTGTTGAAAATCTTGCGCTTACATTAAAAATTTCTATTAATGACAATTACAAAATTGCTAAACTAGAAGAAATTATTACAAAAAAATCTAACTTTGTTGCTAATTTTAATTTTGAAACCACATATAAAAATCAAAAAATTCAGATGGTTTCAAAACAAAAACATCCAATCAATTTGGAAGAAATCAAAAAAAACCCAGATAATATTCTCGTAGCAGTTGATAATAGGGTTAAACTATTAAATTAAGCATATTTTCTTAACTAAACTTCTTGATAAATAAAATATCTATTATAATGCTGTTTACATAGGTTAGTAACAATTTTTTAATTTATGGGTAATCGCTATGAGTAAAGCACAATTAGTAAAAAAAATCTCAGTTCAAACTGGGGAAAGTCAACAAAAAGTTAACGAGTTTTTAAAAGCTTTCGTTGACAATGTTCAAGGTATCGTTTCTGAAGGCGAACAAGTAACATTAATCGGTTTTGGAACTTTCTATAAAGCATACAGAAAAGCTACTGAAGGAAGAAATCCTCAAACTGGTGAAAAAATACAGATTAAAGCTGCAAACTTACCTAAGTTTAGAGCTGGTAAAAAATTTAAAGACGCTGTTGGTAGCTAATCACAATAGCTTTTTAAAAGAAATAACTAAAGCAGGCAATTGCCTGCTTTTTTTATTTGCACCATTTAAAATCTTTACTTCCCGCTTTTATTAAAAGCTTATTTTTAAGCATTATCTCACTAAGAGATTTGCCATCCACCAAAACATCACCTTTGAATTTACCTGATCTAGTTTTTGTAACATTAACCAAATCAATTTTTTTGGCCGATTTCAAATTATCTTTTGCGAAATCTTTAGACTTTTTACCGAGAAGCTTCTGACATTTTTGCTTCGAACGAATTTTCGGCGCCTCATACTCAGAAAAATCAATTTTAAACTTACTTCCAAACAATGGATGAACGTTTAAAACCTCAAATACAAAACTGTCGCCATCATAATTACTAACATATTGAACACATGACAATTTATCCAAATCATGAACACATTGATCTGTACTCTTAGCAAATGAGTTTGTTGATGAAAAAATTAAAGTTGCGAAACTAGCGAGTGAAATATGTAAAACATTTTTCATGAGATTTCTTTAAAAAAACCTCTTAATAATGTCAACTATTTTATTACATTTATTTACCTTAATAGCAACAATTAGGACTCTAAACTTTCTTAAACATCAAAATGTAATTTTGTGAAACGTCTTTAGATTTAAACCAGCTATCGTTTAAAATATTATATTTAGCTCCTATTAAATCCTGATATTTTATACCCTCTTGTTCATTTAGAAAATCTACTATTTCAGATGGCTTTAAAAACTTATTCCAATCATGAGTCCCCATTGGCAACCATCTAAGAATATACTCTGCGGCAAATTTGGCCAACATTAGAGATTTTAAAGTCCTATTAATTGTCGCAGTAAACATAATACCATTTTTCTTTAACAATTTGCTGCAATTATTTATAAATTGTTTTGGATTATCAACATGCTCAATCACCTCCATAACCATGATAACATCATATTTTTTACGCTTTGGCATATCTTCAATTAAGGACTGCATGTAATTAATCGAAAGGCCTTGCTTTTGAGCATGTATTTTAGCAACATTTATATTTTTAACTGAAGCATCGATAGCTGTTACATCTGCTCCTAATTGCGCCAAAGGCTCGGCAAGCAATCCACCACCACAACCAACATCTAAAACTGACAATTTCGATAAATCGTCAGATGCTAGGGAAAAATTCTCTTTAATTTTATCTTTTATATATGCTATTCGACAAAAGTTAAATTTATGCAAAATTGCAAATTTTCCAGTTTGACTCCACCATTCATCTGAGATCTTTTCAAACTTTTCAATTTCTTGAGGATCTAGAGAAGAATTATTAGTCATATTTAGTATATAAAATTTGAATTATAATATAATAATGGCTCTTTTTTTTCATCTCGATCTAAGTGAAATGCTTGACCAATTATAATGTAATGATCACCAACTTTATGATAACTGTGAAAATTGCATGATATTAATGCTAAATTATTTTCAAAATAAGCGTTACCATGATCATCTTCAAGAAATTTGATATTATTAAATTTATCTTTACTTGGCTTAGCAAAATTTTCAGCAATTTCTAACTGTGCCTTTGATAATATATTAATGTTAAAAGAATCGCTCTTTATAAAAGCATCAAGCGAATGAGATGACTCACCTAAATTAAATAAAATTAAAGCAGGATCCAATGATAAGGAGGTAAATGAGTTTACAGTAACCCCAAAGTGATCATTGTTATATTTGCTTGTTGCAACTGTAACACCAGTTGAAAATTTACTGAGTGTTTTTTTAAAATTATGGCAAAAATCTTGATTCATTAAAAAATTTAGTCTTTTGTTGTTATCTTTAAAGCTTTTATATATAAACTATAAAGGTTTTTTAAAAATAAAACAAATTATATTAATATGGCAATAATAGTACAAAAATTTGGTGGTACATCTGTCGCGAATATCGAAAGAATAAAAGCTGTAGCTCAAATTGTAAAAAAAGAACATGATAAAGGCAATCAGATTGCAGTTGTCGTTTCAGCTATGTCAGGAATAACCTCGCAATTAGTTGATTACACAAAACAAATATCTAACTTATATTCTGAAAATGAATTACAAGAATATGATACCATCTTAGCATCCGGTGAACAAGTTACATCTGGATTACTTGCACTTGAACTTAATTCACTAGGAATTAAAGCAAGGTCATTTTTAGGATGGCAAGCTAAAATTCAAACCGACAAAGCTCATTCCAAAGCCAGAATCGAAGAAATTGACGGAGAATATCTAAAAAGCTTTCTAGATGATGGCTATGTAATTGTCATTGCAGGTTTTCAAGGCATGACCGAAGATAATAGGATCTCAACACTTGGTCGCGGTGGCTCTGATACCTCTGCAGTTGCAATTGCTGCAAGCTTAAACGCTGACATTTGTGACATCTACACAGATATTGATGGCATATATACAGCTGACCCAAGAATAGCTCCTAAAGCTAGAAAATTAAAATATGTTGGTTATGAAGAAACGATTGAAATGGCTTCTCTTGGAGCTAAAGTTCTTCAGACTCGATCAATTGAAATGGCTATGAAACACAACATAACCGTTAGAGTAGTATCAGCATTTGAAGATAAAGAAGGAACAATATTAGTTGAAGATGATAAAATTATGGAACGAAGATTAATTACAGCAGTCACTCATTGTGATAAAGAAGCAAGAATAACATTAGAAAATGTCCCTAACAACCCTGGTGTTTCATCATCAATTTTTAAACCACTTTCGCTAAGTAATATTAATGTTGATATGATTATTCAAAATATTTCATTAGATGGAAAAGTTACAAATTTAACTTTCACACTTGATGAAAATGACTTAGCTAAAGCCCAAATATTGTTAAGTGAAGCCAAACAAAATGGTAATATTGATTATGGAAACTTAATTGCAACTAGCAATGTTAGTAAAGTTTCAGTAATTGGTGTTGGGATGAAAACTCATGCTGGTATTGCTTACAAGGCTTTCCAAGCACTTGCAGAAAATGATGTAAATATTCTAGCTATCACAACCTCTGAAATAAAAATTTCTTTTTTAATTGATCAAGAATCTACAGCTACTGCCGTACAAACGCTTCATGACGAATTCGGACTTGAGCAAAGCCAAGTAAAAGAAGATTGCAATGCAATAAAAAAAACTAGCTAGGCTATTAAAGACTAGCTTTTAAAGATTTATTAAACTCAGAAATTGCTGATTTAAAATTACCCTGGTTTTCATTAATTAAATTAATATATTGTGAGCCCACAACAATAAAATCAGCAAACTCTCCTATTGCTTTTGCTTGAGCTGGTTTTTTTATACCAAAACCTACGGCAATTGGCAGATCTGTATATTTTTTGATGATTTCTAAATTAGCTTTAATATCAGCAATTACCGGTTCTTTTGAACCAGTTGTTGCATTAACAGACACATAATAAATAAAACCCTTAGCATCTTTAACTATTTCCTTAACTCTAGCTTCATTTGTGTTTGGACTTAACAAATTAATAAAAGCAACCTCGTATTGCAAAAACAAATCATTATATCGAGACCTTTCTTCCAGGGGAAGATCAACAATAATAACACCAGAAACTCCTGATTTATTTGCTTCAATACAAAAGTTTTCAACACCAAATTTATTTATAGGATTAAAATAGCCCATCAAAATAATAGGAAGATCAGGATATTTATCACTCGTTGATTTAGCAAGGTTCAAAACTTGCTTTAAGTTTACATTATTACTTAACGCTTTCTTACCTGACTCTTGAATCAAAACTCCATCTGCCACAGGATCAGAAAATGGCATACCAATTTCTAAAATATTAGTTCCAGAATTAATCAAACTATCAATAATTACTTTAGTAGCCTCAATATTTGGGTCACCAGCCATAATAAAAGAAACCAGGCCTGATTTGTTATCAGCCTTAAGTTTATTAAAAATATTTTGAACTTTTTGTGTCATAATATGTTAATATTTAGATGTTCAGCAACTGTGAAAATATCTTTGTCACCACGGCCACAAAGATTAACTATTATATTATCTGTTTTAGCAAAATCTTTAGCTATTTTTATTAAATGCGCGATTGCATGAGAAGGCTCCAATGCCGGTATTATTCCTTCAAGCTTACAAATTAACTGAAAAGCATCTAAAGCCTCTTGATCAGTAACGGCGACATATTCGGCTCTTTTATTGTCTTTCAAATAAGCATGTTCAGGACCAACACCTGGATAATCTAAGCCAGCTGATATCGAATATGTTTCAATAATCTGACCATCATCATCTTGCAAATAATAAGATTTATTACCATGCAAAACACCGGATTCGCCTTTACATAAGGCAGCAGCATGCTCATTCGTTTCTAAACCTTTACCGGCAGCTTCGACACCAATTAATTTAACATCTTTATCATTTATAAAGCCGTGGAAAAGTCCAATTGCATTTGATCCACCACCAATTACCGCCATAACTGCAGCCGGAAGCTTGCCCTCTTCGGCTAAAATCTGCTGTCTTGCCTCAACTCCAATTACGGATTGAAAATATCTGACAATCTCTGGATATGGATGAGGTCCTGCAGCAGTTCCAATCATATAATAACTATCCTCAATATTTGAGACCCAATCACGCATAGCATCATTCATTGCAGCTTTTAATGTTCTAGATCCAGAATCTACTTTTATAACTTCAGCACCTAATAATCTCATTCTAAAAACATTAGGCTTTTGTCTCTCATAATCTTTGCCACCCATATAAACCACGGCTTTAAGCCCTAATTTAGCACAAATAGTAGCAGTAGCTACACCATGTTGACCAGCACCAGTTTCAGCAATAATTCTAGTTTTACCCATATATTTAGCAAGCAGGCCTTGTCCTACTGCATTATTAATTTTATGTGAGCCAGTATGATTTAACTCATCTCTTTTAAAATAAACCTTCGCACCACCAAGAAAATTTGTTAAGTTTTCAGCAAAATATAATGGTGATGGCCTACCGGAATAATATTTATTATACTCTAACAATGAATCAATAAACTTTGGATCATTTTTGGCTTTGTTGAAACTTTTTTCTACTTCGATCACCTGTGGCATTAATGTCTCAGGTAAAAACTTTCCTCCATAATCACCAAAATACCCTTTAGAATCAGGGCTTTTATATATACTCATTATTTTTTAAATAATTTATAAACTCTGTTATTTTTTCATTCGATTTAATACCTTTGATAACTTCTAGACCAGAGGATAAATCAATATATTCACATGACGTAATATCTAGCGCATCTTTTACATTATTAATGTTTAAACCACCAGATAAAAAATAAGGTTTTGAAAATTTAAATTCTTTTAACTTATACCAATCAAAATTTTCGCCTGTACCACCATATTCAGTATTTCCAGACTGAATGACACTGTCTATTAAAATAAACTCACAAAACTGCTCCAATTTATCAATTTTTAATTGCGTTAACTCAGAATAAGAAGATGCAATGATAAGCTTTAATCCAAATTTTTCTTTTATAGCTCTGACTCTTTGCAGCGAAATATCACCATGTATTTGCAAATAATTAGGTTTATAAACTTCAATTAACTGAGCTATATAAGAGTCATCTGGATTTACACAAACAATCACTGTATTTGTATCTTCATTTAATTTCGAAGCAATCACAGCGTAATCTTGCATAGAAATATTTCTGGGAGATTTATGATAATTAACAAAACCAATAAACTTAACTCCTAAATCTTCAATATGCTTTGCTGTAGCAAAATCTTTTATGCCGCAAATTTTAATGTTTAAATTTTTAGCTTTCATTTAATTTTAAAAATTTACGAATCTGTTCTTTTATACCAGAATTATTTAAACCAGCATTCTCAAGCTTTTGTTGCGACATATTATATTTATTAGAAAGACTTTTAAAACGCATTTTAAGGCTGAAAATCTGTATACTAAAAATAAGAACAGCAAGTAAAAACCCAGTAGCAAAAGCAAAAACCACTAGGAAAAACTTTGGTAATATTATCTCATAAACATTAAATATATTGAGAGCCATATCATCTTGGTTAAATAATGAGAATATTACCACAAAAGTGATTATTAGCATATTAAATATTATTTTTAGCATTGCCTTAATTTAAAATATTAAAATCAAATTCATTGTAATTTCTAATAATGACATCTGATTTGATTTGGTTATTAAAAAATGTTATTTGTCTTTTTGCATAGTTTCTAGTGTTTTTTTTCATAAGCTCATAACCTTCTTTTTGTAAAAGCTTTTTATTTAAGATATCTTTTACTTCTCTTAAGCCAATTGCTTTAAAGACATTTCCTGATTCAGGATAATTTTTTGCAAGAAAAGCCTCAACCTCTTCCCTTCCTCCTGACTTCATCATAATATCTACACGAGCATTTATTTGTTTATATAACGAATTACGATCAGGATTAATAAAGATTTTGATAAAATCTTCAGATTTGAACTTTGATATATTTGGTAAAGATTGATATTCATTAAAGGAAATATTATTCATAAATAACAATCCGTAAATTCTTCTAACTCTTTGTATATCATTAGCTTTTAAAATTTTAGCATAATCAGGATCTTTATTAATAATTTCCTGATACATAAATCTTACTCCCTTTTCAGCAAGTATCTCCTCAATTATTAATCTTTGTGATTCAGTATTCATAGGTAAATTTTTAAAACCTGTAAGTAATGCCTTAAAATACAAACCTGTACCACCTACAATAACTATATTTTTCTGATCAGCAATTGCTGAAACTATGGTTTCTTCAGCTTTATCACGCCAATTTGCAACTGAAAAATTTTGATCACCTGATAGAAAAGCAAATAACTTATGGTAGTGTTTTAAACTATCAGGCTGCGCAGTAATAATTGGCAATTCTGAATATAATTGCATTGAATCTGCATTTATAACTATAGCATTTAGCTTACTCGCAATAACCTCAGCAAGGGCTGACTTGCCAGAACATGTTGGACCAAAAATAATAATTTTTTTCACGATTTAATTATTAAAATGATCCATAATCATATAACGCAACAATCTATAAAGAAACTTAAATAATTAAAATTAAAAAAATCTTGAATTTTGTTTTTATTGGATAAAAAGATGTTTTTTTTGGTATTATTATGACTTCAAAGATTATTTTAGGAAAAGAAGAATGGTGCGCTTTAAATGAATTAGGTTTGCCGGCAATTAAGGCTCGTATTGACTCTGGAGCAAAGACTTCGTCACTTCATGCTTTTAATATTCAAATTGTTAAAGAAAAAGATACAAAATATGCATATTTCGATATTCATCCAATTCAAAATAATCGAAAATATATTCAGAGCTGTAAAGCCTTAGTAGTTGACAAAAGAAGAGTTAAAAGCTCAAGTGGAGACCAGGAAGAAAGACATGTAATTAAGACACCTATTACAATTGGCAGTAAAAGCTGGGATATAGAAATTACTCTGACAAATCGTGACTCAATGGGTTACAGGATGCTAATTGGCCGCGAAGCAATGAAAGAAAAAGTTCTGATTGACCCTGATTCATCTTTTTATTTTGGCAAATTACCTGAGGCTGAAGCAAAAAATCATTATTTAAAATCAAAATCACAAAAAAATGGTTTAAAAATAATTCTGCTCGCAAGTAATCCTGAATTATATTCTAACAAAAAAATTATTGAAGCTGGAGAAAATCGTGGTCATGAAATTAGGTTTATCAATATTAGGCAATGCTATATGAATATGGATGCTTATGACCCTCAAATTCATTATCGTGGCCGAGAATTACTTAACGATTATGACGCCGTTATCCCACGGATAAAACCAGCTATGACTTTTTATGGCTGTGCCTTAGTCAGACAATTTCAATCAATTGGTACATTTTGTTTAAATGACTCATCATCAATAGCTAATTCTCGCGATAAATTGAAATCTATGCAACTTTTCTCTAATAATGGTTTACCAATGCCAATGACTGGTTTTGCAAACTCACCTGTAGATACTGCAGATCTCATAAGTATAATTGGAGGTGCTCCTCTTGTTATCAAGCTTCTTGAGGGAACTCAAGGTAAAGGTATAGTCTTAGCTGAAACTAATAAAGCGGCAGAAAGTGTTATTAATGCTTTTAAAAGTCTTAATGCAAATATTTTGATTCAAGAATTCATTAAAGAGGCAAATGGTAAGGATATAAGATGCTTTGTAATAGATGGTAAAGTTGTTGGAGCAATTGAAAGATCAGCAGCACCAGACGATTTTCGAGCAAACCTGCATTTAGGTGGAACTGCAAACTCAATAAAAATTACTGCTGATGAAAGGAAAATAGCTATAAAAGCAACTAAAGTCATGGGATTAAAAATTGCTGGTGTTGATATAATTCGATCCAAAACTGGCCCCAAAATACTTGAGATTAATTCTTCTCCAGGACTAGAAGGTATCGAAGCAATTTCTCAACGTGACATAGCTGGGTTAATGATTGAATGTATTGAAAAGCAAGTGAAATTTAACAACGTTTCTAATTAAATCTTAGTTATAATAAGAATTTTTTATAAATTCATTATAAACTAACGCTCTGGACTACCTTTCTCATCTTTTGCGTTATTTATTAAATTAACGAATGAATTATTTACTAACAATTCATTTGATCTATTATTTGAAGGTAATGTATCATCAGGATCATAATATAAATCATCCTCATCAACCTCTTCAGTATGAATCAAATTATTATGTGCATATCGATTCAAACGTAAATCATCCTCTTTAACCTCTTCCTTTTCAGTCAAATTATTATGTTCATCAGGATCATAATATAAATCATCCTCATCAACCTCTTCAGTATGAATCAAATTATTATGTTCATCAGGATCATAATATAAATCATCCTCATTAACCTCTTCAGTATGAATCAAATTATTATGTTCATTTCGATCATAATATAAATCACCCTCATTAACCTCTTCAGTATGAATCAAATTATTATGTTCATTTGGATCATAATACAAATCATCCTCTTTAACCTCTTCCTTTTCAGTCAAATTATGCTGTTCAGCAGTAGTCATCTTCCATGTTTCATCGTTACCTACAACAAAACTTTTTGTATAGTTCTGTGATTCTAATAAAATAGCACTATGAAGAGCTACCCCCTTCAAATCATTAAGGCTACGTATAGATTTTTTAAATGCTTCATAAGGAGTAGCACCAGCTTCTACCAGGTTGAGCGCATTGCTAAAAGCTTCAAATCTATTTTCTGAAACTGCTATTAAAGAATTTTCAAGAATAACATGACTTAAAAAACTTTGAAACTTTGTCTGAAAAACATTTATAAAACTATTATTAACAATTGTTTTTTTTTGCTTAAGCCAATCTAACTTAACTCCTGTCATCAGATCTTCATTTTTACTAAATAAATCAAAACAAAACTCTAAATTTTCATTAGATAACAAACGCTCAGATTCTTCTAATTTACCCATAGATATTGCTTTATTTTTGAAATCTCCTATTGTTTTAGTTATAGTTGATGAACATGTTAGACCAAATTCAAGATTCGTGTTTTCTAACTGCCCCTGTCCCAAAACAACGTCAAAATCTCTATAAACTAAGCCATTTGCAGAGGTTTTTCCTGATATTTTATGCAGAACATCAGAATAATACAATAAAGCCAACCTTGAGTAATCTACTAGATCACCGATACCTTTAGTTGTACCTTTTTGATTTCCATGCGCAAGAAAGCTATCACATAAATTAGCTACTCTTTTTTTAACCATTTTAGAGATGTCTGTATCTTCTAATTCCTTTTCAAAGTCATCATAATCAATTACAAAAAGATTAGGTTTTCCTTCGGCAAGATCTTGCATTTGAAGCTTTTGTGCTTCAGTTAACATTCTCCCCATATAAACAAAATAAAGCGGAGTGTTAGTAGCTTCAAGCTTTTCATACTCTTCATATAATCGAGCTATATAATCTATTCGACTATTAGAAGGCAATACAGGAATATCTGGAGCTAAATCATTACCATTGGTAAACCACATAAATAAATGTGGAGTTTCTTTCTTTAAACTTTTATTTGAATCTGATGTTGAGCGCATATCTAACCTATGTTTTATTAATTTTATTTTAACATAATTTTAATGTGAAATCACGAATACTTGCAAATTAGCTAAAATTAGGCAAATTTAAGCATATAATTTTCAAATATTTAATGCCAAATTTTACTAAAACAATATATCAAATTATTCCAGCTACTAAAATGGATAAAGCTTTTGATTATCTTGGAATTGAACAAGAGCTTCAAATTGGTGATGTTGTAGAAATTGAGTTTGGCAGGCAGAAAATTTTAGGCGTTATTATTGGCATTAAGGATAATTCTAATTTTAAAAAACTAAAACCAATTATTCGAAATCTCTCCAGCTATAATATATCAAAACCATTAATAGAATTTCTTAACTTCTTTAGCAAATATAACATTGCCTCAATAGGCATGGTTTATAAAATTGTGATCAATAATTTTGCTGAGATTAAACAAACGGTTACAACTATTTCAATCGCTCAAAAACCAGACAAAATCTCATCCAAAAGACAAATAATCTTAGAATACCTATCTGATAAACAATCAGAAAATTTAACAAAAATAATTAATGATACTGGACTTAAGAGAAGCTACATAAAAGAGCAAATAAAAAATGGTTTTTTAAAAGAAGCAAATGTCGTTATTGATTATAATTATGAAAAACAAATTTTTAATTTTACACCACCAAAACTTTCAAATGCTCAAATTGGCTCTTTGTCAGAACTAAAACAAATCTTTCAAACTAGGAAAACTAATATCGCAGTATTAAATGGGGTAACTGGATCTGGAAAAACTGAAATATATTTAGAGTATATAAGGTCAAAACTCAATAATAATGGTCAAATTGTTATTCTAGTACCTGAAATTATCTTAACTAAGCAATTACATGAAAAGATAAAAAATAGATTTAATATTGATGTACCGATTTGGCATTCATTAACTTCAAAAAAACAAAAAGAGAAAATAATCAGCGGTATAAACTCTGGAAATATAAGGCTTCTAATCGGGACGAGATCAGCTCTTATGCTCCCTTTTAAAAAGCTTGATCTAATTGTCATTGATGAAGAGCATGATACTTCTTACAAGCAGGAAGAAATCGTTGTTTATCATGCAAGAGATATGGCAGTGGCAAGAGCTAAATTTGAAGATGCTGAAGTTATCTTAGCATCAGCAACTCCATCACTTGAAAGCCTAGTAAATTGTGATCTTGGTAAATATCATAGAATTGATCTAGAAACTAGATTCAATGAAAGTGAAATGCCTAAAATAAATTTAATTGATATGACTGAAGAGCAATTAGAGCCAAATCACTTTATTTCAAAAGCAGCTATTAAAGCCATCTCATTAACTTTAGAGAAAGGCGAGCAATCTTTGATATATTTAAATCGACGTGGATTTGCACCAATAAAAATCTGTAATGGCTGTGGTTACAAATTTGAATGTCCAAATTGTTCAATTTATTTAGTAGAACACCGTAAAACTAAAAAACTTAATTGCCATCATTGTGAATATTCAATTCCTATTCCAACAGATTGTCCCAAATGTCATCATAATGATTTAATTGCTTTTGGACCAGGAATTGAAAGAATTCATGAAGAAATTAGCCAAATATTCCCTAACAAAAAATCAGTTATAATTTCAGCAGAAACAAATGAAAAAGAATTTGCCGAAATCATCGATCAAATGCAGCAAAAACAAATTGATATAATAATAGGAACACAAATTATTGCTAAAGGTCATCACTTTCCCGAATTAACAAATGTAACAGTAATTGATGGTGATTTAAGCTCAAATGAGATCAATAATTTAAGATGTAGCGAGAAACTATACCAACTTTTAAATCAAATTGCTGGAAGAGCTGGAAGAGAATCAAAAAAAGGTGAAGTTTATATTCAAAGTTTTGATCCAAACCATCCTCTTCTTAAGGCCATTCAAAACTATGACTCAAATGGTTTAATTGAATTTGAAAAATCCCAACGTAAAAATTTTGATTTACCGCCATTTAGTAAATTTCTTGCTATAATAATTGCAAATCATAATGAAAATGAAGCTAAAGAAACGGCAAATTTCATAGCTTTTAATTTACCTAAATTTAAAGATATTTTAATATTAGGTCCAATTCCGGCACCGTTATATTTTTTGAGGGGAAAATATCGTTATAGAATTTTAATAAAATATAAAACTGGCAAAAACATTCAGCAGGTTATTAAAAACTTTTTTAACCAACATAAACTAAAATCCACAACTTCAATTAAAATTGATGTTGATCCTTATAACTTCTTCTAAAGTCTATTATAGATTTTATTTGCATGCTAAAGCTTTATAAGCTAAAAAGGACCAAAAAAATAAAATTGATATGTTCATACAAACCTTTGAAACTCCAAATCCATCAACATTAAAATTTACTGCTGGCATGCAAATTATGAAAAAAGGCACAGCTGCATATGCAAAAGATGATGATTTATCTGACTCTCCTCTTGCTCAAAAGTTGTTTCAAATAGAACATATTCAGGGAATATTTTTCGGATCAGACTTTATTGCTATTACAAAATCTGAAGAACTCGAATGGGAAGTTTTAAAACCAGAAATCATTGCATGTGTAATGGATCATTTAGTTGCAGGACTTGAAGTAATAATAGATCGTAAACCAAATAACATCTCTAATGAAATCAATGAAGATGATAGTGAAATTGTTAAACAAATTAAAGAATTATTAGAAGAAAGAGTTAGACCTGCTGTTGCAATGGATGGTGGTGATATTATTTTTCACAATTTCGAAGAAGGGGTTGTTTATCTTGAAATGCATGGAGCATGTTCTGGCTGCCCTAGTTCCACTGATACTTTAAAAGGTGGAATTGAAAATATGCTTAAGCATTATATTCCAGAAGTTATTAGAGTTGAAGCAGTTGAAGCTTAAAAAGCACTTACCTCAGGATCAAAAATATAATTTCGATTTTGTTATTATCGGCTCGGGAATTGCTGGGTTATCTCTTGCTTTGAAACTTGCAGATCATGGTAAAGTTGCTTTAATTTCGAAAACCAAAATTGATGAAAGTTCATCTCGTTATGCTCAAGGTGGAATAGCTGCTGCAATGCTACCTAAAGATTCAATTAAAGCTCATTATGAGGATACTTTAAAAGCTGGCTGTTATCATAACAAAAAATCTGCTGTTAAAATACTTACACAAGAAGGTCCGGCAAGAGTTCGTGAGTTAATCGAGTATGGTATTAAATTTGATACAGGCGCTGATAATGAACTAGATTTCGGCCGCGAAGCTGCGCATAGCGAATCTAGAATCCTTCACCATAAAGATTATACAGGTTACGAAATTACCAAAAACCTTATAAAACTAGTAAAGCAAAATCCTAGAATTAGCATTTTTGCTGAAATTTTCATTGCTAATTTAATAAAAGAAAATGATCAAATAATTGGCTGCTCTGGTTTTGATATAAGGCAAAATTATCATTTTATATCTAAAGCAACTATTTTATCAACAGGGGGAGTTGCGTCAATTTATCAATATTCTTCAAACCCTGAGATATCTACTGGAGATGGCATTGCTCTAGCTCTGAAAGCTGGTTGTAGATTAAAAGATATGGAGTTTATGCAATTTCATCCAACTGGATTTACTTATGCCGAAAATAAAATATTTCTAATATCTGAAGCTACAAGAGGCAGTGGTGCAAAATTGCTAAATCATAAATATGAAGAATTTATGCATAAATATCATAAGGATAAAGAACTTGCACCTCGTGATATTGTTGCACGTTCTATTTTCTTTGAATCAAATCAAGGTGAAGATCCTATTTATCTAAGTTTCGCTGAATTAAAACATAAT
>JADHOX010000043.1 GCA_016778805.1 Rickettsiales bacterium
AGCTGGATGCTTATGTGTTTTATTCTTATTTCAAATGGTGGTGGAAAATTTTCATTAGATAATTTTATCAAAACCAAATTTTTCAAATAATTAATTGTAAAACTCGATTAAACAAATGCAATTAATGATAATTATTTGCTATAGCGAAAACTTATCATCTTAAAATTATAGATATTCATAAAATTGATCTCTATTAGGCAAAATTATTATTGCTTCTGGACAGAATTTGCTTAAACAGGTTAAGAAATTATCTGATTATAAAATGCAAATAGTATCTTGGAATGTTAATTCTGTTAACTCTAGAATTGAACATTTAATTAAACTTCTAAAAGAAATTTCTCCAGATGTAGTTTTACTTCAAGAGTTAAAATGCTTACAAGAGAAATTCCCTTTTTCAGCAATCGAAGAGTTTGGTTATAATATCGAAGGAGTTTATCAAAAATCCTATAATGGTGTGGCTATTTTAAGCAAATACCCAATTGATGATATAAATTTTAAAATACCAGATTTTGAAGATGATCAAGCAAGATATATAGACTGCTTAATTTGTTCAGAAAAACCATTTAGAGTATCTTCTGTGTATGTGCCTAATGGTCAAGAAGTTGGTTCTGATAAATATCATTATAAAATGGATTTTTATAAAAAGCTAACTGACCTATATAGCTCATACTTAAATATTGGCGAAGATCTAGTAATTGGAGGTGATTTCAATGTCGCAAATTTAGACATTGATGTATATGATACTAAAAGTCTTGATGGTAAGATCTGCTTTGAAATTAATGAACGTAAGAAGCTTAGAGAGTTTATCAATCTAGGCTTATTTGATTCATATCGTTTGCTATACCCAGAAACAAAGCAATTTACTTGGTGGGATTACAGAGGTAATAGCTTCAATTATGATAAAGGGCTTAGAATTGATTATATTTTCACAAATAGTAAAATCAGTGATCAAATCAAAGATGCAAAAGTGCTAAGTGATTTTAGATCACTGACCAAGCCTTCTGATCATGCTCCAGTTTTATTAGAATTAAAACAATAATAATACTATATAATTTTTGGTAAGATCGTTATTGTATTTACAAATGGTAGGCATATGATTATACGCATTATTATGCATAATCATATTGTGCTTTTATCTAACTACTAAATAATTTTTTTAAGATTTATAAATGGCTGAACATATCAAGATTTTTGATACCACTCTTCGAGACGGAGAGCAAGCTCCTGGAGCTACAATGACATTAAACGAAAAAATCGCGATAGCTGAACTTCTGGATCTAATGAAAGTCGATATTATAGAAGCTGGTTTTGCAATTGCCTCTGAAGGAGATTTTAAAGCAGTTAAAACCATTGCTGAACATGCAAAAAATGCGACTATCTGCTCTCTTGCTAGAGCCAAATCAATTGATATTGAAAGAGCTGCTGAAGCTATAAAACCTGCGCCCAATGGTAGAATCCATACTTTCATTTCAACCTCACCAATCCATATGCAAGCACAAATAAAAATGGATGAAGCAAAGGTTCTTGAAACTGTAAAACAAACCGTTTCACTTGCACGTAATTTATGCGGAGACGTTGAATTTTCTGCAATGGATGCAACTAGAAGTGAAAAAAACTTCTTATGCAAAACCCTTGAAACCGCTATTGCTTGCGGAGCTTCCACAGTAAATATACCTGATACTGTTGGTTACACAATCCCGAATGAATTTTCTGATTTAATTCGCTATATTAAAAACAATGTAGCAAATATTGATCAAGCTGTAATTTCTATTCATTGTCATAATGACTTAGGTCTTGGAGTTGCAAATAGCTTAGCTGCAATTGAAGCAGGTGCAAGACAAATAGAGTGTACTATTAATGGAATTGGCGAAAGGGCTGGTAATGCCGCTATGGAAGAAATCGTTATGACCC
Source organism: Rickettsiales bacterium (assembly GCA_016778805.1). GTDB lineage: Bacteria > Pseudomonadota > Alphaproteobacteria > Rickettsiales > JABIRX01 > JADHOX01. Next base: position 1,912 of record JADHOX010000043.1, read on the forward strand.
TTAAAACCAGGAAAGATGCTTTAAATTATATGACTAATATCGAGCAAAAATATTTTGCAAGAGCCTCGCGTTTGGTTGCTAATGCAACTGGTTTTAATGTTCAGAATAATAAAGCTATTGTTGGAGCAAACGCTTTTGCTCATGAATCTGGTATCCATCAAGATGGCATGTTAAAAGATCGAAACACTTATGAAATTATTCACCCTGCTGATGTTGGTTTTACTGAAACTCTTCTAGTTATGGGTAAACATTCAGGCCGCCATGCTTTTAAAAACAAATTAACCGAACTTGGCTTCGAACTTGAAGACAAACAAATTGAAGAATTATTTACTAAATTCAAAACTTTAGCCGATGGTAAAAAAGAAGTTTACGATGAAGATATTATCGCTTTAGTTGGAAGTAGAGAATCAACTAACAAAATCAAGTTTAAGGATTTAGCTATCAATTGCGGATCCTTAAATCAAGCAAATGCCGAATTAACAGTTACGATTGATGGTAAAGAAGCACGTCACAAAAATACTGGAACAGGTCCAGTTGATGCAATCTTTATGGCGATAAGAGCAATCTACCCTCATGATGCTAGACTTGATTTATATCAAGTTCACTCGGTTACTAAAGGAACGGATGCACAAGCAGAAGTAACAGTTAGGCTTGAAGATAAAAATGGCAGGATTATCAGTGGCCATGCTGCAAATCTTGACACTATGGTTGCATCTGCAAAAGCCTATATTGCCGCCTTAAACAAAATGATTAAGCGTGATAGCGAAACAACATATGTCCAAAATTTATCAATTTAATATTGTAATATTATGCCCAAAAAAACAAAGGAGCCAATAACTACATCAAAGACTGCAAAAAGACGTAAACTAAAAGTATCATCTGAAACTGACAGTTTTGATTTTAATTTAATAGAAGGCACAGAAAAACCCAATGCTATAGATGTAAGATCTTTATATAAAGAACATGATGTTTTTACTTATGATCCAGGCTTTATGTCAACTGCATCATGCATGTCAGCTATTACTTATATCGACGGTAATAAAGGAATATTACGTTATCGAGGTTATTCAATAGAAGAACTAGTAAACAAATCAAACTATCTTGAAACTTGTTATTTGTTAATCAATGGAGAACTTCCTAATCGTAAGCAATATAAACAGTTTGATGATGATATAAATAATCATACAATGGTTCATGAACAGCTGCAGATTTTATATCGTGGTTTCCCAAGAAAATCTCATCCGATGGCAATTTTGGTTGGTGCTGTTGCTTCATTATCTGCATTTTATCATGATCATACAGATATATATAATGAACAAGATCGTTATCTTGCTTGTGTCAAAATGATTGCAAAACTGCCAACTCTCGCTGCTATGGCATATAAATATTCAATTGGTCAGCCATTTATTTATCCAAAAAATGATTTGTCATTAGCAGGTAATTTTTTAAGAATGATGTTCGCCGTGCCTTGCGAAAAATATAAAGTGAACCCAATTTTAGAAAAGGCAATTGACAAGATTCTAATCTTACATGCTGATCATGAGCAAAATGCTTCAACATCAACTGTTAGAGTTTCTGCATCATCTGGTGCTAATCCTTATACTTGTATTGGAGCTGGTATCTCATCACTTTGGGGACCTGCACATGGCGGTGCAAGTGAAGCCGTTATTAATATGTTAATTGAAATTGGTGATAAGAAAAACATTCCAACTTTCATAAAAAAGGCCAAAGATCCTAAAGATCCATTTAGACTCATGGGATTTGGTCATAGAGTTTATAAGAATTACGACCCAAGAGCTCATGTTCTTAAAAAGCATTGTAAAGAAGTTCTTGAAGAGCTGGAACTTAATGATCCTTTACTTGAAATTGCAACTGAACTTGAAAAAATAGCTTTGAATGATGAATATTTCATTGAAAGAAAATTATTTCCAAATGTCGATTTTTATTCAGGTATAATTTATAAAGCAATTAACATTCCTATTAATATGTTTACTGTCATGTTTGCTATGGGAAGAACTGCTGGTTGGGTAGCACAGTGGAAAGAAATGCTTGAAGATACCGATACCAAGATTGCTCGTCCAAGACAGATTTATATTGGCAAGAAGTCAAGAAAATATAAATCTATCCTTAGAAGATAAACTTATCAATCTTTGATTGTGCGCGAAAATTATTCAAAAAAAGAAATTACTTCCACATCATGTATGCCGTGGTCATGTTTCTGGAATACTACAAAAGCTAAGGATGAACTTGATCATCGAAATCACGGTGACGAAAATTACCGAACAAAACTAGAAACATCTACTAATAGCACCTCATCTTTAACAAACAGCTCAGATAATAGACAAATACAAATATTTGTATCAAGCAAAGATAAAAAACGCTCCCAAGATTTTGTAACAACTTCTACTCTTGTACCTATTGATATCATTAATCATATCCAAAAAATAACTGATTCACGAAATGACGGTCTAGTTGCAACAACATATAGGGTTGTACAAGATAAAAATGACAAACTTAAAATTGAATATGCTCATATTGGTGATACGGCTCTTTTTCTTGTAACTAAAGATGGTAATAAATTTGACTTTCATAGAGTATCTGATGAACCAGAAAGTTTTACACAATTTCAAACTGATTCGAAAAAGAAAACTTTAGAGATTTTTTGTGATCATAAAAATCAATTAAGTCAGGTTGAACACACAATGCTAAAAAAAGGCTTTGGACTAATGCATTGGGTTCGTGGCAAAAATGGAAATGCCCATTATTATTTATATTTTAAAAATGGTGATAAGATTGAGAATGCTTTTAGCCCCTCTCAAAATATTAAGTTATTAGGTCAAAAAAATTCTTTTACACGTGTTATTTATATACCAAATATAAAAAAATCATTAGAATTAGACGATAAAATACTTTCAAAGGATCAGGTAAACTTATTATGTGAACAAATTTCTCAATCTTATAAGAATTTTTCGCAAAAAAAATTATTACCTGTTTCAAGTTATAATTTTGTTGATGCATTAGGCCATAAATCAATTTTTCCACAATCAATCAAAACCGATCTTATTGATGTCGAAACTCTTGCCGAAGGAAAAGAACCTTATGCTTTATTATCAATTTCAGATGGTATAACGCAGAATTTACAAACATTTAATATGAAAAAACCAAATTATAACAATTTGGAATTATATTTAAAAAACCTTTCAGCGAAAATAAATGATGATAAATCAATTGTGATTTCAAGTGTAAAACCAAATGGCACGATTTTTCATGGTGATGCACATGGATCATCAAGGGGTACTTATTATTGCTTATCAAAAATTATTCCTGAACAAATATTTAAACTAAGCAATCCTGATATCTCATCAAACAATTACTTTGAAACACCGACTGATTCAATGCATTCTGATGTCTCTGAAAAGTCGTTATCAATTTAGAAGATTGCTCTCAATGAAAATATTTAAAAATCATTGCAGCAATTTCATTACTTATACCTTTTACTTTTGCAAGATCTGAAATTGGTGCATTTTTAATAGCATCAACTCCACCAAAATGTTGAATTAATGCATTACGCTTGCGTGGTCCAATACCTGTAATATTATCAAGATCAGATTTTATTGATGCCTTATCTCTTTTATTTCTAAGTTTTGAAATTACAAATCTATGAACTTCATCTCTAATAGTTTGCAAATAATACAGAACTGCTTTGTCAGTAATGGTAAAATAATCCTGCTTATCATTACAAAACCTTTCTTTACCTTTATTACGTTCTTTACCCTTAGCAATACAGAAGAAAGGAAATTCTGGAATCCCAAGCTCTTGAAAAACAACTCTTGCAACTGATGCTTGACCTTTACCACCGTCTAACAAAATCAAATCAGGCCAAGTTTTTTTTAAATTTTTTGGATCCTCTTTTATCAGTCTTTTAAACCTTCGAGTCAAAACCTCATAAAGCATTGCATAATCATCACCTTGATTAATTTCAGATGCAATATTAAAAAACCTATAATTTGCCTTATCAAAACCCGTTTTCTTAGCCGAAATCAAAGCACCAACTGGAAATGATCCACTCATATGTGAATTATCATAAACCTCAATGCGCTTTGGCTCTTTGATTAAACCAAAAATCTCAGTCATAGATTTATATATTTTATCAATATCATATTTAGCGCGCAGTTTCTTGATAAGAGCAAGCTTTGCATTTGTGACAACAGTTTCAACTAATTGCTTTTTATCACCAATTTTTGGCCTTTCGATCTTAACTTTTTCGCCTTTTGTTTCACTTAGAAACTCCTGCATCAGAGTTATATTTTTTAGCTCAACATTAGTTAGAATTAATTTTGGCACTTCATTTATGCTATAAAACTTCTTAAAAAAATACTCAAATATTTCTTCATCATCAAAGCTGTCAGCATGCTCAAGCAAGATAGCTTTATTACCATAACTAATACCTTTTCGATAAAAAAATACTTCAGCAACATATTGCTTGTTTGATTCGACAAATGCAATCACATCACAATCAGTAATTTCAACACCTATTATATTTTGTTTTTCAATAACCGAATTTATTGATTTTATACGATCACGAAATCTAGCTGCAAGTTCATAATTTTCAGTTTCAGATGCAAAATTCATTTGCTCAATAAGCTCTTGCCGTATTTTTCCAGCATCACCAGATAAAAACCTAATAACTTGGTTTACTTGAATTTTATAATCGGCATCACTTACAAGACCAACGCAAGGTCCGCTGCATCTTTTAATATGATATTCCAAACATGGCCGATCTCTATTACTAAATTCATTGTCACTACAACCTCGAATTAAAAAACTTCGCTTGAGTAAATCAATAATTTTTGCAACATCATAAATATTAGCAAATGGACCAAAATACTTACCATCTTTTGTGAGATCTCCACGATATTTGAAAATTCCAGGTGATTTATGATTTGTTGAAATATGAATAAATGGAAAAGTCTTTCCATCTTTAAGACGAATATTATATTTGGGATTTAGAGTTTTAATTAAATTAGCCTCTAACAATAAAGCTTCCTTTTCAGATTTAGTAGCTATGATCTCTATGTCATGAATACTCAAGACCATTTGCTGCAGACGTTTTGTTAAATTTTCAAGCTTTTGATATGATGACAAACGTTTTTTTAGGTCTCGAGCTTTTCCAACATATAAGACTTCACCTGATTTATCGAGCATTCGATAAACACCAGGGTTAGAAGTGGCATTTTTTACTGTTGTTTCAAGAATTAATAAGGACGGATTTTGACCGCCCTTAACTGGAGATTTCGTTGTCATGGGCTAAAACCCAATGATTATATATCGCGTCTTTGCGTAGTTTTTATTGTTCTTACTGTACCAGTAGCTGAACGCATTACTATTGAATGAGTTACATCACAACCAGCTTGGTGCTTTACACCACGAAGCATAAAACCATCAGTAACTCCTGTAGCTGCAAACATTACATCGCCTTTAGCCATTTCATGAGCGTGATATTTTTTATCAAGCTCAGTTATTCCCATTCTTTTTGCTCTTTCTCTTTGAATATCATCATGAAAAACTAATCTACCAAGCATTTGTCCACCAGTCGCTCCAAGAGCTGCAGCAGCTAACACTCCTTCAGGGGCTCCGCCTGTACCAATGTAAATATCAGCAGATGGATTAGGCATAACAGCTGAAATAATTCCAGCAATATCACCGTCAGCTATTAAGTTAATTCTTGCACCTGCAGATCTAACATCATCAATGATTTGTGCATGTCTTTCACGCTCTAAAATTACTACTGTTAAATCAGAGATTAAACATTTCTTAGCTTGGGCCAAATTTTTTAGATTTTCTTTAACAGGAATATCTAGATCAATAATTCCTTCAGGAAGATTAGGACCGATTGCAATCTTCTCCATATAAACATCAGGAGCGTGTAAAAAACAGCCTTTTTTAGCAAATGCAATAACAGCCAAAGAGTTTGGACTTCCTGTTGCACAAAGATTTGTTCCCTCAAGTGGATCAAGTGCAATATCAATTTCAGGACCATTTCCATTACCGACTTTTTCACCAATATAAAGCATAGGAGCTTTATCACGTTCACCTTCACCAATAACAATAGTGCCATCAATATCCATTTGATTGAGTGATTCACGCATTGCATTAACAGCAGCCTGATCAGCGGCATCTCTTTCCCCTCTTCCTATCCAAGCACTTGATGCAACAGCTGCATACTCGGTAACTCTAACTGCTTCTAAAGCAAAATTTCTATTTAACATATCGACTGATTCGTAAGGTTTTTTAATGATATTATCTAGCATAAGTGAATAACTATTTATTTTAGTTTTAATCTTATTATTGGTTAATGAAAATTATTTTCAAACTTTAATAGATAATAATAGAAGTTAACTTGATGTCCATACCAAAATTCATTACTCATGCCTGTGGTCAAATAAATGACCTAAATTATAGCAATAGCGAAGAAGCACTTGAACATAGTTATTATGACAAGCATTCAAAATTCATTGAAATTGACATTAATTTGAGCGCTGATGACAAATATGTTCTAATCCATGATTGGGATAAAACTTTTGAATATTTATTTGGCTATAAAATCGCTAAACCATTAACATATTCAGAATTTAAAGAACTTAAAATTCGTAACAAATACAAAACGCTTGCATTAGAAGATTTTCTTAATTTTATGATTAAAAATGATGACCTCCAACTTGTCAGTGATGTTAAGGCAGGAGGTAATATCAGATTTTTTGACTATATAAAAACCAATTTTCCAGAATTATTAGCAAGAATATATTTCCAATGCTATGATTATCAGGAATATTCAAAACTTGGTGGCAAAGGCGCAACAAAACTTATTTTAAGTCTTTATCAAGAAAACAAAATAAACTTTGAATTATTAAACGATTTTCTATCAAAGCATAATGTCAAATACTTATCTATAAATAAACCTCGCGCTAATTCTGATTTTATCTTGAGCTTAAACAATAATAATATAACTATCATCACCCATACAGTAAACGAAATTTCCGAGTTTAAAACACTTTTAAGAAAAGGCGTAAATTCTGTTTTCACAGATACTTTATTTATATGACAGACTATAACTTTATTGATGATAATCAATCACTAGCAGATATTACAAAAACACTTTCAAATGCTAAATCTATTTGCTTAGACACAGAATTTGTAAGAGACTTTAGCTATATTCCAAATATTGGACTTATTCAAATAAATTATGAAAATAATATCTATTTAATTGATACTGTTAAATGCGATATTAAACCTTTATTAACAATTTTAACTAACAAAAATATTGTCAAAATAATGCATTCAGCAACACAAGATTGCGATGTTTTATATAGAAATTTCAACATTATTCCCACTCCAATTTTTGACACTCAAATTGCTGCGACAATTTTAGGAATAGGTGACAATATTTCTTATCAAAAACTCGTCAAGAAATTTACCGGTAAAACATTAGAAAAAGATACCAAACTTACTAATTGGAGTAATCGACCATTAAAAGCCAAGCAACTTAATTATGCGGCGAATGATGTAAGATATTTAGATATTATTGCTGATAAACTTTCATTAAAACTTAAAGATATTAATAGATTAGAACTAATGGAAGAGGAGACTAAGCTATTATATGATCTCACAAAATATAATAACGATCCTTTAAATGCATGGCAAAAAATCTCTAAAACTAATAAAGTACCATATTTTTTAAACTATTTGAAATATTATGCGGCAATAAGAGAAGAAATTTGTAAAACAGAGAATAAATTAAAAAGAAATTTAGTTAGCGACGAAATTTTAGTTGAACTTGCGAAATTACAACCAAAATCTGAAGAAGATCTTAAACAACATCGACTGCTAAATCACAAACTAAATAAAAAATTATGGTCACAATTTATAGCTGTAGCTGATAAAGTTATAAATTTGGATGAAGCTGAAATAAAAAGTGATAAAAAACACCTATTAAATAAGAATCAAGAAATCATCTTTAATTTTTTAAAACTAATTCTTAATTATTTCGCTGGTCAAAATTCAATTGCACCTAGGATACTTGCAACATCAGATGAGCTAAAACAATATAT
>JADHOX010000008.1 GCA_016778805.1 Rickettsiales bacterium
AAAAGCTTTAATTTGTAGTTGTCATTTGGTTTGAAGAAATCAATATGAATAATTTCGTCACTTACTGGGTGAAGATTAACAACTTTTGGAAGAGTCTTAATTTTATTACCAGCAATTTCAATTTGACAAATTTGAGTTTTAAAATGTCCTTGCAAATACCTTTTGGTTAGAGACTTATGATCAACAGAAATGTTCAATGGCTCTATACCGCTTCCATATACTACAGCAGGAATTTTATTGTTTTTTCTTAAAATCTTAGCAGAAGCTTTACCTTTGCTTTCTCTATTTTCAGCTTCAATAATAAATATTTTAGACATTTTATACCAAATTTAATTCAGGTTTTGTAAATTAATAACAAGAATGATTGCTCTAAAATTTACACGAAATCAAATCTTATAAACAACAAACTTAAGAAAGTAAAGATATATAAGATTAAATTTTCTTAAATAAATAATGATGATACAGATTCCTCATTAGCAATTCTTTTTATTGCATCTGAGATTAATCCTGAGGCTGATAAAATTTGTAATTTAGAATCATTGATATCGTTAACATCATGCTGAATTGAATCAGTAATAACTAGTTTTGTTAGGACTGAATTCTCAATTTTTTCAATTGCATTATTAGATAATACACCATGTGAGATATATGCAGAAACTGACTTGGCTCCATTATCCATAATTGCTTTAGCAGCATTAGCTAAAGTTCCTCCAGTATCAACCATATCATCAATCATAATACAATTTTTACCGCTAACATTACCTATAATATTCATGACTTCAGATGAATTAGGCTTATCTCTTCGTTTATCAACTATTGCGAGACCAAGGTTTAATCTTGATGCAAAATATCTTGCTCTAGCTACTCCTCCTACATCAGGAGAAATAACTAATGAGTCATCAGAATTATAACAATTTTGCATATCATTAATAAATATTGGTGCTGCATATAAATTATCTAGAGGAATATCAAAAAAACCTTGAATTTGGCCTGCATGCAAATCCATTGTTAAAACTCTATTTGCACCAGCAACTGTAATTAGATTTGCCACTAATTTTGCAGTAATAGGGGTTCTTGGACCTGGTTTACGATCTTGCCTAGCATAACCATAGTAGGGAAGTACCGCTGTTATTCTTTTTGCTGATGCTCTTTTCAAAGCATCAATTGAAATCAGTAGCTCCATTAAATTCTCATTTGCAGGACATGATGTTGACTGAATAACAAAAACATCTTCACCACGAACATTTTCATTTACTTCAACAAAGATTTCTTTATCAGAAAATTTTTTGATTGTAGCATCAATCAAAGTAGTATTTAATGTATTGGCAATCTTTTCCGCTAAAGGTTGATTAGAATTGCAAGCTAAAATCTTCATATCAGTAATTCAATTCGTTAAAATGAGTACAATTTTCGCACCTATAACATCAGAGATCTCTGGCTCAATAATAATAATTAGAATTTCAGGACCTGATGCTAAAAAAATATTTGAAATTTTTTCGATTAAAAAAAATATCAAACCACGTGTTTCATATCATACAGATTTTATTTACCAAGATGAAATAATTGATAATGGCATTTTTACTTTTTTTAAAGGACCTTTTAGCTTTACTGGAGAAGATGTTATTGAACTATCTATTCATGGTTCAAACGTAATATTAAATAAGTTTTTAAATATATTAACAAATCTTGAAGGTTTTAGATATGCAGAGGCTGGCGAATTTTCTAAGAGAGCTTTTGTGAATGGCAAAATAGATTTACTGCAAGCTGAAGCAATAAACGACCTGGTCAAATCAAAAACAGAGTTACAATCGAAACAAGCTTTGCAGCAGCTTAAAGGTAACACTTCAGATATTTATAATAATTGGCGCAATATTTTAATTGAATTACTAGCTATTATTGAAGCATATATTGATTTTCCAGATGATGATATTGACCAGTTTTTAAGCGAAGATATTAATGACAAAGTAGATTTCATTAAAAATGATATAAAAATATTTCTTAAATCTAATGAGCATGGATGCAAAATAAGCGAAGGAATTAAAGTAGCATTAATAGGTCAAACAAATGTAGGCAAATCTTCGCTTATTAATGAATTAGCAGGTAGAGATGTTGCCATAGTTTCTGATATTGCTGGCACTACAAGAGATGTTATCGATGTTAATTTAGATCTTAAAGGAATTGCAGTTACGATAAGTGATACTGCTGGAATTAGAAAAACCGATGATAAAATTGAAAAAATTGGTATTGATAAAGCTATAATAACAATTGATAATTCTGATTTAAGAATTTTACTTATTGATGGGAGTCAAGCTTATCAAGAAGATATATATTTAGAACAAAAACTTGATAATAATGATATTATTATATTCTCAAAATCTGATATATTACTTCCTGCTAATGAAGAAATTATTAAAAAAAATAATTTTCATGCAATTTCAACTAAATCTAAAACTGGGTTAGATAATTTAATTGAGACAATATTAATAAATATTAAGAATAAGTTTAATTTTGATTCTGGATTTGCCATTTCAAAAACTCGTCACATCAATGAAATTAACCTAATACTTCAACATTTAGATAATTTTGATATTAATGATGACTTAATAATTGCCTGTGAAAATTTGAGATTGGCTGCACATGCTTTATCAAGAATTACTGGAAAAATTGATATTGAGGATATTCTTGATAAAATATTTCAAGAATTTTGTATTGGTAAGTAATTTTGTTGCATGTTCCAGCTTGTTTGACTAAAACTTATTAAAAATAAAAAAACTTATGTTTACTGGAATAATAACTGATGTAGGTATTATCGATAATATCAAAAAATTAAATGATTATGATATTGAGATAGTTACAATTTTAAATAAATATCAAGATATCAAAATTGGAGATTCAATAGCCAATAATGGTGTTTGCCTAACAGTTACTGAGTTAAACAATAATAAGGCTAAATTTTTTATTTCGAAGGAAACAATTCGTTGTTCAAATTTTGGTAATATCGAAGTTGGTTCTTTAATCAATATAGAACAATCATTAAAACTTTCAGATGGATTATCAGGACATCTAGTATCTGGACATGTTGATTATGTTGCAGAAATTTTAAATATTACAAAAGCAAAAGATTCTTACGAGTTTATCATTTCAATTAGCCCTGATTATAGAAAATATTTTATTGATAAAGGCTCTGTCGCTATCAATGGCATCTCTCTTACTGTAAACAAAGTTCTAGATGATAATAAAATATCGCTTAATATTATTCCTCATACATTAAATAATACAAATTTAAAAAATGCCGTTATTGGAGATAGAGTTAATATTGAAGTCGATATGGTAGCAAAATATATTTTAGGGTCAGTTAATGTCTATACAAAAAAATGATATAAAAATTGCTAAAATTGAAGAAATTATTGAGGACGCGAAACGCGGTAAGATGTTCATTCTAGTTGATGATGAAAACCGTGAAAACGAAGGTGACCTTGTAATACCAGCACAATTTGCAACAAGTGATGTTATTAATTTTATGGCGAAATATGGCAGAGGTTTGATTTGCTTAAGCCTAAATACAAATAGAGTAAAAGAATTAAATTTACCTTTAATGGCTCAAAATAATCAATCTCGTAACAAAACCGCATTTACGGTTTCAATAGAGGCAAAAGAGGGCGTTACAACTGGAATCTCTGCTTATGATAGAGCTCATACAATTCAATCTGCTATTGATCCAACCAAAACAGCTGATGATATTGTATCTCCTGGACATATTTTTCCATTAATGGCAAAGGATGGTGGAGTCTTAACTAGAGCAGGCCATACAGAAGCAGCTGTTGATATTGCAAAAATTGCTGGGCTAAATCCATCAGGTGTCATTTGTGAAATAATGAAAGATGATGGAGAAATGGCAAGATTACCAGATTTAGCTATTTTTGCCAAAGAACATAATTTAAAAATAGCCAAAATTGCAGATTTAATTAATTACAGAAGAAAAAACGACAAACTAATCTCAAGATACAACTCCAGTAATATCAGCACATTATACGGAGATTTTAATCTAGTGGTTTATCATAGCGTAACCGAATATGCTGAACATGTTGTTTTAATTAAAGGCGATATTACCTCTAAAGAAAACCTTTTAGTAAGAATGCATTCTCAAAATTTTCTTCAAGACTTTATCCATTCAGGTAAAGAATCTGATATTCTAATTAGATCAATGAAAAAAATTAATGAAATTGGCAATGGTGTAATTGTCATTTTAAGATCTGCACAAAAAGATTCAGTTTCCCAGGCTATTGAAATTAATAATAATAAATCAGAAAATAAAAAAATTCGAGATTATGGTATTGGAGCACAGATTCTATTAGATCTTGATATCAAAAAATTACAATTACTTACAAATAATCCTAAAGCTGTTATTGGTTTAGAAGGTTATGGTATTGAAATAACTAATTATATAAATGTTTAAAATGTTAACTTTGAAAAATTCTATTTACAGCTTTTTGCTAATTTTTATTTTTGCGAACACTAGTTTTGCTACTACTAAAATTTTAGAAGTCACAGCAAGTGAAACAGTTTCTTATCAAACAACAGAAGCTACAATTAGCTTTGACATTATTGGCAGAGGACCTGATACTGAAATATCATATCAAGATTATGCAGCAAAATCTCTAAACATAATAACATATCTTCGATCTGAATCAGTTGAAGTAACAGAACTGCAAACAAAATCTTTTATTTCAAGACCAGTTTTCAATGTTAAATCAAAAAATCGTGAAATTGTTGGTTTTGACACTATTTCATCTGTATCATTTAAAGTACCAACCGAATTAGTAGCCGTTTATTTAAACTTTTTGACAAAAAATAAGATAGAAAAAATAAATAATATTGAGTTCTCAATTGCTGATGATCTTTTGGAACAAAAAAAGGAAAAAGCTGTAAAACTTGCTATTGATAAGGCATTAATAAAAGCTGATAAGGTTTTAGCGCAGTTAAACTTAAAAAGAAAAGCTGTTGTCAAAATTGAGCTTGATACTTCAAATGTAAATTATCCAAGGTTTAATTATCAAGTAAAACATGGTTTAGCCGATTCTCAAGAACCAATCATAATTCCTAAGAACCAGGATGTTAGCGCTAAAGTATCATTACAGATAGCATATTAAAAATCAGTACATCTTCCTTTTTGTTGCCAATCTCCATAAGTTGTTGGTTCTACTTTTGGACCGCCAATTTCTTTTGGTTTTTTATCATTTTGTGTTTCGGTCTTTGAATCTGAATTTTGTTTTGCTTTATTATCAGGCTTGTCTTCTGATTTACTCATCTTATAATCATTAGTGTGTTATATTTCTATTATATATGTATAAAGTTGAAGATGAAGCGTTTTTATTATCAAAATTGAAGTTTCAAGAATCTTCTATAATTGTAACTTTACTTACCAAAAATAACGGCATTATAAAAGGTATTATTAGAGGAGCATTTAGTAAAAAAAATATTAATATTTTTGAAATTGGGAACAAATTTAACTTTACAGCATCCGCAAGATCCGAAAATAACCTCCTAAAAATTAACGCTGAAATTATTCAAAACAACTTTTATGAAATAATGAAAGATAGAAACAAATTAATGATGATATCTATAGCTTCAGAATTAATTTATAAAATTTTTCCAGAAAATTGTCCCTTAGAATTTCTTTTTGAGGCCTTTGAATCATTAATTTTTGATATGCAGGATTTGAATATTAACAAAATTGATTTATATAAAAAATACTTTCTTTTTGAATTGTTAATTCAAAAGGAAATGGGATATGAGTTAGATTTATCATCCTGTGCCGTGTGCTCGATTGAGAAGGAGTTACATTTTCTTTCACCTAAAACTGGAAGAGCAGTATGTTTTGAGCATGGTCAAGATTATCAGGATAAGATTTTTAAAATTCCAAAATTCCTTTTGGATTTTTCAAATTCTACTGATATGGATGATATATTAAATTGCGCAAATATTTCAGAACATTTTTTGAAAAAATTTTATTTTAACCAATTTGACAAAGAGATTTCTTATCTAAGATCGGTTTTAATAAATAATATGAATTAATTTTTATGGGAAAATTATTAAGAACAATTGATATAGATTTTGATCAGGCATTATCTGAAAGATATCTAGCTTACGCTTTATCAACAATAACATCAAGATCATTGCCTGATGTTAGAGATGGATTAAAACCAGTACATAGAAGAATATTATACGCGATGTACAAACTTCATCTTGACCCAGATTCTGGTTATAAAAAATCAGCAAGAGTTGTTGGTGATGTAATCGGTAAATATCACCCACATGGAGATACCGCTGTTTATGATGCCTTAGTTAGATTGGCACAGATTTTTGCATCACGTTATCCATTAGTTGATGGACAAGGAAATTTTGGGTCTGTTGATGGAGATAATGCTGCAGCAATGAGATATACAGAGGCAAAGCTGACCTTTGTTGCAATGTTGCTTTTAAAGGATATTGAAAAAAATACAGTTAATTTCATTCCAACTTATGATGATTCTGATTTTGAACCTGAATTATTACCTGCAGCTTTTCCAAATTTACTCGCAAATGGAAGTGAAGGTATTGCTGTTGGAATGGCAACATCTATTTTCCCTCATAATATTTTAGAACTATTAAATGCTACAGAATTACTTTTAAATAAACCTGAAGCTGATAATAAAGAATTAGTTAGATTAGTTCCAGCACCAGATTTTCCAACTGGCGGAGAGATAATATATAAAAAAGAACTTTTTGAAAAAATATATGAAACTGGTCGTGGTGGTTTTAAATTAAGAGCGAAATGGTTAAAAGAAGAGCTTTCTCATGGGGCTTATCAAATCGTAATTACAGAAATTCCTTATCAAATTTCAAAATCCAGACTCTTAGAAAGATTAGCTGATATATTTAATAATAAGAAGATTTCAAGACTTGGACAAATTGCAGATGAATCAAGTGAAAACATTAGAATAATAATTACTCCTAAAAATAGAAATGTGGATGCAAACATTTTGATGGAACAATTATTTAAGGAGTCTGATCTTGAAATGCATTTTAGTTTAAACTTAAATGTTTTAGATAAAAATCAAATTCCAAAAGTTTGCGGCTTAAAAGAAGTATTAGAACAATATATCGAGCATAGATATGAAATTCTTGTTCGAAAATCAAATTTTCGACTTGATAAAATTAATAGAAGATTAGAAATTCTTGCCGGCTTGATTATTGTATATCTTAATTTAGATGAAGTTATCAGAATTATTCGCTTTGAAGAGAAACCTAAACTTTTCTTAATGAATAAATTTGATTTAAGTGAAATTCAGGTAGAAGCAATACTAGAAATTAAACTTAGAGCTCTTCAGAAACTTGAAGAAATAAAAATTGTCAAAGAACAAAAAGCTCTTGAAGCGGAAGCAAAGATTTTAAATGAAATACTAAGTTCAAAAACTAAACAAACAGAAGTTTTAATTAATGAAATTAATGAAGTCAGAGAAGAGTTTATTTCCCATAAATATTTAACAAAAAGAAGAACAAAACTTTTGAAAAATTTTGAAGAAATAACACTTAATGAAGAGGAATTAATAGAGAAGGAAGCAATAACAATTGTTGTTTCTGAAAAACTTAGAATAAGAGCTTTAAAAGGTCACAAGTTAAATCATGATAAAATTAGATATAAAAGTGGAGATAACGAAAATTATATTATTGAAGCTCTTAATACTGATAAATTAATTGTCGCAACAAATTTAGGAAAATTTTATACAATAAATAATCATAAATTAGATATTTCATCAAAAGATGAAAATGCATTAAATATGATGTTTGACTTTGATAATAACGAACAGGTTATTTCAATTTTTACATTCAAACCAGAAACAAAATATGTTCTTATTAGCAATGATGGCAGAGGTTTTATTTCTGACTCAGATAGTTTTTTAAGTTTAAAGAAGACTGGAAGATTAGTTTTTAATTGTAGCTCTAATAATTTATTTAGAATTGAAGAAATACAGCCTGAATCTGACTCATTGGTTGTGGTCAATAGTTTGCGAAGAATGGTCATAATTGATTTACAACAAATTCCAAATTTGCAAAAAGGAAAGGGTGTAAATATTCAAAAACAAACTGATTCAAAAGTTTCAGATATAATAACAATTAAGCTTGAAGAAGGTTTAAATTTTAAGATAAATGCACGAAGTTTTATTGAAAAAGACTTAAAAAAATGGACTGTTGCAAGGGGAGCTAAGGGCTTCCTTGTTCCGGCAAAATTTCCTAAGAAAAATAAGTTTTATTAATTGACTCTTGTTTATAATTCTTCTACAAGTTGAGTTCTCTCATATCTCTCTCTGATTTAGCCGGCTCTTTTTAAGGGTCGGCTTTTTCTTTACTATTTTCACTATTCAATTAGAATCTATTTTCTTATTTTTGATTAATAATATGATAGAAACCGAGGTAATTATTGTTGGATCAGGCCTAACAGGACTTATTGCTGCAAGATATTTTGAAAAGACTAATATCAAATATGTGCTAATTGATAAAAATAACATTGCATCTGTTATTAAAAATGATTTGCGAACTACAGCTATAAATTACACGGTATGCCAGAATTTTCAGTATTTGGGAATTTGGGATGAATTAAGTGAAAATGCTGGTCCAATTAAGAATATTATTATTAGAGATCAAAAATCTTCAGAAGTTTTGTTTAAAGAGGGAATGGTTAAATTTTCACCAATGGGCTATATATTACCAAATAGTAAAATTAAATCAGCTTTATTAAAAAAAATCTCTGATAAAAATTTATTATCAAAAACTGAAGTTCTCAATATATCATCAGATAATAATTTTATTTATGCTGAAACTAATCAAAAAACAAAAATTAAAGCTAAATTAGTTATTGCAGCAGATGGCAAATTTTCTAACCTTAAATCAAATTTTAACATTGAGGATTTTGAACATAATTATAAACAAACTTCATATATCTTTAATGTTACACATAGCAAAAACCATAATAATTTTGCTCTTGAACAATTTCTTAATGATGGTCCTCTAGCATTTCTTCCTTTGCATGAAAATGATAAATCATCTGTTGTTTTTACAAAATCTAAAAATGCCAATAACTCTAAAGATTTTATTGAGAAAGAGCTTAATGAAATAGCAGCTGATTATTATGGAGACATAAAAATTAATTCAGAAATAAAATCATTTCCAATATTTTTAAAATTTACTAACAAATATTATCTTAACAGAATTGTTTTTGTTGGTGATGCATTACATAGCATACATCCAGTTGCTGGACAAGGATTTAATTTAACCGTTTCAGATATCGAAAAGCTAATTCATCTAATATTAAAATTCAAAAAAAATGGCATGGATTTTGGCTCTAAAATTATGTTAGCAAAATTTAAAAAGGATAGATTAGTAACCAATAACTCAATGGTTGCGACAACTCATTTTTTAGTTAAATTATTTTCCAATAGTAACAATTTTGTTAATCTAGCGAGAAATTCAGGATTAAAAATTTTTGATAGATCAAAAATGCTTAAAAAATCAGCAATCGCACATGCAATGGGTTTAAAATAATTTTAAACTCGTTTTAAAAACTTTGTTAAAAAATCAGCAAACAAAACAGAGCAAAATTCTGATGATGAATTTTTTTTAAGTAATAACTCATAATTCTGCATTTTAGCTAAAAAATCAAAAATTTTATCATTACTCCATTTGCCCATATGATTAATCATAATTGACTTTTGTTTAAAGAAAACTGGAGGCCTTAATTTTGCTACAGCATCAGAATTTGTCATATCTTGAGAACGATAACTTGCAGCTAAATGTAACTTGGTAAAATAATTAATTAAAACTCTACAAAGAGTAATATTATTTGCTCCAAATTTATTATAATGTTCAATTTGATTTAACAAATTGTCAGTCTCAAGATTAGCAATTTTATTTGCAAAATCCTGAAAATTATTTTCTTTCGAACCTGAAATAATAGACTCAACATCATCAAAAGTGACATTTTCCTTGCCTTTGCAATAAAACTTTAATTTCAATAACTCACTTCTTAGGACTTGACGATTTCCATAAAAGTTATTGGCTATATAACTAGCTAAATCATAAGAAATTGAAAACCCATCTTGTTTTAAATCATTTATAACAATATCCCTTAAAGATCTTTCATCATCATTATAACAGGGAAGAGAA
The DNA here is from genome assembly GCA_016778805.1 of Rickettsiales bacterium. GTDB lineage: Bacteria > Pseudomonadota > Alphaproteobacteria > Rickettsiales > JABIRX01 > JADHOX01. The sequence continues at coordinate 10,204 of JADHOX010000008.1, forward strand.
ACAATAGTTTTATCAGTTTCATATAACTTTCTGAGTTTACTTCGAGCAGATAAATCTCCACCGATAAGCAGTAAAAAACTATCAGATTGAACCAATCCTAAATAATCACTAATGTTTTGATGTAATTGATCTGAGGCATTATAAATTAATATTAATTTTCTTCCTGGAATTAATGAAAATGCATTAGCTTCATCAATAACAATATGAAAATCATTTACTACTTGCTTCTGGTCAAATTCAATAAGATGAAGTTTATCGTAACTTTCTCCTAATATTTGTTTAATAATTAGATTTTTTCTTTCAAAAATCACCCCTTCATCTTGACCATATAGAATCGAAGATTTTAAATTTGTAAGGTCACTTTTAATAAAATTATCAATTAAATTATTGCCAATTTTCATGATAAATATTTAGAAGTTAATTTTTAGTTTCGTATAACCATGGAGCTTCTTGTTTTTGCTTATTTTCGAATTCGGCTATTTTATCTTCATATTTCAAAGTTAACGAAATATCATCTAACCCCTCCAGCAAACAAGTTTTTCTAAAAGGCTCAATTTCAAAATTAACTAACTTTTCTCCATATTTAATTGTTTGATCAGATAAAGAAACATCAATATTATTAACTCCTGATTGAGCATAATTTGATATGTCAGCAACAGTTACTTTATCTAAACAAATTGGCAAAATAGCATTTTTAAAACAATTATTATAAAATATGTCAGCAAATGAAGGCGCGATTATAACACTTATACCAAAATCACTTATTGCCCATGGTGCATGCTCTCTAGAAGAACCGCAGCCGAAATTATTTCCAGAAACAAGAATTTGGGCATTTTTAAAGTCATCTTGATTTAAAATAAAATTATCAATTATATTGTTGTTTTTATCATAGCGCATTTCAAAAAATAACTTATCACCAAGACCAGTTTTTTTGATTGTTTGCAAAAATTGTTTTGGAATAATCATATCAGTATCGATATTATCAATTGCTATTGCAGCAACGATTCCGTTAACGTTATCTAACTTTTTCATATCTTGACCTTTACTTTAAAACTGGTTATAAACACTATGCTTTATAATCGTTTGATTATATTTTATCAACTTCTTAATTATTATTAAATATGCTTACAATTGGTAATAAAATACCAGCTTTTGCAGGAACTGCAGTTACTGGTACTAAAATTAGTGATGGTTTCACACAGATCAATCAAAACTCATATGAAGGGAAATGGAAAGTTTTATTCTTCTACCCTAAAGATTTTACATTTATTTGCCCAACTGAAATTATTGCTTTTGATGAATTAAATGAAGAATTCGCTGATAGAGATACTCAATTAATTGGTATAAGCACTGATTCTGAATTTGTTCATTTAGCATGGAAAAACTCAAACCCTGATCTTGAAAAATTATCATACCCTTTATATTCAGATATCAAAAAAGATCTTGCATCAGGTCTTGGCGTTTTAAATGAAGAAGAGGGCGTAGCATACAGAGCTACTTTTATAGTTGACCCTAATAACGTTATTCAACATGCTTCAATTAATGGCTTAAGCGTTGGAAGGAACCCTAACGAAATCCTAAGAATCCTAGATGCGGCTCAATCTGGTGAGCTTTGCCCTTGTAATTGGAATAAAGGCGAAGAAACTATCGACTTAGATAAAATTGACGCAGCTTAATTTATTTTGTTAATGGCCAAGCATAAAGCCTGGCCATTTTTTTTATTATGAGAATAATATCTGGAGAATTTAAAGGCCGAAAATTAGAAACCTTTAAAGATAATCAAATTAGACCAACTACCAACAAAATTCGTGAAAAACTTTTCAATATATTAGAACATAATTCTGATGTAATGTTTTACGAATCATTATCTGATATAGAATGTATGGTTGATATATGTTGTGGTATGGGAAGCATTTCTTTTGAAGCAGTTTCAAGAGGAGTAAAAAAGGCGATTCTAATTGATAAAAATCGTTATTTAGAAGAACTAATTAATTACAATGCTGAGAAATTTAATATTACTGATAGAGTTAAATTTTCCAACTATAATGCCTTAAATCTTCCACTGGCCAATCAAGAATCATCTCTTGTTTTTATTGACCCTCCATATAACAAAAATATCTCAAGTAAGATCTTAATCGAACTCAGAAAAAAGAATTGGCTTAAAAACAATGCATTGATAATTATTGAGTTAGCAAAAAAAACCGATTTTCAGCCACCAAAAAATTTCACTGAAATAAGCAGAAGAGAAGATGGTATTACAAAATTAATTTTTTTGAAATACCAGTATTAACTTTCAATATTTATCAAGTTATACAATCTATTTTGATAAGAAATATCATCTTGAAAAACCCCTGTAAACTGAGATGTTACAGTTGAAGTACCAGCCTTTCTAATACCTCTAGTTGTCATGCATTGATGCTTTGCATCGATTATAACAGCAATACCTTTTGGATTTAAAACTTTTTGTAAAGTATCAACAATTTGGGCTGTCATAGTTTCTTGAGTTTGCAACCTTTTTGCATAGATATCTAACAAACGCGCAATTTTTGAAATACCAACAACTTTTTCATTTGGCAAATATGCTATATGAGCTTTACCAATAATTGGAACCATATGATGTTCACAATGAGATTCAAGACGCATATTTTTTAATAACACAATATCATTATAACCATGAATTTCTTCAAAAGTAGTTGATAAAACCTCTTCAGGGCTTTCATTATAACCAGCAAAGAACTCTTCATAAGCTTTAACAACTCTTTTCGGAGTTGAAATTAGTCCTTCTCGACTATAATCATCACCGGCCCATCTTATCAGGGTTTTAACGGCTTCTTCAGCTTCAGCTCTACTAGGTCTATTTGACTTAATATCAGTCATAATGAAAAAAATTTTAAAATTATTGATTTATTGATTGCTGATATGTATGTTATCGCATCTAATTTGCTAAACATTATAGTAGCGAATTTTTACGCGTCAATTAATTATAGGTTATAAATGGTTAAATTAACAACTTTAGGTTACCCGAGAATTGGTTCTAATAGAGAATTAAAAAAAGCTGTTGAAAGTTATTGGAAAGGCAACATTTCAGAAGCTGAGCTAAAAAACAATGCTAATGAAATTAAATTAATTAATATTAAAACTCATTCTGACTATGGAGTTGATTTAATTCCAAATGATTTTTCTTATTATGATCATATATTAGATGCTTCTTGTACCTTTGGAAATGTTCCAACAAGATACAAACATCAAGGTGGTGATGTTAGTTTAGATTTGTATTTCCAAATGGCGCGTGGAAAACAAGATGGAAACACTGATGTTGTTGCAATGGAAATGACTAAATGGTTTGATACAAACTATCATTATATTGTTCCCGAATTCAAAAAAACTACTGAATTTTCAATTTCCTATCATAAAATTTTTGAAGATTATGAATTTGCCAAATCTAATGGATTTGAAACTAAACCTGTTATCGTCGGACCTGTAAGTTATTTATATCTTGGAAAAGAAAAAGATGATTCGAATAAATTCGACCTAATTAACAATCTTGTTAGTTGTTATGAAGAGATTTTAAAAAGACTTGATGAGTTAGGCTGTAAAGATATTCAAATAGATGAACCTATTTTATCACTTGATTTGGATGATGACGTTAAAGCATTATTTGCTCCAGCTTATGAAAAACTTAATTCTGCTAAAGGAAACATAAAAATTCATCTTACTAGTTATTTTGAAAGTTATGGAGAAAACTTTGAAATTGTTAATAATCTTGCTGTTGATTCGGTTCATTTTGACATAGTTAGAAGTGAAGCAAATATCGAGTTTGCTAAAAAATTAAACAGCGATAAAAAAGTCAGCTTAGGTATTGTAAACGGAAGAAACATATGGAAAGCAAATTATGAAGATGCTATTTCAAAAATAAATGATGTTGCTTCTATTGTTGGTGAAGAAAGATTAATTTTATCTTCTTCATGCTCACTACTTCACTCTCCAGTTGATTTAGATTCAGAAACTAAATTAGATCCTGAAATTAAAGATTGGATGGCTTTTGCTAAACAAAAAATTGCTGAATTATCAGATTTAAAAGCTATTTATACTAATGCTGATAATTCTAAAAATATTTTAGAACAAAACCAAAAATCTGCTGCAAAAAGAAAAACTTCTACAAAAATTCACAACCAAGAAGTAAAAACAAGAATGAATAATCTTGATGAATCTATGTTTAATAGACATGATGATTTTTCAATTAGGATAAAAGAGCAAAATTCTGAACTTGGACTTCCTGCTTTCCCTACAACAACAATTGGTTCTTTTCCTCAAACTAAAGAATTAAGACAGGTTAGAGCTAAGTTTAAAAAAGGCGAAATTAATCAATCCGAATATGATAATTTTATTGAGTCTGAAATACAACATGCAGTAAAATTCCAAGAAGAAATCGACATTGATGTTTTAGTTCATGGTGAAGCTGAACGTAATGACATGGTAGAGTATTTTGGTGAGCAATTATCAGGTTTCACATTCACAAGCTTTGGCTGGGTTCAAAGCTATGGCTCTCGATGCGTAAAGCCTCCAGTAATATTTGGAGATGTATCAAGAAAGACGGCTATGACTGTTGATTGGACGAAATACGCTCAAAGCTTAACTGACAAAAGAATGAAAGGTATGCTTACAGGGCCAATTACAATTCTTCAATGGTCTTTCGTAAGAGATGACCAACCTCGAAGTGAAACTTGTTACCAAATTGGATTAGCAATTAGAGATGAAGTATCTGACCTTGAAAATGCTGGTATCAAAATCATTCAAATTGACGAACCAGCTATAAGAGAAGGCTTACCACTGCGTAAATCTGATTGGGCCGAATATTTAAATTGGGCAGTTAATTCATTTAAATTATCTGCGTGTTCTGCTGCTAACTCGACTCAAATTCACACTCATATGTGTTATTCTGAATTTAATGACATTATGGACTCTATTGCAGCTTTAGATGCAGATGTAATTTCAATAGAAACATCTAGGTCTGACATGGAACTTCTTGACGCTTTTACAGATTTCAACTATCCTAATGATATAGGACCAGGTGTTTATGATATTCATTCACCGAGAGTACCTAAAGTTGAAGAGATGGAAAACTTGCTTCGAAAAGCTTTAAAAGTTATTGAACCTCAAAGATTATGGGTTAACCCGGATTGCGGTTTAAAAACTAGAGGTTGGGATGAAGTAAAATCCGCTCTCATGAAAATGGTAACAGCTGCAAAAAACCTAAGAGATGATCTTAGAGACGCAGCATAATTTATTTTATGAGCGAAAAACATAAAAATAATGTAACAAAGATAAGCGATCTTCCTGAAACCGAGCTAAAACAAGCTCGGCATCAAGGAACAGTATTAGCTGAAAGTGGTGTAACTAAAATTACTTCAGTTGGCTCTTCATATTCAGAACAAAAATCTTTAACTCAAGAAGTAGGTCAAGAAAAAATTACAAAAAGCATAGAAAGATTGTAATAATCATACATTAAATTTAAAGTGAAATACATCACCATCTATCGCTACATAATCTCGTCCTTCTTGACGAATTTTTCCAGCTTCTCTAGCAGATCTTTCACTTCCCAAATCTAATAAATCTTGAAAATATATAGTATCTGCAGAAATGAATCCTCTTTCAAAATCTGTATGAATAACTCCTGCAGATTGTTTGGCTGTATAACCTTTTTTTATTGTCCAAGCTCTTGTTTCTTTCTCACCAACAGTAAAATAAGTAATTAGACCTAAAAGGTCATAACTAGCTTTAATAATTTTTGCTAATCCAGATTCTTGTAGACCAAGAGTTTCTAGGAACTCTTGTTTCTCTTCAATAGTTTCTAAAAGCGCAATCTCTTCTTCAATTTTAGCAGAAATTAATACAATCTCAGCATCATTTTCTTGCGCATATTTTTTAACTTTATCTGATTCACTATTACCTTGTTCAATTTCATCTTCAGCAACATTACATACATATAATGTCTTTTTACTAGTTAAAAACTGTGCTGATTTGAGAGACTTCTCTTCATCCTCATTAAGACCAGTAATCATCCTAACAGGTTTACCTTCAGATAATAATTCATGGATTTTTTTAAATAACCCCATATCAATTTGAGCATCTTTATCATTAGCGCGTAATTTTTTCTCAAGATTTTGCATTCTTTTTTGAACTGACTCTAAATCAGCTAACATTAATTCCATTTCAATAACTTCAAGATCACGCATACTATCAATATTACCTGATACATGAGTAACATCAGAATCTTCAAAACATCTAATTACATGAATTATGCAATCTGTTGATTGGATATTACCTAAAAACTTGTTACCCAAGCCTTCTCCCTTGGAAGCTCCTTTCACAAGACCCGCAATATCAACAAACTCAAGAAAGGTAGGAACTTTATTCTTAGTCTTAGCCATTATTGCAAGTTGATCAAGCCTTGAATCTGGAACGGAAACTCTTCCAACATTTGGTTCAATTGTACAAAAAGGAAAATTTGCTGCTTCTGCTTTTTGAGTAGCAGTTAGAGCATTAAACAAAGTTGACTTTCCGACATTTGGAAGACCGACAATACCAGCAGTAAGAGACATATCTATAAATAAAAATTTTTAAGAAAATGTCATTAAAACCAAACATAGTCAAGACGATAATATTATGTATTAAAAATTCACAAATTTTAGTATAAATAAAACCTATAATTGAAAATTTAATTTTCATTTCTTGACAAATTGTGCAACGAATTAGACTATATAAGTTATTAATTTAAAAAGGGATGGTAACTAATTTTTCTGAAGCTGAAACGCTTGTTGACTTGTTTAAGTTTATTGCCAAAAATCATAAATCTGATTTTTGTCTTAATTATTTAAATAATGATCATTGGAAACATATATCTACAAAAGACTTTATTAAAAAAACTTTAGCACTTGCTCAATATTTAAAGTCAATTGGTGTTACAAATAATTCAAAAGTTGCAATATTTGCTAAATCTTCACCATATTGGTTAATTTATGATTTTGCGATACTTTTAAATGGAGCTATTTCGGTACCGATGTTTACAAATATCTCACCTTTAAATCTTAGCTTTCAAATCAAAGACAGCGGCGTTAAATTTGCATTTGTAGATGGAAGTGAAAATTGGCAAGAAATAAAAAAATATATCAAAAATTTTGACGAAATTATTGTTCATAGTATTAAGGTCAAAAGTCCAAAAGTAACTTATTTAAGTCATATTATTGAAAATGCTGAAAACTCAGTATCAATTAACTGCTTTAAAAAGCAAATTAATACAAATGATATAGCAACAATAATTTATACATCAGGAAGTACAGGAAACCCAAAAGGTGTTTGCCTTACTCACGGTAATTTAGTTTCTCAAGTTCAATCTTCATCAAAATTATTTGATTTAAGCAATACAGATACAGCTTTATCTTTTTTACCTCTTGCTCATATTTTTGAGAGAATGGTAATGTTATTATATTTAACTCAAAATGTTAAAGTATATTTTGCTGATGATGTTTTAAACGTTCAAAAGCTTTTAGCTGAAGTAAAACCAACAGTTATTACAACTGTTCCAAGACTTTTGGAAAAAATCTTTTTTGGAGTTAAAGAAAAAATAGCTTCAGCGAGTTTTGTTAAAAGGTCAATAGCTAAAATAGCGTTTAAATATGCATTAAAAGCTTCTACTGATTGGTCTAATAAAAATTTCATATGGTCTCTATCTAATAAGATTCTTTATAAAAAAATTATTGATAATCTCGGTGGTAATATAAAAATTATGATAACCGGAGGCGCTCCATTAACAGCAGATATTTATAAATTTTTTATAAATATTGGTTTACCATTATATCAAGGTTATGGGTTAACTGAAACATCACCTGTAATTTCAGTAAATTATCCAAATGCTGTAAAGTTTGGCTCATCTGGAAAGGTTTTACCATCTGTTAAAGTAAAAATAAACACTGATGGTGAAATTCTTGTAAAGGGCCCAAATGTAATGCATTCTTACTATAAAAACATTAAAGAAACGGAAAATGCTATAAAAGATGACTGGCTATATACTGGTGATCTTGGCAGGATAGATTCCGATGGTTATTTATTTATAAATGGTCGTAAAAAAGAATTAATGAAAACATCTAACGGTAAATATGTATCTCCAGTAAATATTGAAGCGATGCTAAAAAACATTGATCATGTTGAAAATGCTATGATTGTTGCTGATGGATATAAATTTGTTTCCGCTATAATATTTCCAAACAAAGCTGGATTAAAATCAAATAAAATCAAATTAAAAAAATTTTATAAATATGTTTCTGATGAAATTGATCAAATTAATAAAAATTTAAATAATTGGGAACAAGTTAAGAAATTTATAATTGCAAAGGATAATCCCTCTATATCAAATAATCAATTGACTCCATCTATGAAAATTAGACGTCATATTATTTTAGATCATTATAAAAAATCAATATTAGCTTTATATAAATAACAAAATGAAAGAAAGAATAGCAGTTTTACAAGGTATGAGAACCCCTCTAGGGAAAATGGGTGGTGCTTTTAAGAATTTTACCCCAGAAACACTTGGAAGTATAATTCTTAGAGAATTAGTTGCACAAAATCCTGAATATAATGAATTAATAGAAGAAGTAATAGCAGGAAATGTTGCTCAGCCGGCTGAAGCTATGAACATTGCAAGAGTAATTTCTTTAAGAGCTGGATTAAAACAATCAATTCCTGCTTTTACAGTTCATAGAAATTGTGCCTCTGGTTTTGAAGCTATAACATCAGCTATAGTAAGAATTTTATCTGGTCATAATAATATGATTGCAGCAGTTTCTTCAGAATCTATGACCAATATACCGTTTCTTTTTAATAATGATTTTAAATCATATTTAGAAAACTTAATGCGTGCTCGTACAACTCCCAAAAAAATAAAAGCAATTTTAAAATTTCGATTAAAAATGCTTAAACCTGAAATTGGACTTAAACTAGGACTTACTGATCCGACCAACGGAATGATAATGGGAGACACAGCAGATTTATTAGCAAGAGAATTTAATATTTCTAGATTGGAACAAGATGAATATGCTTTAAATAGTCATCTGAAAGCTAGCGATGCAATAAAAAACAATCAATTTGCAGATGAGATTTATCCAATAATTTATGACTCTGTCAAAACTAAATTTTTAGAACATGATGAAGGGGTTAGAGAAAAACAAAATATGGCTGATTTACAAAAATTAAAACCTTATTTTGATAGGAAAAATGGTACAGCCACAGCCGGTAATTCTTCGCAAATTACTGATGGAGCTGCTGCAGTTTTTCTTGCCTCAGAAAGTTATGCCAAAAAACACAAATTAAAACCTTTAGGATTTATTAAGGATTTTGTTTATTGTGGCTGTGATCCAAAAAGAATGGGGTTAGGACCGGTTTACTCAACTCAACAGTTATTGAAAAGAAACAAAGCAAATATAAAAGATTTTGATTTGATTGAAATCAACGAAGCTTTTGCATCACAAGTTTTAGCTTGTGTAAGGGCTTTTGATAGCACAAAATTTGCAAAAGAAAATTTAGGTTTAAGTAAAAAAATTGGTTCAATTGACCTAAGCAAATTAAATATTAATGGAGGAGCTATTGCAGTAGGGCATCCTGTTGGTGTTACTGGAATGAGGCTTATAATTCATTTATTACATCAAATGAAAATAAAAAATAAATCAACAAGTCTTGCTTCATTATGTGTAGGTGGTGGTCAAGGCGGTTCAGTTTTTCTAGAGGCGGAATAATGGTAAAAAAAACAAAAGCATTTAAATTAGAAATCAAAGAAGATATTGGTTTTTTATATTTTGATTTACCTGACTCAAAAGTTAATATTCTTAAATCTAATGTTCTTAGTGAACTTGAATCAGTTATTGAAGGCATAGCAAAGAATGATCAAATAAGAACTTTAATCTTTCTTAGTAACAAGAATAACAATTTTATTGCCGGCGCTGATATTAATGAAATACAAGCTCTTGACTCAAAAACTTCAGCATTAAATAAGGTAAAAGAGGGACAAAGAATTTTAAGCTTAATTTCAAAATTAAAATGTGATACAATATGTTATATAGATGGAACCACTATGGGTGGAGGAACAGAGCTTGCATTATGCTTTGATTATAGAGTTTCAAGTAAGTCTGAAAAAATAAAAATCGCTCTACCTGAAGTAAATCTTGGAATTATTCCAGGTTTTGGTGGAACCCAAAGATTACCAAAATTAGTAGGGCTTATAAATAGTTTACCAATGATATTAACAGGAAAAGCAATAAATTATAAGAAAGCATATAAAATAGGCTTTACAGATAGTTTTTTTCCAAATGAATATAAAGAAGAAAAACTATTAGCTTTTGCCAAAGATATTAGAGATAAAACCAAATCTGATAAAATTATTAAGCGAAGAAATAAAGCCTTAATAAATAAAATAAAATTATTTGATAATATCATTTTAAATAAGGCTAAAAAAAATGTTATTGCTAAAACTTCTGGTCACTATCCTGCACCGCTAAAAGCTTTAGAAGTTTTAAAAAAATCATATAGGACAAGTATTAATCAAGGCCTTGATATTGAATTAAATGGCTTTGCTGATTTAATTGAATCAGATATTACTAAGAATTTAATTAACTTATATTTTGTTAATGAATCATTAAAAAAAGATAACAAAACTAAAGATTCGGTAATTGAAATCAAGAAAACCGCAACTCTTGGAGCTGGAATCATGGGTGGGGGCATAGCATGGTTTTTAACAAAATGTAATTACCCCGTAAGAATTAAAGATCTAAATTATGCTGCTATAGCTCTTGGCATCAAACAAATTGATCAAATATATAATCAACTCAAAAAAATAAAAAAATATAACTCCATTGAAATTACTGAGAAAAAAGATCTAGTAACTTATGCAACTAATTATAAAGGTTTTGATAAAATTGATCTTGTGGTAGAAGCAATCATTGAAGATATAGAAATTAAGAAAAAAAGTTTTACTGAGTTGGAAAAACATTTAAAAGATGAAGCTATCGTTGCAAGTAATACATCTTCACTATCGATCACTGAGATGGCTAAAGCTTTTAAAAAGCCAGAACGTTTTATCGGCATGCATTTCTTTAATCCTGTTAATAGAATGCCTCTTGTTGAAGTAATACCTCATAAAAACACAGATCAAAAAGCTATAGATACTATAGTTGCAATTTGTTATAAAGCAGGCAAAACCCCAATAATTGTCAAAGATTCACCAGGTTTTTTAGTTAATAGAATATTACTTCCATATCTAAATGAAGCTGGATATCTTCTTGATGAGATAGGTGACATCGAAAAAATTGATGATGCAATCACTGCATTTGGAATGCCAATGGGCCCTCTAACACTTGCCGATAATGTTGGGATTGATGTTGGATATAAAGTTGCCAAAATTTTGGAAAATAATTTTGGTGAGAGAATGAAGGTTTCTCCATTAATTGATAAAATCTATAATGATTTAAAATTACTTGGAAAAAAATCAGGCGAAGGATTCTATTTTTATAATAACAAGCAAAATACAGTTAATGAGAAAATTACTAGAATTTGTAAAAGTAATAAAAACTATTCTAATTCACTAATTGTTAATAGGTTAATTCTTATGATGATTAATGAAGCAGCAAAATGTTTAGAAGAAAATATCGTAGCAAATGTTGAACATCTTGATATGGCAATGATTATGGGAACTGGTTTCCCGGCCTTTCGTGGTGGTTTGCTAAAATATGCGGATTCAAAAGGAATCGATAATATTATTAATGAATTAGAATCATTTAATCGTGATATTTCTAATCGTTACAAACCAGCTGAATTACTTTTGAAAATGCAAAAAAACAAAGAAAAGTTTTATTCAAATAAAACTAAAAACTAATTATATTTTCTATTGTTATGAGTGACTTTACTATTTTAATTACTTCAATTCCAACATGTTATTTGTTAATGTTTGGAGGATTTTTATTTACAATAATGCTATATAATGGTGCTTATTTCTGGTTATATAGCTTAGTAGGATTAATCTTATTACAACATTTTTCTCCAACAGATCTTACAAATTTAATTTATATTGCTGCCAACCTCTTTTTCTTAATTAGACCTATAAGAAGAGCATTTGTAACAAGCCCTTTTCTTGCCGCAATGAAATATTTAAATATGGTACCAAGAATTTCAGAAACAGAAAAAACTGCATTAAGATCTGGAAGCACATGGATTGATGAAGATATCTTTTCAGGTAAGCCAAACTTAGATTATATTTTAAAAGAACCATTTAACAACTTATCAGAAACAGAACAAAATTTTATTGATAATCAAGTTAATGAATTATGCAAAATTACTGATGATTGGAAGGTCAATACAGAAAGAGATTTACCAAAACCAGTATGGACTTATTTAAAAAAGCAAAAGTTTTTTGGAATGATTATTCCTAAAAAATATGGAGGACTTGGCTTTTCTGCTCTTGGTCAATCATCTGTTATTGCAAAACTTGCTACAAGATCACAAACTCTTGCTATAACAGTTATGGTACCTAATTCATTGGGTCCAGCTGAATTATTGATAAGATATGGTACAAAAAAACAAAAAGAATATTTTTTACCTAGATTAGCTGATGGAAGAGAAATTCCTTGTTTTGGTTTAACTGAACCAAGCGCCGGATCAGATGCTACAGCAATTAAAGCTAATGGAGAAGTTTTTAAAGACAAAAAAGGCAATATAAAAATAAGGTTAAATTTCAAAAAACGTTATATTACTCTCGGAAATGTAGCGACAGTGATTGGTTTAGCATTCTATATAAAAGATCCTGAAAATTTATTAGGAAAAGGCACTAAACCTGAAATTACTCTAGCATTATTAAAAAGAAAAACTGAAGGTCTTAAAATTGATCGCAGGCACGACCCGTTAAATGTACCTTTTGTAAATTCACCGATAAATGGAGAGAATGTTATTATATCACCGGATGATATTATTGGTGGGATTGATGGCTATGGTAATGGCTGGAAAATGTTAATGGAATGCTTGGCAATTGGCCGCGGTATTTCATTACCAGCAACAAGTCTTGGTGGTGCTCAACTTGTAAGTAAAGTTGTTGGAAATTACTCATTAATTCGAGAACAATTTGGTATCGCAATTGGAAAATTTGAAGGAATTCAAGAAGTTGTAGCCTCGATAGCAGCCAAGACATATATGTTAGAATCAGCAAGAATATTTATAGCAAGTAGTATTGATTCTGGACATAAACCTTCAGTTATTAATGCCATTGCTAAATATCATTTTACTGAAAATTTTAGAGAAATAATTAATGATGGTATGGATGTATTAGGCGGTAGTGCTATTTGCCGAGGACCTAGAAATTTATTAGCATCTCCTTATGCAGGAGTTCCAATAGGAATTACTGTTGAGGGTGCAAACATAATGACAAGAAGTTTAATTATATTCGGTCAAGGTGCAATTAGATGTCATAAATATTCTTATGATGAAGTTATTGCTATCGAAAACAAAGATTTTGCAAAATTTGATTTTATTTTATTTAAACATATTAAACATTTTCTTCGAAATAAAGTTAGGTCAATTCTTCTTAGTTTAACAAGAGGGCATTTAGCTTATCCTCTTAGATTTGGATTAATTGGTAGTTCTAAACGAAAAATCTTATGGGCTTCGAGTAGTTTTGCTTATTTATCTGATTTAGCTCTTGCTAGATTCGGTGGTAATATGAAAAGAAAAGAAATGTTAAGTGCTAGATTTGGAGATATATTATCAAATATTTTCTTTGCAATAGCTCTTATTAGAAGATTTGAAGCCGAAGGTAGGCCAAGTGAAGATAAGATTTACTTATCATTTGCATTAAAACAATGTTTTAACAAAATAGATGATGGTTTTCATGGGATTTTTAACAATTTTGGATCTGGACCAATTGGCCTTATTTTAAAATATATCGTAAGCTTTTATGCAAGAATCAATAGATTATCATCAGCACCATCTGATAAATTAAAAGCAAAAATTGCAGCTTCTATGATGAAAGATGATGATCGTAGAAATAGACTAACTAATTTAGTCTATCATGGCGATAATAATGATATTATCGTAAGACTTGATAAAGCTTTTAATTTAACTCTAGAGTTACTTGAAGTTAAAAAAAGAGTTGGCATTTATAGGAGACAAAATGGGGCTGATATTTCAATTGAAGAAATGGTTAAAAATAAAGTTTTAACTGATCTTGAAGCACAAAAATATCAAGAACTGCAAACATTAATTAATGATTTATATGAAGTTGATGCTTATGCAGTAAAAGATTACCTATCTGGAAAAATGACTAAACCTATTATATAATTGCTTAAGTGCCTGGATTTATTTTTCGTTCAACTGGGATTGTCATTAATCTGCTTGAAAAAGTCATCAACTCAAATTTAAGCGTAAAAGGATTAGAGAATATACCTGATGGTCCTGTTTTATTTGTAGCAAATCACTTTACACGTTCTGAAACATTTATTCTTCCTTATATGATTTTTAAAAATTGTAATAGGAGAGTAAGAACACTAGCAAGTCAAAAATTATTTGTTGGTGGTTTAGGAAGATATTTAACCTCAATGGGTACTGTTGCTACAAGTAATAAGCATAAAAGTGAAATAATAACAGGTGACTTACTTACTGGAAGATATGATTGGCTGATTTATCCAGAAGGCAGGATGATTAAAAACAAACATATTACCAGTAAGAAAAAATATATTTTTACATTAGATGGCAAAATTGAGACTGTAAAAACTGGCTCTGCTGTTCTTGCTATAAAAAATGAATTAATTAAAAAAGATTTTGTAAAAGCTCAGAGATTAGAAAATTATGAATTCATTGATGAAATAAGAAAAAAATATTTTCTTGAAAAAGATGAGGTTATTACCCCAAAACCTCTTTATATAGTGCCGATTTCGATAAATTATTTTCCAATAAGACCTGGAAATAACCCCGTTTTAAGACTGTCAAAAAAATTTTTGGATAAATTACCAGATAGAGTTTTAGAAGAATTAGAGATTGAAGGAAATCTTATATTCAATTCGGAAATAACCCTAAATTTTGCAAAACCAATCAATGTTTATGAATACATAAAAGGCCATAGACATTTATTTCATAAAATCCCAATTATATCTCATGAAACAAGAAATGATATTGTCATAAAATATTTTAGATATCGATTAACCAATTACTTTATGAGAGAAATTTACAATAATACTTTCATAAATATTGATCATATTTTTGCAGCAATATTAGATAACTTAGAATTAAAAATGATTAGCAAAGATCATTTAAAAACTCTTATCTATGTAATAGCTCAAGAGATTAGATCAAAAACAACTCAGCAATTACATAAATCGATAGCTAATGATATTAATAAAATTTTTTTTGATGATGATAATAAATATTTAAAGTCAGTTACAAGCTTAGCTTTAAATCAAGGTTTAATAAATATCAAAAATGATATCTATTATCTTAATCATGAAGTTATTGATAGAGACATAAGTTTTCATAAATTACGAATTAGTAATACTCTAAGAATCTTAATGAATGAAATATCGAGATTTAAAAATGTTAAGAAAATTATTACTGATAATTGCAACCAACCATATGAAAAGATTGCAAATAAGGCATTTAATATATTAATTAAAACCGATCAAAAAATATATTTTTCTGATTACAAAAAATATTTTGATGCTGAATACTCTAAAGATCGTGAAATGGCAAAACCATTTTATCTTGAAGGAAATAATGATGTAGGAGTTATTTTATCTCATGGATACAAATCATCTCCTGAAGAAGTTAGAGCATTAGCAAAATATTTAAACAAACTAGGTTATCATATTTATGCTCCAAGATTAAAAGGTCATGGAACATCTCCAATCAATCTAAAATATACCGAATGGGAGGAATGGTATGAATCATATTATATTGGTTACCTGACATTAAAACAAAAATGCAAACGTATTGTAGCAGCAGGATTTTCAACTGGTGGATTATTAGCTCTTAAACTTGCCAGTGATAAAACAACGAAAATATCAGCTATTATTTCAATAAATTCAGCATTAAGACTTAATGATATAAAAGTAAATTTAGTTCCAACTGTGCATTTTTGGAATGAATTAATTGATAAATTTGATACTGATAAAGGTAAAAAAGAATTTATAATTGATACTCCAGAAAATGCTCACATTAATTATTCAAAAAATTACTTGAAAGGTGTTTACGAACTATCTCAATTGATGGAAAGCTGTGAAGAATCTTTGAAAAAAATTGTTTCACCAATATTAATAATCCAAGGTGACAAAGATCCTGTAGTTAACCCTAAAAGTGGTAAATTAATATATAAGAAAACTGCTTCTTTAGATAAAGATCTGTTAATGCTTGATTTTGATAAGCACGTAATTATAACCAACAAAAGACGAGATATTGTTTTTAATCATATCTCAGAATATTTACAGAATATATTACAAAAACATCCCAAATGAAAAAAATCAAAGTTGATCATCCCATTGTTGAAATGGATGGAGATGAAATGGCAAGAGTTATGTGGCAATGGATAAAATCTGACTTAATTTTACCTTTCATAGATCTTGATATCAAATATTATGATTTATCAATATTAAATCGTGATAAAACAGATGATAAAATTACCATCGATGCTGCTAATGCAACTAATGAAATTAAAGTGGCTATAAAATGTGCTACAATTACAGCTAATCTTCAAAGACAAAAAGAATTCAATCTGAAAAAAATTTACAAATCCCCCAATGCTACAATTAGATCAATAATTGGTGGCACAGTTTTTCGTGAACCAATAATTATAGATAATGTCCCAAGAATCGTAAATAATTGGCAACATCCAATTTGCATTGGCAGACATGCATATGGTGATCAATATAAAGCAACTGAAATCAAATTTAAAGAAGCAGGTAAACTGCAATTTAAGTTTACTGGGCTATCAGGAAATGAACAATTGATTGATATTCAAGATTTAGAAGAAAATTCAATTGCAATGGCAATGTTTAATAAAAAAGAATCGATCTCTGGTTTTGCACGTAGCTGTTTTAATATGGCTTTAACAAAAAAATGGCCTTTATATTTATCAACCAAAAATACCATCCTTAAAATTTATGACCAAGAATTTGTCGATATTTTTCAATCAATTTATGAAAATGAATTCTTATCTGATTTCAAAAATCTTGGTATATGGTATGAACATAGATTAATTGATGATATGGTTGCTTTTGCACTTAAAACAGAAGGTAAATTTGTTTGGGCTTGTAAAAATTATGATGGAGATGTGCAATCAGATTCTTTAGCCCAAGGCTTTGGGTCACTGGGTTTAATGAGTTCAATTTTAGTAAGTCCGAATGGCGAGGTAGTTGAATCAGAAGCAGCACATGGCACAGTAACTAGGCATTTTAGAGAATATCAAAAAGGTAATTCCACTTCAACAAATCCAATAGCGTCAATTTTTGCATGGAGCAGGGGCTTAGCTCATAGAGCTAAAATTGATAATAATCAAAAATTACAAGAATTTTGTAGTAAACTTGAAAAAGCTACAATCGATACTGTTGAATCTGGTAATTTTACCAAAGATATAGCTATTTTAATTAACAATAATTCTCCTAAGTTTTTAAATACAAAAGATTTCCTATCTAAAGTTAAAAATAATTTAATTTCTTTATTAGATAATTAAAATGAGAAAAATTTGGAACCTTGCATTTGTATTAGCAGCGTTATTTTTAGGTTTATTCGTTTATAGTATATACAAACAAGCAAGAAATACTGATATTTTTAAATCACCTCAAATTGGAACTGAAATTGCTAATTTTAAATTATATGACATAAATGGTGAAAGTGTATCATCAGACCAACTGAAACAAGATGCGTCTAAAATTAAAATTATAAATATTTTTGCATCCTGGTGTCGTGTTTGTCGAAATAGCAATGATTTCTTAATTTCAATAAGTAAAAATACTAAAATTCCTATTTATGGATTCGCTTATAATGATAAAAAAAATGAGCTTTTAAGATATTTGAAATATGATAAAAACCCCTATGAAAAAGTTATTTTAATAAATGATTTTGATCTTATTACTAAATCATTAGAAATAAAATATATTCCGGTATCTTTTATTATCGATGAAAATAATATAATTCTTGCCAGAATTAATGGTCCGATAAATTTCTCAAATTTTAATTATTTTCTAGATCAATATAATAAAAAGAATCTTGTTGGTAAGAACTAAACTTATCCCTATCAGTAGTTGTTATAAAAGCCTGTGAAGAATTATCAATTAATGCCATAACAAGTTCTTTAATATTGATTGAATCCATATGACTTATAAACTCATCTAAAAGCAAAATTGGTTTTTTATTCAACAATTTTTGATTTAATATCGCATATGCTAGATTAATCATAATTAGCATAGATTTTTGTTCTCCCGTTGAACAAAATTTTGCTGAAATGTTTTTTTGATCAAGAAAACAATCAAAATCAAATTTTTGAATGCCAAAGCTCGTTGTATTTTTGCTTTTATCAATATGACGTTTTTGCTTATATTGATTTCGGATATATTCCTCCAATTCATTTGGTTTTAATCCAGCTAATATTTTTTCTTCAATTTCCGAATTAATTAAAATAGTACCTTTAGGAAAAGATTTGTCACAATCTCTAATAATTTGATTTAAGTAATTAATAATTTCAACACGAGCATAAGCAATTTGACTAGCAAGTTCAGAAATTTGCCATTCTATTTTTTCAAGCCATTTTTCATCATTAGAATATTCTAAGATCTTGATACGTTCTTTTAAAAATTTACTGTGAAGATTTAAATTTTTGATATGATCCTGGAAGAAATTAAAAACAATTCTATCAATGAATTTTTTTCGCTTTTCTCTTTCTTCATTTAAAAGATTATCTATCTGAGGTGTCAGCCAAATAATATTTAAAAACTTTACTATCTCTGCTTGGGATAAATTTTCTAAATCAACTGATATCGTTCTTCTTCTACTATTATTATCTTTTGCTGTAATAAATTTTTGAACTCCAGAATCAGAAGATAAGTTTAGTTTAATAAACCATCCAGTTGAAGAATTATCATTAGAAAATTTATTCTTAAAATCATCAAGCTTAGCTTTTCTAAAACCATTACCTGGAGCAAATAAAGAAATAGCTTCTAAAATATTAGTTTTACCAACACCATTACAGCCGGAAATAACATTGATCTTAGAATTAAAACTAAATGTCTTATTGCCGAAATTTCGATAATTAACTAAAGTTAAATTATCAATATAGATTTGATCTAATTCAGCTTGCTGCATGAAATATTAAACACGCATTGGCATTATAACATATAATGAATCTTGATCTTCAACATCTTCGACTAAAGCAGGAGATGATGAATCTGCAAAATACATTCTAATTTGATTACCATCAATAACAGATGTCATTTCAAGTAAATATTTCGAATTAAAACCAGCTTCAACAGAACTATCATTATATTCAGTATCTAATTCTTCTTTAGCGAAACCATTATCAATATCATTAGCTGAAATAGTAATTTTATTACTATCAAGATGAAATTTAATTGATTTAGATTTATCTGATGTAATTGTTGCTACTCTATCAATTGCTTGATTTAAAGGCTTTAACTCAGTAGTTAAGACTTTAGTGTTATTTTGAGGAATAACTCTTTCATAATCAGGAAAACTTCCATCAATTAATTTTGAGATTAAAGTAAAATCTGAATATGAAACCTGAATTTTAGATTCAGACAAATCAATTTTTATTTCTAAATCATTTTGCTCTTCTTCTAAAACCTTTCTTATTTCCATAACAGTTTTTCTTGGAATAATGATTGAAGGCATATCAGTTGCACCTTCAGGAAGGTTAGTTTGAATTGAAGCTAATCTATGACCATCTGTTGCAACTGCACGTAGAACTTTACGATTATCATTAGCATTAGCTTGATGAAGATAAATACCATTTAAATAATAACGTGTTTCTTCAGTTGATATTGCAAATCTTGCTTTATCTAATAATTTAACCAGGTCTTTTCTATTAAGGTTAAAACTATGAGATACATTTTGAATATCAATTTCTGGGTAATCGCTAGCTGGAAGAACAGGCAATGTAAATTTACTTTTTTGTGCTTTAACGGTAAGTTTTTGACTACTATCTTGAGGCTCATACTGCATTACTACATCACAGCTATCAGGAAGTTTTTTTACAATATCATAAAGCTTATGAGCTGGAACAGTAATAGCACCAAAGCCCTCAATAATTGCTTCCAAATCTTCAGATATTGCAATATCCATATCAGTAGCAGTTAAATTTATTTTATTAGGTTTGCTTTCATCAATAGTAATTTTTAAATTTGACAAAATCGGAACTGAATTTCTTCTTTCAACTACACCTTGAATATGAGAAAGTGATTTTTGTAAAATATTTTTATCGATTGTTAATTTCATTTTAAAAGCTAAGATATTTATTAGTTCATTTAGCCAAAAAAGCAGTTAAATTCAAGCTTTTTGTTACATAAAAGAAGTAAATTTTAGCTTAATTTATACCACTAATCCAGCAGCATATCCTGATGACCAGGCCCATTGAAAATTATAACCTCCCAAATGCCCAGTTACATCAAGTACTTCTCCTATAAAATAAAGACCTTTGACTTTTTTTGTTTCAAACGTTTTAGCACATATTTCATCAGTTGAAACTCCGCCTCTAGTTACTTCGGCCTTTGCATACCCCTCAGTTCCATTTGGTACAAATTTAAAATTATTAAGAGTATCAGCAATTTGTAATAATTTCTTATTACTAATTTCTGAAATAAAACCATTTACTTTTAAATATTCACAAAAAAATTCTGCTAATTTTTTTGGTAAAAACTGCGCAAGAATTTTATTTATAGACTGCTTTTTAGATGTGGTTTTAAATCTAATTAACTCATGATAAATTTGAATATCAGGAAGAAAATTGATTGTAACAATATCGCCTTTATTCCAATATGAAGAAATTTGCAGAATTGCAGGACCACTAATACCTCTATGAGTAAATAAAATATTTTCTCTAAAAGATTTTTTATTACAGCTTACTTCAACAAAATTAGAGACACCAGCAAGTAATGCAGTTTTACTTAGAAGCGACTCATCTATGGTGAAAGGAACGAGAGCTGGTTCACAATCAACCATTGCTAAGTTAAAATTTTTAGCAATTTTATAGCCTAAATCAGTAGCTCCCATTTTTGGAATTGATAAAGCTCCAGATGCAATTACAACTGATTTTGAATTAATATTATTGGTTTCGGTTTTAGTTACAAAACATGAATTAGTTTTTTCAATGTCTATAACCTTAGTTTTAGTTAAAATATTAACATCATTTTTTTCACATTCAGAAACCAGCATATTGATAATTTGTTTAGAGGAATCATCACAAAATAGCTGACCCAAAGTTTTTTCATGATATTTAATTTCATTTTTCTCAACAAAATTAATAAAATCAAAATTTGAATATTTAGTTAAAGCCGAAATTGCGAAATATGGATTTTTGGATAAATAATTGTCACGATTGATTTGAAGATTAGTAAAATTACATTTTCCACCACCTGAAATTCTAATCTTATCTCCAACATTCTTATTATGTTCTAACACTAGAGTTTTTCTACCTCTTTTTCCAGCCTCAATTGCACACATTAAGCCTGCAGCACCAGCACCTATAATTATGACATCAAAATCCTGATTTAATTCAACTTCACTCATTTATCTTCACTAATTTTTCTATTTGAAAAATCAATTATCTCTTTAGATCGAAAGATCTCATGATTATTAGACGATTTTGTATCTTTTTCAAAATTTTCAAGCGCCTCCTCGGCAAGAGCCACAGCTTCTATATATCTTCCTGAATAATATTTTGATTCAGCTAAAGCTAGTAATGATAAATCAGGTTTATCAATTTTATCATATAGATATGATAATCTAATCCAGCCATTAACATTGAAATATTCTTCTAACAAAACTTCTTTAATTTCATTGATTGCCTCATCATATAATCCTGGATTAGCAATACTAATTATAGATTCTGCAATCTGCATTTTTATAAGCAAATCTTTTGGGTCAATTGCATTAGCTTTTTTATAAAATTTTAAGGCTTGATTAGGCTCACCATTTTCATAAAAAAACTGCGCTTTTAACTCAATTAAATACTGGTTTTTAGGATCCTTATTTAAAAGATAGTCTAAATTTTTAACAGCCATTTTCAAATTTCCCATTCTATGAAATAAGATAGCTTTTGCATAATAATCATATTTACTGTCACCAGTAATTTTTTTTACTGATGTTTCTGGGTCTTCAACTAAAAAGCTTTCAAGTTTAATTTTAATAAACTCAAATTCTTCAATTTCAGAATCTGAATAATTTTTATAATTTTGGTTATTTGCTTGCTGTATTCTTGATTTAATTCGAATAATTCTATCATCAGTTAATGGATGACTTCTCGTGTAAAGATTATCGCCACCAGAACTAAAACTTTCATTTGCTTTAATTTGTTCAAAAAAGCTTAACATTCCATTTGGATCAATATTTAAGTTATTTAAATATTTTAAAGCCGCTTCATCTGAAGCATCTTCATGATTACGCGAAAATTTTAACATTGACCTATCAGCAACATGAGAACTTCCTAGCAAAAGAGCCTGACCAACATCTGGATTTCCTGAAACAGCAGTGGCTATACCAAGAATATAACCAAGTGCTAGACTCGTAGAAAGAGTATCGGCAGCAGTATTGAGCTTAACAAGATGACCTCCAGCTATATGGCCAACTTCGTGAGCAATAACTCCTAACAAAGCTTCTATTGTGTCTGCTCTTATGATTAAGCCAGAATTAATAAATAAATTTCTACCGCCAGCTACAAATGCATTTAAACTATCGTCATTAATAATGTGAATACCTATATCATCTTCATTTAATCCTGCTTGAATAAAAATAGGTTTAGATATTTTGCTTATAAAATGTTCAGTTTCAGAATCTCTTATTACTTTTAGATTGGCAAAAGCAATTTCAGGTAATAAGAATATTAATATATAAAAAATTTTTTTAAGCATAATTAGCTAATAAAGAAAAATGTTAAATAATCTATTAGTTTTTGATATCGAGACTATTCCTGATATAGCTTCAGGTCGTAATCTGTTTAATGATTTCAAATCCAGTGATGACGAAATTCATATCAAATTAGCAAAACATCACAAACATGATTTTGATGAAAATAAGGACGATGTAAATTTAGTGTTTCTTAAACCATGTTTTCATAAAGTGGTGGCTATTAGTTTTATGCATTGTGAAATTCTTAGAGAAGGTCGTAATGAATTTCATAATTTACAAGAAATTAGATCAGGTGGTAACGAAGATTCAAAGGAAAAAGAACTAATAGATGGTTTTTTTAGTTTCATTGCCAAGCATAAACCTAAGCTTATATCATATAATGGCAGAAATTTTGATTTCCCAGTTTTACAATATAGAGCTTTAAAATATCATTCTAATAGTTTTGGAATCTATCAATTAGGTGATAAATGGAATAATTATCAGCAAAGATACAGCACGGAATGGCATTGTGATTTAATTGATGTATTATCAAATTTTGGTGCTTCAACTAAAGTTTCAATGAATGATATCTGCGCTTTATTAAATATACCTGGAAAAATTGATGTAGATGGTCTTGCTGTTTATAATTTATTTAAAAATAGTCAAATTAAAGAAATTAGGGATTATTGCGAAACTGATGTATTAAATACTTATTTAATTTATCTTAAATATGCGCTTCATGAAGGAATAATGAATAAATCTGGCTATGATAATGCAATTTCACAAATTGAAGAATTTTTATCTGGTGCAAAAGAATATGTTCATTATGATTTATTCCTTAAAAAATATAATCAATTGAAAAATGTCTCAACTTAAATCACTGCGTGGATTCAACGATATAATTTTTGATCAAGGTCAAAACTTTCAAACTGTTATTGAGACAGCATCAAATGTTGCAAAATTATACGGTTATCAAGCTGGACATTTTCCAATTTTAGAATCAACTAATCTATTTAAAAGATCACTTGGAGATACATCTGATGTTGTTAGTAAAGAGATGTATAGCTTTCTTGATAGAAATGAAGAATCTTTAACATTAAGACCAGAATTTACCGCAGTTATTGCAAGATCAATTATTTCAAATGGTTTATATAATCAGTTACCATTCAAATTTTTTAGTTATGGCCCTTTATTTCGCTATGAGAGACCACAAAAAGGGCGTTATCGTCAATTTCATCAATTAAATTTTGAAAATTTTAGTAATAACTCAGCTGGATGTGATATTGACATTATTTTACTAATTAACCAATTGATTAAATCTCTAAATATTCAAGATAAAGTTACTTTAGAAATTAATAATTTAGGTTGTGATATATCTAGAAAAAATTTCACTGAAAAGCTTGTTGAATATCTTTCAGCTTTTGCATCAGAACTTTCTGTAGATAGTCAAAAACGATTACATACAAATCCTCTAAGAATATTAGATAGCAAATCAGATATTGATAAAAAGATTTTAGAAAATGCACCAAATTTATTGGATTTTCAAACAGATGAATCGAAAATATTTTTTGCAAATATTGAATCAGCTTTAACAGATTGTAATATTAAATATCAGATTAATACTAAACTTGTTCGAGGCCTAGATTACTATAATAATTTTGTATTTGAATTTACCACTGATTTATTAGGTAGTCAAAATGCAGTTTTTGCAGGTGGAAGATATGATAAATTATTTGAAATTCTTGGCAGCAAACAATCTATCAAAGCAGTTGGAGTAGCAGGTGGAATTGAAAGGATAAGTGAACTTTGTAATTTTACTAAAAATAAGCTTTTCAAAATCTCTTTAATTCCATTTTCTGAAAAGGAAGTAAATCAAGTATTTATTATTGCAGAATCACTTAGATCTAAAGGCATATCATGTGAGATTAATTTAGTATCTGGAAATTTAAAAAAGAAATTACAAAAAGCCGAAACTAAATCAGAATATGTTGTTGTTATTGGTGAAGATGAAATAAAAACTCAAATCTTTAAAGTAAAAAATTTTCAATCTTCAAAACAAGAAAGTCTAACTTTAACAGATCTTGTAAAATTATTAACAAAATAATTAGGCAACAATTCTATAGATTTTTGCACCACATCTAGATAATTTTTCTTCAAAAGCCTCATAGCCTCGATCAATATGATGTGTATTCTCGATAATGGTCTTACCAGTAGCTGACAATGCAGCAATTACTAGAGCCATTGAGGCTCTAAGATCTGTGGCTGAAACTTCTGCACCAGTTAGTTGATCAACAGAACTAATCCTAGCAATATTATCAGATACAGTAATATTAGCTCCCATTCTATTAAGTTCTTGAATATGCATAAATCTATTTTCCCAAATTTTCTCACTAATATTTGAATTCACACCTTCAGTAGATAATAATGCACAAAATTGAGCTTGCATATCAGTTGGGAAACCAGGATGCTCCGTAGTTTCAATATTTATATTTTGTTTTGCTTTATGAAGCCTTTTGACAAGAACTCCATTTTCTGTATCCGTAAGTTTTGCCCCAACTTCATTTAACTTATCTTCAATCGAAGCAAAAATATCGCGTTTAATTCCTTTTAATTCTACTTCTCCATTTGTTGCAAGAGTTGCAAGAGCATAAGAACCAGCTTCAATTCTATCAGGAATAACTTCAACAGAGGTACCAGATAATCGAGTAACACCTTCAATAGTAAAAACCCTGTCTTTTCTTGATATTTTTGCTCCCATCGCAATAAGCATATCAACTAAAGCTATAATTTCAGGTTCTAAAGCAGCGTTCTCAATTACTGTAATACCTTTAGCAAGAGTTGCAGCTATTAGAATATTCTCAGTAGCTCCAACAGATATTTTATCAAATTTAATATGAGCTCCTTTCAAACCACCTTTAGCTCTAGCTTTAACATGACCAGCTTTAATCTCAATTTCAGCTCCCATTTTTTTTAAGGCTTCTAAATGGAAGTTGATTGGTCTAATACCAATTGCACATCCTCCTGGAAGTGAAATGTCAGCTTCTTCAAATCGTGAAAGTAGTGCTCCTAATACTATAATCGAAGCTCGCATTTTATTAACAAGATCATAAGGAGCAAATGTTGATTTA
Source organism: Rickettsiales bacterium (assembly GCA_016778805.1). Lineage (GTDB taxonomy): Bacteria > Pseudomonadota > Alphaproteobacteria > Rickettsiales > JABIRX01 > JADHOX01. The sequence goes on from JADHOX010000008.1 coordinate 36,468, forward strand.
ATATCATGACATTTTATGGAAATTTTTCTTCCTCTAGTAGCTAATTTTGATCCATACCCTAAAAACTCAATATCAGCACCAAAACTTAATAATAAATTTATCATTACAGATATATCGTCAAGATGAGGTAAATTATCTATAATAATTTCGTCATCAGTAAGTAAAGTTGCAGCAAGAATCGGCAAAGAAGCATTTTTGGAACCACTAATTCTTATAGAACCTTTTAATTGATTGCCTCCTTCAATTGCAATTTTTGTATTAGTTATCATTTTATAATTTTGGTAAAGTTACACCAACTTGTTTCATGTATTTTCCAGCTCTATCTTTATAAGAAGTTGCACATACCTCACTAGCTTTTAAAAAAATAAACTGACAAGCACCTTCTCCGGCATAAATTTTTGCAGGTAAAGGCGTTGTATTTGAAAATTCTAAAGTAACATGACCTTCCCATTCTGGTTCTAATGGAGTTACGTTAACAATTATCCCGCATCTTGCATAAGTCGATTTTCCAACACAAATTACAAGAACATCTTTCGGTATTTTAAAATATTCAACCGTACTTGCTAGGGCGAAACTATTTGGAGGTATAATACAAACATCAGTTTTTCTTGTAACAAAACCATCATTAGAAAAAGATTTAGGATCAACTATTGCAGAATCAACATTTGTGAAAATCTTAAACTCATCTGATACTCTTGCATCATAACCATATGAAGATGTACCATATGAAATTATCCTATTACCGCGTGAATTTTTATTAGTAGGGGATTCAATAAAAGGAAATATCATTCCTTTAGTTGTTGCTAATTTGATAATCTCATTATCAGAAAGTACAGTCATAAGTTCTAAAAATTTAGTCAAACCTACATTTAATAAGTTTTTTTCTTATAATTGTCTAGTTCGAATATTAATATCTATTATTAATAGTTCATTTCTAATGATTATATAATTGACATTTAATCAGCAAAATGAATTAAATACGAAAATTTAACATCAATAATTTTTTAGTTCAAAATGATTCGTAAAGATTCCGTATATTTATTCTTAACTGGAATATTTTTTAGCCTTTTAGTAATTTCAGCAATAATTCTTAATTCAAGCTTTATTAATTTTTCAAATTCATCTATTGAAGCCAATCTTGCATTTATTATCCCAACAGGTGTTTTGCTTTACTCTATTACCTATCTTATAATTGATATAATTGCTGAATTTTTTGGTAAATCAAAAACAATTAATGCAGTTCTTGTTGGCTTTATTATTAGTATTTTAGTCTTTTTTGGTCTTGCTATTGAAAATAATTTAACAAACTCTGATTCAAATTTAATTAATCAATTATACACAAATAACTGTGAAATTATTTTTGCTTTCGCAATAAGCTTTCTGATTTGTCAAATTTTGAATGTAAATCTTTATCATTTACTTATGAAGAAAACAAGAGGGCGACACATCTGGTTAAGAAATAATGTATCAACTATTGTTAGTCAAATTGCTGATACTATAATTTTTGTATTTTTGCTTTATGTTTTTGGAAATTTAAATAATGATTTTAATAGTTCAGAAGCAGTAATCAGCTTAATTATTAATACTTCAATTGTTAAAATTTTAATAGCAATCATTGATACTCCAATCTTATATGCTGCAATTTATATTTTGAAAAAGAAGATGAAGAAATTTGAGCCTAATCGTTTTAATTCAAAAAGAAATCATCGTAATAAAAAACGACCATATAACAATTCTCGTAAATCTTTTAATCGAAATAATGAATCAATCCAAATTGTTGATTAAGATTTAAAGTGTTTTCTCTTTAAATTTACAAATCTGATTGATTTTACAAATGTTACATATTGGTTTTCTTGCCTTACATATGTATCGACCATGAAGAATTAACCAATGATGTGCATGCAGTTTATACTTATCTGGAATTTTTTTTAATAATTGCTTTTCACTTTCGAGAGTATTTTTTGCTTTAGTTAAACCAAGACGATTTGATACTCTAAAAACATGAGTATCAACTCCCATTGTAAGCATACCATAAGCACAATTAAGAAAAACATTTGCCGTTTTTCTGCCAACACCTGGAAGCTTTTGCAACTCAGTTAAATCTTTTGGTATAACAGAATTATACTCATTTATTAATTTTTCACATAACAAAATAACATTCTTAGCTTTTGAATTATATAATCCTATAGTCTTTATATAAGACTTCAAACCAGACTCACCTAATGCTAAAATAGCATCGGGAGTTTTATACTTTTCAAATAATGATTTTGTAGCTTTATTAACCGAAACATCTGTTGCCTGAGCAGACAAAACAATTGCAACTAATAGGGTAAAGTCATTTAAATATTCTAGTTCAGTTTTTGGCTCAGGATTATCTAATTCAAAAACATCAAAAATATCATTAATTTGTTTTTTTTTTAACATTTATATTAATAGAAAATTAAATAATAAAATAATATTCTGAAATTTTACTATTACAATATCGAAAAGATTTAACTTAAAAGCTTTTTGAATATTTAAGTGCAAATAATTGGTCATCAGGATTTGATGCAATATGATTAGGCTCTTCGGTATAAATAAAATTAAATGAAATTGAATCATTTGTTGGTAAATTTTTCTTATAAAATAATTCATAATTTCTTTCTTTTCCAGATGATATTAATGATACATTTTCTGATGCTAAAGTAACATTTCCATCTTCATCCCTAGCAGTTCCAACTGAAACTAACACATCTCCTGAAACAACTCGCATAGGTTCAGAATAAGCAATACCATAGGCTGAATTTTTATAACGCTTTACTAAAGCAAATGAAGCTTCTCTTGATGAGACATCACTAAAATTTTTAAAAACAGAATAATTATCGGATTTTATTTTAGTTATACCAAAATCTAGTTTTGAAATAAAATCAATATTATTGGCAAAATTCTTAACATAACCTAAGCCATAATATGTTGTTTTAGAACCTTCATTTACATTAAATGATCCCTCAGCTTCAGTACCAAGAAAATTATCATTTTCCAATAATGTTCCAAGTGAAAAACTTATATATGAATTACCTAAATCATAATTAAATTTTGAGAAAATATAATCTGAATCATTTTCAGCTGAAGTAGCAAAACCAATATAACTATTAATCTTATTTGATAAATTTAACTTTAATTGAGAATAAGCGACTTCATCTCCTAAAAGCCCAGCATATTGATTTGAAGCTACAAAAGACAAAGCCCCAAAATTAGCATAATTATTATTAATAATATCAAATTCATTAC
>JADHOX010000009.1 GCA_016778805.1 Rickettsiales bacterium
ACAATTCAAATAAAAACCAAATAAATGACTTAAATCTAATTTGCTTGGAATGCAGAGATTTAAATAAAAATAGCCTTGTTATTGCTAAAAATGCTGAACTGAAAAATAATGAATTAATATTATATGAAGCACAAATTAACCAATTAGATAAATTACCTTTATTTAAATCTGAATTTAAAATTAATTTTAACATTGACCATAAAATCTTTTATACAATTTTAAAACAAAATGATAAGGAAAAATATAGTATCATTGAACTTTATCAACTCATTAAAAATGCCAAATCAAGCGGTATTAAGACAGACAAATATGAAATTAAACTTCATAAATATTTTTCCAATCCACTATTATTCCTATCTTCTCTTTTTATTGCTGCATTACTTAGTCAGTTTAGGCCAAGAGAACATAGAATTTTGAGATATTTAATTATTGGTCTGCTTATCAATTTCACAGTATATTTCACCGACGCTTTTCTTTCATCAGTAGTTTTCAATATTTACCAGAATATAATCCTTATTGTTTATCTTCCAAAAATAATTTTATTGTTAATTTTTTATCATTATCTAAAAAAGAGAATTTCATTATAAGAAAAAAATTTTTTCTAGTGTAAAATTACTTAAATTAGGTTAAGATTAAATTATGCTTTTTTTATCTAATTTTTTTATATTGTTATCGCTTATTTTCTCAGTTTTACTTGGCTACCAGATAACCTCAGCTAGTAATACCGATCAAAATATTGTGATTGCATCCAATGAAGATGATTCAGATACTGATATTAGTATTTACCCTAAAATTGAGGATTTGCACGATCTTCAAATAGATTTTCAGGATAATGATTCAGATAATGAAGACAAAAAACAAGATAATGATAATACTCAACCGTCTACTCTAGAGCCACAAGATCAAGAAATCGAAAATTTAGATGTGGATAATTCAAAAGTTCATAACAATAAATCCACTGACAAGGAAACCGAAAAATCTGAAGAAAAAATAGAGGATGACTCAGAAAGCCTTTTAGATAAATTAGAAGCTCAAGAACAAGAAATTAAAAATCTAAGTGAAAGCAAATTTTTAGAAAAACAATATGAGCACTTTATTAACGAAGATGCTTTAAAAGCTCATGAAGCTGATGCTAATAAAGAAGCAGACAAAGAAGACAAAACGTTACAAGATTCTGTAACAACTATATCTCAAGATTCCGCTACGAATAATTCAAAGAATGACAAAATAGTTGATATCAATGAAGCTGATAAAGAAGACAAAACGTCACAAGATTCTATAACAACTATATCTCAAGATTCCGCTACGAATAATTCGAAGAATGACAAAATAGTTGATATCAATGAAGCTGATAAAGAAGATAAAACGTCACAAGATTCTGTAACAACTATATCTCAAGATTCCGCTACGAATAATTCGAAGAATGACAAAATAGTTGATATCAATGAAGCTGATAAAGAAGATAAAACGTCACAAGATTCTGCTACCAATAATACTAATGATGACAAAATAGCTGATATTAAAGATAATAATGAAATATTAACGTTCCAAGACGTAGAAGCATCACAAGAAATTACCGAGGAGAAAACTAATTCACAAAAACGTGAAAACTCAGATACTAAAATTTCTTCAGATGAGGCCAGTACAAAAGTAAAAATCAGTAATATTGAGAATAATAAGGTTAATTCTGATACAGCTGTTTCTGAAATTGCAATTGATAAGTCTACAGTATCAGATATTATGAAAAATACTAATAAACCGAAATCTGTTCTTGCCAAAATTAAACCAAAATCAAAACCTGTAGAAAATCCTTTCTTAGTTCAAGGTGCAGCTTTTTTTAATAATGCAATTTATCAACCACCAAACCAACATATTAGTGAGCCAACATTTTTAGAAGAATATTACCAACTATTATTTGCTTCAATAAAAAGCAGCAACTTGAATGGCATTACCGCGATTACAAATAAGATTGGTCCTAATTATAACATCTTCATAAATAACCTTTCGCCATTAACTTATGCAATTATTAATAATAACAACCCATATGTTATAAGAGAAATGCTTTCATTAGGATATGACCCTAATACTATTGATTTAAACAATAAATCACCTTTATATTATGCTGTTGAATTCAAAAAATACGACTTTGCAATCGAATTATTATTATGGGGTGCAAACCCTAATTTTAGTGCCAGAAACGAAGTCACTCCATATGATTTAGCTATGCATAATGACGACACATTAATGCTAGATATTCTTCAAAGAGCCCAAATTAATTAAATTTCTTAATATATTTATTTGATTTTTTTATAATCAAATAGCCAAATAGAATAAAGGCAGCAAAAATCATAACCTTTTCAAAGAAAAGTTTTAAAAATTTTATTTGTAAATATTCTGATTTATAACCAACTAATAATGTAAAAGGTAGATTTTCCAATTTCCTAACATGATAAAAGTAGTTATCTTGAAATTTAATGGCGTTATTTAAAAGACTATAGCTTTCTATCTCAAGCTTTTCTGTATCAGTCAAAAGGAGTTCAACGCTATTACTATCAATGATATTTTGATTACTATCTAACAAAACAAATGTAACATTTTCATCTAATCCAAGAAATAATTGATCTATAAAATCTCTGACTTTTATTGAAGACTGGAATATTTGCTGCTTAGATTCAACATCTCTAGTAATTAATTTAATTGGTAAAATTTTTTCTTTAAGAACATTATCAACTTTAGGGTCAAAAAGTTTAAGCTCATCATTCTTGTAATTACTACCTACAATTTGTTTGACATAATTTTCATTATATAGATCGGTTTTTACCGCTTTAGAAATATGTGATATCTCATTAACAAGCATATTAGCATTAAACCGTAAATGAGTTATTAAATCGTCCTTTTGCTTCTTATAAGTACAAAAAATTTGACACCAGTACCAAACTGAAAACAAAAAAATAGATAAAATAAAAACACTATTAATTGGGTTGGCGCTGTTTTTACTGTAAATCATGTTTAACTCGAAACATAATTTAAGCAAATGACTTTTGAATCACTCATCATTCTCCTCTCTTTAAAACTACTAGTTAGCTCATTATTTTATATTTGCAAGTTTATTCGCAGCATCCTCAGCAAGAAGTGGATCAACTAAATAATCCAACTCACCATTAATTAGAATTTCATCAATTTTATATAATGTTAAATTAATTCTATGATCAGATATTCTACTTTGCGGGAAATTATAAGTTCTTATTCTCTCAGATCTATCCCCAGAGCCAATTTGATTTCTTCTTTCTTCTGAACGTGATGAATCTTCAATTTCTTTTTGATGATCATAAAGCCTCGCTTTTAATATACGCATTGCCTTTTCCTTATTTTTGTGCTGTGATTTCTGATCTTGTTGAGAAACTGTTATTCCTGTTGGTAAGTGAACAATTCGAACAGCAGAATCAGTTGTATTAACGGATTGGCCACCAGGACCACTAGCTCTAAAAATATCAATTCTTAGATCTTTTTCTGCAATTTTAATATCAATATCTTCAGCCTCAGGAAGAACAGCAACAGTTGCCGCTGAAGTATGAATTCTACCACTTGATTCTGTTTCTGGAACTCTCTGAACTCTATGAACACCAGATTCAAACTTCAATCTACTAAAAACATCCTTACCAGAAATTGAAATCGTAGCCTCACGTATTCCACCAATTTCGGTACCGGAAATAGACATAATCTCAAATCGCCAATTTTTAGTTTCAGAGTATTTTTGATACATTTTAAGCAGATCTGAAGCAAATAATGCTGCTTCGCCACCACCTGTACCAGCTCTAATTTCTAAAATAGAGTTTTTAGTATCATCTTTATCCTTAGGAATTAAGTGCTTAACTATTAGTGATTCCATTTCAGTTTTTCGTGACTCTAGCTCTGGTAACTCGTCTTCAGCCAGCATCTTCATTTCTTCGTCTCCATTTTCATCAGAGATAATTTCTTTTAATTCAGAAATTTCATTTATTAGCGATTTATAAAGTTTATAATCATCAATAACTGGCTCAAGTTCTGAAAACTCTTTAGATATTTCAATAAATTCTTCACGACCTAATTGGGATGGATCCTCAAGCTTCGAAGAGAGACGCTGGTAATTTGTATAGATTTGCTCTAATTTTTCTAAAATATCCATTTGAAAGAACTTTATTTAACTTTGAGTTGAATTAGTGTGTTTTGTTATGAATGGCATTTGCGAGATAATGAATATCATTGAAATAGTCATCATACCAAATACCTTAAAATTTACCCAGAAATCTTCAGAAAAATTTCGCCAGATAACTTCGTTAATGATAGCTAATACAAAAAAGAAATATGCGTATCTTTTTGATAATATCAGCCATGCCTGATCTGACATTTTTAATGTTTTGTCGAGAAATAGCTTCAAAAGAGGCTTTTGATTATAGTTACCAATTAACAATGCCCCTGCAAATAATATATTAATAATCGTCGGTTTAATTTTTATAAAAACCGGATCATCAAATAATATTGTCAAACCACCAAACAAAACGACAATCAATGATGATATTAAAGGTACTTTAGCTACTTTTTTTTCTTTATAATACATAAATAAAACTGCCAAAACTGATAATATTACAAGAACTATAGTAGCATCAATTAACCCTTTTAATTTATATGTTATTAGGAATCCAAGTAATGGAATAAAATCTATTATTGAGTTCATTTCTTTATTTTAACAATTGAATTAGCGGCAAATCTTACAAAATAAGTATTTACAGCAATAAACACAACAAAACTATAAGGATATGAGTTCAATATAAAGGATTGTTTAAAAGTGATTATATTTATTATTTCAAGCAGTAAAAAAGGGATGAAAGCAACCGAAGTTATAGTAAAAATATTTTTATACTTAATTTTATATCGACCAAGTATCGTAAGTGTCAAAAACGAAAATATCGTAATTTGTGCAATAAGTACTAAAAAATTGGCGAAAACAAAATAAAACGAAATTAAAAAAAGGTATTTTAAATCATATTCTGCAATTAAACTTGTGACAAAATCTCTCAATACTACTGAGCTTACATCAATATCATTAAATTGTTCATAACTTACAAAGCTATAATTTTCTTTTAAATCACCAAATAACTTATTATTTTCGGGTAAATCAAACAGATTAATTACATAATCTTTAATTTGCTCTTCTTCTAAATAAACTCCATTATCAGCAAAAAATATTGCAGATTCTGGCTTAGCAGATTTAGCTTGATTGAATACAACAATGACCTCATCTTTATTGTAATTTCTGATTTCAATCACCTCTTTAGTTTCAACATCAAATTTACCCTCAGAAATAGAAAATTTAGGTACCTGTTGGATGAAGCTATCTATTTCATTAGAAATTTGGTTATTTGGATTTACTAGATCAATAGAAAATATCTTCAGATATATTTTAGATAAAGGTACAGAATATGCTAAAAATAAGATCGTAAAAAAACTTAACAATACAAACTTGAGTTTATAATCTATGGCCTTGCGATAAAATGACGCCTTAAATAAAGAACCATATACATTTTGTGCTAAAAAAAAAATTATATGGTGCAATTTAGCCATAATGACTTTAACAGAAGCTTTTATTGATCTTTTACTATAGATATATCTGGAGCATCAATTGCTTTCATTCCAACGACATGAAATCCAGAATCAACATAAATAACTTCTCCAGTTACACCAGAACTTAAATCACTTACCATATATAACCCAGATTTTCCAACATCATTTGAAGTAACATTTCTTTTTAATGGCGAATTATACTCATTCCATTTCAACATATATCTAAAATCACCTATACCTGCAGCTGCGAGCGTTCGCATTGGCCCTGCAGAAATTGCATTAACCCTAATATCATCTTTACCAAGATCACATGCTAAATACCTAACACTAGCCTCTAATGCAGCCTTAGCAACACCCATTACATTATAATGAGGCATAACTTTTTCAGCACCGTAATATGATAAAGTTAATAAGCTTCCACCTTTATTCATTATTTTTGCAGCTCTTTGAGCTATTGCAGTGAATGAATAACAAGAAATTTGCATTGTTTTAGTAAAGTTTTCCAAAGATGTATTGATGTAGCGACCTTTTAACTCTTCTTTATCAGAGAAAGCAATCGCATGAACAACGAAATCAATCTTACCCCATTCTTTTTCTAATGTTTGGAATAATGAATCAATAGATTCATCATCAGTTACGTCACATGGAATTACCAACTTTGATCCAACAGATTCTGCAAGCGGTTCAACTCTTTTTTGCAAAATTTCACCTTGATAAGAAAATGCTAATTCAGCACCTTGCTGATGCGCAGCAGAAGCTATTGCCCAAGCAATAGATTTATTATTTGCTACACCCATAATCAAGCCTTTCTTTCCGGCCATTAAGTTCCCTTTTGGGAAGTTTTCTGCTTCCGTATACATAATAAAATTTAATTAATTTTTCTTAAAATTCTCCACCCTTGATCATCTCTACATGAAATTCCATTAACTACAACTTCTGCAACCCTAAAATTTACCTTTTGTGAAAATTCACGACAAAACAATTCAGGGCCGATGATTTCTATACTATTTATAATTGCAATGTTAATTTGCATTTCAGATTGCTCCAACAAAAAATCTTTGGAACTTTTATTAGGCGCTATTTCAAAGAAACTATTAGCTTCAATTTCAAAGACATCCAGCTCATCTTGATTAACACCAACAACATTTAGAGAATTTATGAAGTCTTGAAAACTATTAAACTCATAATAATCATAAATATTAGCATATGTCTCAATATTTTCTACATTATACTCTTCATCGAATTGAACCTGAGTTTCAACAAGCTCATTATTCGAACTACAAGAAACAATAAATATTAGGAAAAGATAACAAAAACGTAACATAATCAACTTTTTTACCTGTTTATAATTAATCTTTATTTATAGCTACTACTTTTTTTGTATAGTTTAAGAAAATGATTTATTAAGACCCATATACTTGCCGTAAATGGAATTGCAAATAATATTCCGACAAAACCAAATAATGTAGCACCAGAAAGAAGCGCAAAAATAATTACTACAGGATGCAAACCTACCTTATCACCAACTAATTTAGGAGTTATAAAATTACCCTCAATAAATTGACCAGATAAAAACACCATCATAACAATTGCAACCTGAGTAATATCAGAATATTGAATATATGCTAAGATTATTCCAATCACCATGCCAATAGCAATTCCAAAATATGGCAAAATTACTAATACTCCGGAAACAATACCAAGCAACACACCATAATTGAGGCCAATAAAGCCAAGACCAATAGCATAATAAACACCAAGCATAAAACAAACATTTAATTGCCCACGGATATAACCAGATAGGACTCGGTCTATTCTAGCACATAATTTTTTGGTAACTCTTAAATGCTTACGCGGAATATAATCAAAGAAACCTTTAGTTATTCCTTGCCAATCTCTTAACAAATAAAATGAAACTATTGGGGTAATAATTAACAAAGCAATAACATTAATAAAAGCCAAACTTGATGTTAAAACATTTGATAATACTCCCGTTGAGACTTTAATTAAACCTTGGGAGGCTCGATGTAAAACACCTTGATTACCTTCGTAACCTGTAAGGCCAAAACGATTGTAAAAGTTTGCAACATAAGGATCCAAGTAAGATCTCAAATTACGCAAATAATCAGGCATATCTGATATAAACATTGCTAACTCTTGATATAGGTAAGGTGCTATAACAAATAATACAGATACTAATAAGAAAATTAATATTAAAAGTGAAATTATTGCGGCTATAGTTCTGGATGTATAGTTCTCAATATATGAAGTAATAGGGTTTAACAAATATGCTAAAACAATACCAGCAATGAAAGGTGATAAAATTGATGAAACGCTATAGCAGAGTATCAAAATTAATAGTAATGCTAGCGGTAAATAAAACTTTGCCCCCAATATCATCTAATCTTTCCCAATGATGAACAAATTATCACCATCTCTCGATATTGCAAAATTCTCAGCCTTTAAACTTTCAACTAGATCTAAAGGAGATTGCTCAAAGGCTAATCTAAATCCAGCATAACGAGTTGACAATGAAACCAAACTCCAAGAATCAATAAAGTTAAAACCTGCAAGCTCTGCATTTATATTATGGATATCGATTGGTTTATTGATTTTAAACACCACCATTTGATAATTTTTTTGTGCAGAGAATGAAAGAGTTGAAAATTTAATCCAGGCTTCATCTAATTTCTTAACTAATAAATTAGCATAATCTTGCAGATTAACTCTTAGCGAATCATCAATATTTAGCGACTTCTCTGCTAAAAGGGTTGTATTATTGACTCCAAGCTCTCCTAAATGAAGAGAAAGACTAGCATCTGAATAATCCTGATTATAATCATAAAAAATTGTTGCAACGATAATTTTATCTACGCCATAATTTTGTTTCAACTGCTTAATGCTTTCTTCACTGTAATTAGCAAAATTCTCAACAACAAAATTTTCTAAATCATCAATGTCACCGGATGGAATTCTAACATCTAAAATTGTAACAGGATCAATCTCAGTTAGAGCTGATTTCCATATGTTACCATATTGCCAAAGTTTGAAAAAGCCATTTTCATTTAACACAGGAATCACCAAAACAGAGGGCACCGTTTTTGTTGCATCAGCAATTTTATTATCTAAATAATAAGTAGTATAGTTTTGATTAAAATGGACAGTAAAATTTGCAGCATAATTTTGGTTAGTTATTGACTCATCTTTTATTTCAATTGACTCTATTAATGTTTCAATCTCTATAGGGTCTACTTGTATTTGAAAATCATTCCCAATTAACCTACCAACAAGAATTCTAAAAGCGTTCTCTTGAGCAGCCGCTACAGCCTTCTGCCTAGCTTCAGTTGAATTAGATCCAACCTCAGATATTTGAACTCCATAAATTATAAAATCTTCTTTGGTTTTCTCAGTTGCTAGGGCAAAATTATAAGAAATAAAGAAGGAACAAATAATCGTTAATATAAAATTTCTCATAATAATAATCCTTTTTTTATAATTTCTGGTAATTTAACTATTCGATTTTTATCATTAACACTAACAATTAAAACATCAATATCTGTTATTAATTTATCATCCAAAAAAATTTGTTGCTCTAAAAGGATACTAGCTCCATTAATTTTCAAAATGTTAGTCTTAACCACAATTTCATCATCAAGAGAACAGGATGATTTGTAATCAACAGAAACTTTTTTTACAATGAAAAACAAATTATTAGAAACAGCTAATTCAGATTGATCAAAACCAAGCTCTCTAATCATTTCAGTTCTAGCTCTTTCTGCAAATTTAAGATAATTCGCATAATATACTACTCCAGCATAATCCGTATCTTCATAATAAATTCTAATTTTATATGAAAATTCTTTATACATATTATGTCATTTTTAATAGTATTCTGCCTTTAGGAGTCTTAGCAATAAAACCTTCTTGTAATAAATAAGGCTCTATTGTTTCTTCAATAGTTCCGCGCTGCTCTGAAAGTGCTGCAGAAATTGTTTCTATTCCAACAGGTCCCCCATCATAATGCTCTTTGATAAAATTAAGATACCTCCTATCATTTGAATCTAATCCATTTTTATCAATTTCTAAATTATTTAAAGCAATATCAGCAATTTTGCTTGTTATAATTTTAGAATCTACGAAATCAGCATAATCTCTTACCCTTTTTAAGAGCCTTAAAGCAATTCTAGGAGTTCCTCGAGAACGTGTTGCTACCTCATAGCTACCAGTTTCATCAAAACTAATATTTAACTTTGCAGCGGCAGCCTTAATTAAAACTTCTAATTCTTTAGGTTTGTAAAACTCTAACCTTAAAGGTATACCGAATCTATCTCGTAACGGAGCAGAAATCATACCCATTCTTGTTGTTGCACCAATTAATGTAAATTTAGGCAAATCAATTTTTACTGTTCGCGCTGAAGGACCTTCTCCAATAAGAATATCAAGTTTAAAATCTTCCATTGCTGAATATAAAATTTCTTCAACAGAAATATTCATACGATGTATTTCATCAACAAATAATATATCGCCTTCTTTTAAACTTGTTAAAATTGAAGCGATATCTCCTGCTTTAGTAAGAAGTGGACCTGATGTAGAAACCAAATTTGCACCAGTTTCAATTGCAATTATTTGCGCAAGTGTTGTTTTTCCAAGTCCAGGTGGTCCATAAAACAAAATATGATCCATAACATCTGATCTTTTATTAGCAGCAGTTATAAAAACTTTTAAATTCTCTTTAAGTTGATTCTGACCTATAAATCTATCAAATGAAACTGGCCTAAGTGAGCTATATATAGCGTCAACTTCTTGTTTAACCGAATCAAGAATATTTATTTCTGATTTCATACTAACTCTTTCAATCCTAATTTTATTAATTCTTCAAGTGATGAAGACTGATTATGAACCTTATCTATCGCTTTTGCTACATTATTTCGGTTATATCCGAGATTTTCAAGCGCTGATATAGCATCCCTAATATTTATATTACTTGATGACAATTCAACATTAGAATTTGAAACAAGCGGAATATCGATATTTTTAAATTTATCTTTTAAATCCATAATGATTCTTTCTGATGCCTTCTTTCCTATACCTGATATCGTCTGAAATAATTTCGCATCTGAAGTACAAATTGCTTCAATAATTTGATTTGAATCAAATACTCCAACAATAGACAAAGCAGTTTTCGCACCAATCCCAGAAACCTTAATTAAATCTAAAAAAATCTTTTTATCTAACTTACTTTCAAAACCAAATAAGGATAACTGATCCTCTTTGACATTAGTGTATATAACAAAGCTACATTCTTGCCCTATTTGAACTGAACCAAATAATCTCTGCGGCAAAAACACTTCATATCCTAAACCAGCAACATCAATGATGACGCTTTCATTTAAAATATCAATTATATTACCTTTAATAAATCCGATCATAACGCTATCTTTCAAAATTAATGCTTTTTTCTAATAACTGTATACTATTAGAACTTGGAGATCCATGAAGTTTATCATGAGCAAAACTTGTTTTGTAAACAAATTTACCTTTAGACACTTCGTCAAGCCATGATTTTCGAGTTTGACAAACTTCAGCATCATTAGACTTGTTAACCGAAAAAGAACCCCATATCAAACTTTTTTGTAATTTTATTTCCTTTATCTCTTCTTTTAAATTTTTAACCGTATTATTCCATTCGTTTATGTGATTTATAAACCTTAGAACATCATCTGCCTTCTCACTAACAGCATCGCCTTTGCGAGATAGCTCTCTCGCAGCATTTGCCCATGTTTCTAAACGCTCTTCAAATTGAGAGTCAATTTGGTTTGTGCCCAAAAATTTATCCAATAGGATTGATGAATGATCTTTAATAAACTTCACGCCATGATTTTTTTGCCTGTGGAAAATATCAATTTTTTGGTTTAATATTTTATGTAAATTTTCGTTTCCAAGCGAATTAGATAAAAGTATCATTTCTTCATTGATTACTTTACTTCTTCTAAAAATATGATCCCGTTTTGAGGCAATTTTTAAGTAACTTTGCTTCACCAAAATTTCCATCAAAGAAGTTTTTAAGTTTTCCACCATGTCGAATTGATGGAATTTATTGTCTTTAATATCTTTAAAACTCAAAGAAAAGCTAGAGGTATTAGACTCAACTCTAAGCTTTTGATTACTATCATTACCCTCAACCTTAAATTTACAAGAATAATTCACATCCTTTGAAGCAAAATAAAATTGCTCTTTTATATTATCAAAAGAAAGCTTAAAAAATTCTGATAGTAATTGGAACCCTTCTTTAGTCAAACTATAGTTTTGACCATCATGATCAAATAAGACATTATGGGACCAAACGTTTCGATCATCTTTTAATATAAAAAAAGAGATTTTTTTATCAATTTCATTAAATTCACAGCCTTTTTTAATTAATTTACCAATTAATGCATGATAAATATTTTGATTAAACTTATAAGATTCATCATCAGATTTAGAGATTTTATTATTAGCAAAAACTTGACTCCTCAATTGCTTTAATTCTTGATTTCTATTATCTGAAGGACTGTTCCAAACTGCTGCAATTTTTTCTCTATAATCACTAATCACATTTTCGTTTTTTACCACAACTGGATCTTTAGCTGCAAAATGGAGTGAAAACACTTGAATATATAATTCATAATCCTGTTGATTGTCATTAGGTTTCAAAATAATGTTTGGGAGCTTTTCTAATAGCTCTTTTTCAATACTATAGTTGTCTTTGCTAACATTATAAATGATTTCAATTTTATTTACAGGATCCAAATTTAATGATGAGTTATCTTTAAATTTTATATAAGATTCCTTAATTCCGATAACACTCATCAAAAACTTTACATTAGAAATATTTAATACAATTTTGTTTCCCTCAATATCAAAACCATCAAACCTAAGTAACTTTTTATTTGATGCATAATAAGTTTCTGATCTATTACGTTTGAGATTATCAATAAGAGCTAACTCTAAAGAATATGCTTTTTCTGACAGGGTGGCAGAGCAATTCATGAGCAAATCATTTGTGGTATTTAATAATAATTCTAAATTTGATATCTCTCTATTTATAAAATCTTTTGCTTTTTCAACTGAAAAACTAGAAGGATCAGGCATTTGCGACTTTAATTTTTTGATAGAAAAAAAAGATTTTCTAGCGATTAATTCTTTAATTTCATTAGCATCCTCTTTTGGTATCGGATACCTTACATATTCATCAAGCCACATTCTTTTTTCAAGGACCAATCTGTTGCTTTCTCCAGCTTTGCCCTCAGAAACATAAAAACCAAACTCTTTTTGTAGGAATTCAAAATCATTAATTGATATCAAAAATCCTTCAGGAACGTTAAAATCTTTTCTAAAAATCAATTGATGTCCATTATCAAACAAAAACACCTGCGATTCATCACCATTAACGGATTTTTGAATTTTATATTTGCGGAATCTTAAGTATGTTTCAATTTTTACAACTGATTCATTTGATAACAATACAGAATCCTGCAGATTACCTTTTTTCAAAATAAAATCGATAAATTCTGCATGATACCATCTATCAATTTTATAATCTATATTTGCCAACTCTTGATCATAATCCAAGCCTTCAAATCTAGATAAATCAATTCTTCGAGATTCTAAAATATCATCAAGAAACTTAATTTTTTGATTAACAATATCGTTTAATTGATCTTTAATATTTTGGTCAAGGCTGCTCTGATCACCCTGTATAATTTCACTGCGTAATTTCAAACAAGCATCTTGACGATTAAGTAATTGCTTTTTCTCCTTATTTAAAATTCCTTTACGCAAATCCTCTTTAATATAATTACTAGGAATTGAGACACGTATAATTGAAGCAAAGAGAGGATCCTGCAAAACCGCATTTGTCGCAATTTTGTTTTCTTTTATAGCCGAAAGAAAAGAAAAACAACCTAAATCATCTTTGTTAAAATCTAAAATAAAACGTATGAAAAGGTCAGGCTTTGGCATTGAATGAAAAGATTTCAAAACTTCAATCTCTGTCTTTGTTAACTGAGAAATAAGATAATGAGCAGAGTTCTGAACATATTCCTCAAAAGATTTCAAAACTCCTTTTTCTTGATCTGATAAATTATTAACCAAAATATCAGAAAACTTTTTAAAATATTCCTCAATATCCTCTGAATCATTAACAATTGCAATAACAGTACCTAAAATTACAGGTATTGGATTGTTAGTGAAGGTTTGTTCAGATGTGATTTGAAAATTTGTATTTTCAACATTTAAACTTTTTATTATATCAATAATTTTACATCCCAAAATATATTGATCAAGTTGATGGGAAAATCTTCCAATATTTTTTTGATTCAAAACTTTTTGATCTTTTAACAGCAAATTACTTGCTGCTCTAATTGAATCTAAATGATCAATTATGTCCTTATCAGAATCAGATCTGTAATTAAAGCTTTTAAGTATTTTGGTTAACTCTTGGTTATTTAGCTCTGATCTTAATCCTAATCTAGACGAAGTCTCTTGAAAATCTAGAAAAGCTTTATATTCAAATAACCTTGGGAATAAATCTTTTTTCTTTGCATTGGCAAGATTGTTTTCGCCAAGAATTCTATGCATATTTTTAGCATAGAAACTTTCTTGGGAGGGTAATTCACTATTATCAGAATCTTCAAAATAATTTCTTATTAGACATCTAGAATCTCTAACTTCCAATAGTTTAGCAATTGTATTTTGACGAGATGTTTTACCCTCAGAAGAGGATTGTTGCATCTCATCGGATATTGACTTAATTAGTGGTGAATTAGAATCGGTTTTAATTAGATTTTTGTCTGCTTTGAAATAAGCATCTATAATCTTAGGTAAAACAACTTCAAATGATCTTGCTAATTCTGCTAAATAAGCTGATTCAAAATGATCTGAGTTAAATAAATATATGAATTTTGTTTTAAGATCTTGTTCTAACAGTTGAGGAAATGGAGTAGCTGAAGTATTTTTAAAAATTTCATCTTGGATATTTAAAGGCAATAAAATAGATAATGCTAATTTTTGATTATACTCAATACAGTTAATAAATGTTTTGATAAACCTATACCTTGAATCATCATCTGTGCATGCTTTATTAACAATAGTTAAAAAGTTTGTTTCTGCAGTTTTAGAATTTTCTCCAAAAAAATTATTCATAAAACTTGTTAAACAATCTTTATCCTTGTCAGTAAGTGAATCTAGACTTTTGAAAGATTGATTAAAATTGGCTCTGTAATGTAAAACTTCTTTATTTTTAAACATTGCTGTTACACTACTCTCCCATTTAACAGCAAAAGGAGAAGGTATAGCCTTAAACGGCCTATTATTCAATTTAGCAATAGAATCATCAACAACGAATTCTTTTGCATATAAAGCAATTCCGTCTTCATGTTTAACTAATTTTAAAGTATATATAAAATCTCTAAGAAGATAAACTCCATCAATATCTGTTGGACATGTTCTAAGGGCAAGTAGAAGCTTTAAATTACTTTGTTTTTCAGCATAAGTTATTTTACCAAACATATGTTCTGGGAATAAATTATTTAATAACTCTCCATTATCTTTCAAAAAACATTCCCATATTTTTTTTAAATTTTTATCAAAATAAGGTAAGGATGGGTCGTTTTGACCAGGATCAAAACTAGCAAGATCACGAACTGATTCTCTGATATTTCCATTAAAACGAATTGTGATATTATCTTTACCATCAATATCATTGGTATGCTCAAAAATTGGATATTTATACGAAGCTTGCTTTTCCATTGTCGGACCTTCGAACATCAAAAACTTGATAGTCTTTAGCTTTGATTCAAGTAATTCATAAATCGCGTAATTTCTTCTTGCAATATTACCATCTACATCAAATTTCTCATAGCTAAAAGAATATAGTGATGGATAACTATTAGGATGTTTTTGTAAATAACTGTCCAAAATTTTATCTTTTTCTTGCTGCGATAAAAAATGGATTTGGATTTGCCCAATATCATAAAACAAATCTTTCAAAGATAAAATATGCGTTGGAGTATTATGAGCGCCTTTTTTTAAACAAACTAATGAAAATGATTGAGGAATATCTGATGTCGAATCATAAGCATTTTCAGTATGAGGATATAAAGAATTATGTGAACCTCTACTTGATGCTGAACCAACCATATTTTGGACAGGAGCTACAACATGAATTCTTTGTGGCCTATCTTCAATTAATCTTTCACGTTCACAAATCAAAGCCCTAGATAAGATAGCTTCATAAGATCTTAAGAACATTAATGGCTCATTTAAATTCCTTACATCATAGGAATTACTTGCGGATATAGTAGGAGTACTATCTGGGCAAATTAAATTTGATACAATAACAGAATATATTTCATCTAATTTTCGTTCATCAAAAATCATACCTAATTTTTTAATGTGATGAGGTTTTTCTAACAATAAACCAAATTCTGCTAACAATAAATTATCTGGATAACGTTGTACCAATTCAACCAAAGCATTCTCCTGAAGAAGTCTATGAATAAATAATTTATGCGGCTCTTCTACTTCAAGCCTCATTAGAACTGATAAAGTTGACATAAAATTATCAAAAATATCAGTTGGATCTCTTCGCCCTGAAATCGAACTCAAATATTTCATTAATATGTTTAAGGTTTCATACCTTTCTTGTTTAAACGCCTTATCTCCATCAAGTTTTACATGGATATGCTTGGAATATTTTTTTGAAGAAGAATTGATAGCAGGTGACTTCAACGCAACAGAAAATTTATCTTCTTCAAAAATATTTGTTGGCGAAGCACTGGAAGTATAAGAACAGGATCTAGGTCGACCTGCTTGGAAATCTGATTGTTGACTTTCATTAGTGGTTGCACCTTCTGAATGTCTTAAAACTAAAGAATCCTCATCTTGATCTGACGAATCAGTCAAAATTTGCTCCTCATCATTTTTCCTTTTGCGGCCACCATAATCTTGTACTTGGTTATGGCTAATATCAACTTTTAATTTTTTAATGGGTCGCAAAGTCCGTTCTAACTCATCCATTACTTACCTCAATATAACCTAAAATAATTTTAGGAATTAATAAAAAGCGAATTTGAGCTTTTGTTTAACATAATCTCAACTCATTTTCAAGTTTAATAATAAGTTTGCTAGAAACATAAGCAATCTCAGAAAACATCTCAATAAAACCTTCATAATCACCAAAATAAGGATCTTTAATATCTTTATTTTGATCACATGAATAATATGAGAATAAAAAGACTTTATTTTTAGCATCAGGAAAATTTTCCTTCAATGCAGCAAAATGGCCTCTATCCATTCCCAGAATTAAATCAAAATCTTTATCGCTATCCTTTAACAATCTCGAACTAATATAACTAATATCTAATCCGTTTTCTTTTGCTACTTGTACTGACCTTTTATCAGGCTTTGAACCCACATGATAATTATGTGTTCCACAGGAATCAATAAAAACATTATCTTTTAAAAACTCACTTTTTTTTACTAAATCATCCAAAACTGCATGTGCAACAGGAGATCTACATATATTACCTGTACAAACTACTAGAATCTTAATCACAAAAGCACAATCTTATTACATCCAGTTAAATATTATAAACTATTGTAAACTCAACATTTTTTTTAATTTATTACATTAAAGCAATTAAAACGAAAACAAACCTTAATGATTTATTACTTTGTCAAACCTAAATATGAGAGAAAAAGCCATATTTTGATTGCAATTAACAAAAATTTAGAGATTTATATGCTTCATGTTTTAACTATAAAAATTAATTAATAAAAATGGTAAAAAAAGTAGTTTTAGCCTATTCTGGCGGTTTAGATACAAGCATTATTCTAAAATGGCTTCAAGATACTTACGACGCTGAAGTAATTACTTTTACAGCCGATATAGGTCAAGGTGAAGAAATTGAACCCGCAAGAGCTAAAGCGCTTGAATTCGGAGTAAAACAAGTTTTTATAGAAGACCTTAAAGAAGAATTTGTCCGTGATTATGTATTCCCAATGTTTAGAGCTAATACAATCTATGAAGGGACTTACTTATTAGGTACATCTATTGCAAGACCATTAATAGCCAAAAGACAAATTGAGATCGCTAGAGAATGTGGTGCCGATAGTGTTTCTCATGGCGCAACTGGAAAAGGTAATGATCAAGTTAGATTTGAACTAGGATATTATGGCCTTAATCCAAAAATAAATGTAATTGCCCCATGGCGTGAGTGGGATTTAAACTCAAGATCCAAATTACTTGCTTATGCAAAACAACATAATATTCCAATTGCAAAAGACAAAGAAAATGAGGCTCCATATTCAATGGATGCTAATTTACTTCATATCTCATACGAAGGTAATGCATTAGAAGACCCTTGGCAAGGGTTTGACCAAACAATATTACGAAGGACTAAAATTCTTAATGAAGCTTCCGACGAAATTGAAGAAGTTCAAATTGATTTTGAGAAAGGCGACCCTATTAGCATAAATGGCGAGAAATTATCTCCCGCAAATTTACTAGATAAGCTTAATAAAATTGGTGGAAAACATGGTATTGGAGTCTTAGACATTGTTGAAAATCGTTACGTTGGTATAAAATCAAGAGGCGTTTATGAAACTCCTGGCGGCACAATTTTACTTCATGCTCACAGAGCCATTGAATCCATTACCCTTGATCGTGAGGCTATGCATTTAAAAGACGAATTAATGCCAAGATATGCGAAAATTATCTATAATGGCTTTTGGTTTTCACCTGAGCGAGAAATGCTTCAAGCAGCTATTGATCACTCACAAAAAAATGTTACTGGATCAGTAAGGTTGAAATTACATAAAGGCGCAATTTTTACTTCTGGAAGAAAATCTCCAAACTCACTTTATAATCCAGAACTCGCAAGTTTTGAAGAATCGGATTATAATCAAAGAGATGCTGAAGGATTTATTAAGTTGAATGCTTTAAGACTAAAATTTTAACTGGTGAAATAAAAATTTATTGTTAGCAAAATAATAAATAAAATTTGCTAATATGCCCTTCTTTTCCAAGAGCAACAAAATTTTGACCTCAAAACTCGGCGATCAAGGCTGGTTTCCAAAGGATACTGACAATCTAAAAGCAATGCTAGATGAACTGCTTAAAGGCACCTCTGATGGAGCCAAAATAAAAGCTATGATTTGCCCACATGCAGGCTATATTTACTCGGGCGATGTTCTTGCCAAAGCAGTTATTAACATCGATCAAAATAAATATTCTAAAATCATCATTTTAGGACCTTGTCATTACGCAACTAGAAATGATCTAGCAATTGTTACAGATTACGAAGCTATCGAAACCCCAATAGGCTTAACAAAGCTATTAAAAACCGATATTGCTAAACTTATCGAAAACCCGTTTTTTAAAATAGAAGATCAAATTCACACACCTGAACATAGCATTCAAATGCAAATACCGCCTTTACAATTGAGATGCCCTAAAACTCCCATTTTACCGATTATTCTCGGCAGCTTATCAATTGAAGCATCTAAAGCAATTGCTAACCAGATTGCTAAAATCATTGATGAAAACACCTTAATTTTAGTTAGTAGTGACTTTACTCATTATGGTGATTATTTTGACTTTACCCCTTTTGAAAAGGGCAATGTTAGAGAAGAAATAGAAAAGCATGATATGAAAGCAATTCAGCCAATTATTCAAAACGATATTTTAAGCTATCAAAAATTCATCAGAACAAATAATCATACAATTTGCGGCTGCTATGCAATTGAAGTATTAATGCAACTATGCAAAAATAATACTGAATTTAAATTATGCGCTTATAAAACCTCAGGTGATCTTACTGGTGACTATTCTCATTCAGTTAGCTACGCCTCTATAATTGCTCATGGTAAATGGTAATGATTGAAATTAAAAAAGACTTACAAAAACTGCTTTTAAATACAGCTAAATCAGCGATAGAATTTTATATAAAATATAATCAAAGACCAAATCGCTATGACCTTGGAATTTTAAACAACCAAAATGATGAAATACTTAATCAAAAATTCGCAGCATTTGTGACATTAAAAAAAGCTCAGAACCTTCGAGGTTGCATAGGCTCATTAGTTGCGGACAAAACACTAATTGAGCAAATAATCTACCAAGCAATAAATGCTGGATTTTTTGATAATAGATTTCAGCCTTTAACAGAAAATGAAATTAACTCTATCAATTTAGAAATTTCAATTTTATCAAATCCAAAACCGATAAATAATTTTAACGAAATACGCTTGGGACAAGATGGGATTATCCTAATAAAAAATAATAAATCAGCATTGTTTTTACCTGAAGTTGCAACTGAACAAGCTTGGGATTTAGAAACCACGCTTATTAATCTATCGCAAAAGGCTGGGCTAAAAGATGATGACTGGTTAGAAAATGCAAAATTTGAGACATTTCAAAGTTTTCATTTCGGCGCATAATTAATAAACCAAGACAGCCTTTGAATCTGATCCTTTTTTTTCAACAGGACTCTTACCTTTTAGCAAATATTTTACTTCTTGTGAATCTGAATCACTGTTGATTGCATGATTATGTTCAGAAATATTTATAGAAGAATTAACTGATTCATTATGATTTTCATCAATTATCAAGCCTTGTTTTTTTAAATCATTCATTGTTTTTTCACAAAGTTTCCTTCCTTCTATTTTAACCGTTTCTGAAAGAGAATTAAGATCATATAAATAACCTCTACTCTCATAAGCCTTAATAATTCCGATTGATGTATAATCTTGGTTATGCAAATCAACAAATCGCAATGATTGCATCTCAACAATATCTTTAAAACTGGCAATAAAATCATCCAAAACATCTTGAGTCATTCTTAATCGAGCTAATAACACCTGCTGATTTCTTGGATTAGTGAATGATTCTAACGTTTTATAAGCGACAGGAAGAAGCGCTGCACTTGCATTATTATATTTCGTATCAAAATTGATAATTTGTTGAAATTGCGTTTCAATCACTTCTTCAGTTATTTCTTCAAACGCTGTCCTTGTTTGGGCCTGATTAATTAACAAATTTAAAAATTCTTTTTTACAAGATTTTGGTATATTGCTTTCTGTAAGCTTTAACTCGTTAAAAGGATTATTAATTGGTTTAAAACGAGAATTTTCAAACCTATTGATATATGCAACTTCATCATCACATAGCTTATCTTCATGCTCATAAGCTTTAATTAATTCATGCTGCTTATAACTTTTATCTTTAAAAGATGATTTAAAATCTCTCATATTTATAACCTGTACTTTACTAAATAAGTATTTTAAAACTCCCTTCCGCGCTTAACACCAATTAAAGGAGAATCATGATTTGCATTCAACTGTAACAAATTTTCTAATACACATTCATTAACGAATCCTTGACTGCCTTTAATTATTTGGTCAATTGGAGTTGAAGGATTAGCTTCATTTGATACCTCTGATAAACTTTTGACAGATATCACGCTATTTTCTGAAGGTGATTCACCTGTGTCAGAAGATACATTATTATTTGTGCCCTCTGTTAACGATCTATCAGTATCTGACTCAGATGGTGAAGTTGTAAAACCCAAGTAATCACTACTATTTTTATCTGCCAATTTAAACTGAAAATCCAAAGGGTCCCATTGACTTACTGGAACCAATCCTGGTCTTCTGACCGGAGTGCAAACATCATTTTTTCGATATTGAGTATGATGTTCTGTATTTAGTATATTTGGAAATGGAATCCTGACTTGATTTGTTTTAAGCAATAGATTTTTAATATCAGGAATATTTTTTTCAAAATTGTTTTGCAACACTATCTGATCCTCGTTTGATAGTTCTGTTTTAAAAATAAAACAAACTTCGGCATCGCAATATAAATCATTTAACTGGCTTTGATCTGCTACCCCTGCAATTAAATTTACTAATTTAATCTGTTCAATTGAAAGCGTATTTTTTAATAAACTTGCGTATTTAATGATTTCTTGCTCATTATTATCAATAAATGAATTTAGTTCTAAATTCAGTTTATCTTGAGTGAAATGATTAACATTATTAGTAAAAATATTATTAATAAAAAACTGATCTTTATTAAAAAATAATAGTCCTCCCTTATAATCAAGACTATTAGCTCTCATATCCCAAAAACAAAATAAAAATAAGCAAAGCTTATTTATAAATTAACAAAAACCTCTTTTGGAAATTTGCATAAGAGACTCAAAAAATTACTAAATAACTTTTCAAAATTATGCTGAAATGATTAATAATTTTGCTGCTTAAAATTGAAATAAATCGCAAAATATTTATTAATTCAAAAATTCTTTTAAATTTATAGCACGTATATTGCATATATGCAACATCTTTGTTGGAAAAACTAAATTACAAAAAAATTTGACTAAAAAATCAAAATATTTAAAAAAGAAATAATAAATAAATATAAATCTATAGCTTCAAATGATTAACAGAATTTCGATACTTATCTTAGCTTTCTTTCTAACAAATTGTGCTGCGCACAATCAAAAACTAGCAAAAAAACTTGATAATTTTTCAAGCACTACTGATTCTGCAAAAATTATAAAATATTTAGATAAACTTGATAAAGATAAAATTAACGACATTGATGGATCATTACTTAGAAAAGCCATAGATACAGACAATCCAGAAATTGTTAATATATTGCTTACTCAGCAAAATGTTTCAGTTAACCTTAAAGGCAAAGATGCATTACCTCCACTTGGTTATGTTATTACCAAGGAATTTCCAAACGACAAAACTCAGTTAAACATGGCTACATCTTTAATTGAAGCTGGTGCCGATGTAAATATTATAACAACAAATAATCAGACATTATTAATGTTAAGCGCTGACCATAATCTTCCAGATATTACCAGACTTTTAATTGATAATGGCGCAGATATAAATGCTAAAGCCTCCAATGGCGAAACTGCTATACATAAATCAAAAGAAAAAGTTTTAAAAATATTAGTTGAAAATAATGCAGATATTTTTGTTCTTGATAATAATGGTAACACCGTAATTCATAAACTTTATTATATTGAAGACATAGAATATCTTACAGACAAAGGACTTGATATAAATACAACAAATAATAAAGGAGAAACAGTTCTATTCAATGCCTGCAATAGTCGAAACTGTAACAGCAGCAGAATAGAAAAGTTAATAATTGCCGGCGCAGATCCAAATATTAAAAACAACGAGTCGATCACTGTTGCGCATTTAGCGCTTAAGACTCTTTCAACTGATTCATTAAAGATTTTACTCAAAAATAATGCCGATATTAATATTGCAGACAATACTGGCAAAACTCCACTGCATTACTTAGCAATCTCCTTAAATGAAGTAAATTTTGATAAAACTGAACAAATAAAAGAGGTTTATGAATCAGCAGCATTATTATTTTCTGCTGGCGCCGACCCTTTAGCTAAAGATGAGAATGGTAACGATCCGTTTACCATTGCTAATAAAATTATTTCGCCAAAAATTCAATCTTTGAAGAATACTTATCAAACCGCAAACAATTAAAACTTTGAACAAAAAACAAAATTCTTAGTTGCAGTTTTGCAATCGATAGTTTATATGTCGGCTCTGGAAGGTCTTACCTTCCAATTCGCACTTGGGCCCTGGTTTTGAACCAGGGTTCGAAAGTTTTTAGTCTGATTCAAATATTAACTAGATCTTAAATTTTTCATACGTTACAAGATTTAATATAAGGTTTTTAAATTTTATATGACTGATCTTGTTAAGATAGAAAATTTATATTTCAAATTTCCAAATCAATTTAAATCAATTTTGAAAGACGTATCATTTACTATTGATCAAAAGGATTTTCTTACCATCGTTGGTCCAAGTGGCGCAGGAAAAACAACATTATTAAAGCTAATAATTGGATTACTAAAACCATCAAATGGAGAAATAACTCTAAAAAACGATATTAGTTTTGGCTATGTTCCTCAAAAAATCCAACTTAATACATCAATTCCTATCACAGTTAGAGAATTTCTAAAATTAAACTTTAAATCCGACAATGCTTCCATTGAAAGAGTTATTAGTGAAATCAAAATAAAACCTTTAATAGATATAACTATTCACAACCTTTCCGGTGGAGAAATGCAAAAAGTATTATTAGCAAATGCACTTTTAAACCAACCAAATCTTTTAATTTTAGATGAGCCAGCTCAAAATCTAGACTTGTCAAGTCAGATCCAATTTTACGAATTGATTCAAAATATTTACAAAAAAAACAATTTAGCAATTTTAATGGTATCACATGATATACATATGGTAATGTCAGCAACACAAAAAGTCATATGCCTTTATAACCATATCTGTTGTCAGGGGCAACCAGAATCAATAACAAAACATCCTGAATTTAAAAAAATATTTGGTGAAGATATGAGAAAGCTAATGACAATTTATAATCATTATCACAATCATAAACATGACTGAAATATTATTTAAAGCATTGTTATCCGGGATATTTATTGCTTGCTTAACAAGTATGATTGGATGTTTTATTGTATGGAGGAGAATGGCATATTTTGGTGATTCACTTGCCCATTCTGCATTACTTGGAATAGCAATTGGCTTACTATTTGGCTTTAATGTTCATTTTGGAATAATCGCAATTGCAATTATATTTGCATTAATACTGAGCTATTTAGAACATAAAAGCCTCCTGACATCCGATACGATTCTTGGCATTCTAGCACATAGTAGCCTTGCTATAGGTTTATTAATTGTCAGCTTCACAGGCATTGGCGAAATAGACTTACATGATTTTCTACTTGGAGATATCTTAGATATAAGCTGGATAAATATTTTATATATATTTTCTGCTTTACTAGTCACAACAATGATAATGCTAAAATTTTGGCATAAATTTATATTAATCAGTTTAAATAAGGACTTAGCTCATATTCAAGGTGTAAAAGTATTTCGTCTACAATTTCTTTTTCTCTTGTTAGTTGCTATTACAGTAGCTTCTACAATACAAATTATAGGAGTTTTACTTATATCATCAATGCTGATAATTCCCGCTGCAACATCAAGAATTATTTCGCGCACTCCAATTGCAATGTGCATTGTCACAATTGCTTGTAGCATTTTAGCAGTTATTGTAGGAACAGTCTTATCATATAATTATAATGCTCCTTCAGGGCCTGCTATTATCATTGCAGCTATATTTATTATGCTGCTAATAAATATAATTAACAGAATTGTTTCAACCACTGATTGACAAGTACTAAATGTGTCTTAAGTTCATTTTTTTTAAAGGAGTGCTTCATGACAAAGTTTATTAAATTTTTTCTCTCAATAATTCTTCTTAATGTTCTGATTGCATGTGAAGATGATAGTAATAAGAAAACTAAGGAACCTCTGGTAAAAGCTGTAAAACTTTTTACTGCAGAGGTTAATAAAAATTCTAATATCCGTAATATTTCTGGAATAATCGCCGCACAAGAAGAATCAGAATTAAGCTTTAGAGTTAATGGTAGGGTTGAACATCTTTATGTAAAGAAAGGAGATAAAGTCTCTAAAGGTCAAGAATTAGCTACGCTTAACCAAAACGAATATACAACGGCTTTATCAAGCGCTGCCGGCGCATATGAAAATGCAAAATCAAATATGGCAACTCAAGAAAAAAACTATAAAAGACAAAAGAAATTAGCTGATCAACAATTGATAAGCAAAGCTGAAATGGAGTCATCTGAGCAGGCATATAACAAAGCTGCAGGTGATTTAAAAATCCAAGAAGCTGCATTAAATGATGCAAAACAAAAATACTCAGATACAAAATTAATAGCTCCTTTCAATGGAACAATATCAGATGTTAAAATTGATAATTTTGCTGAGATTAAAATTGGCGAAACAATTTTTAATCTTGAAAGTCATGATAAATTCGAAATTAATCTTCTGGTTCCAGAAACTATGATAAACAACATTAAGATTGATGATCCAGTTGAAATTAAGATCCCTTCTATTGCACAAAAATTTAGTGGCAAGGTCTCAGAGATCGGTGCAAAAGCAGAAACATCTAATGCTTTTGAAGTAGTTGTAAATATTCCTACAGAATCTGACATACTTAAAGCAGGTATGACAGCAATTGTAACTTTTGAACATAAAATATCAGATGCTCCTATTTTCTTAATTCCAAATACAGCATTAGATTTAAGATTTTTTGATAAAAAAACTCAACAAGCATCAATTTACAAATATATCGCTGATCCAAATAATAAAGATCAAGGAGAACTAAAGCTTACTAAAATTTCTAT
Source organism: Rickettsiales bacterium (assembly GCA_016778805.1). Lineage (GTDB taxonomy): Bacteria > Pseudomonadota > Alphaproteobacteria > Rickettsiales > JABIRX01 > JADHOX01. Next base: position 25,917 of record JADHOX010000009.1, read on the forward strand.
AATTGAAATAAAGGGTAATATGCTCATCATCTCTGATGGTATTTCAGCCAATGACCAAATTGTTATTGCAGGGGTAAGCTTTTTATCAAATGGACAGAAAGTTAAACCATGGAATGAAGATAGCAAAATTATATCAAAATAGATTATGGAAAAAATTACTAAATTCGCATTAGAATATAATCGCGTAACTATATTAGTTCTGATTTTTGGTATTTTTTTAGGTTTGTGGGCAGCATATAAAATGCCAAGACAAGAAGATCCTACAGTAACTATCAGAGTTGCACAAATAAATGCCTATTTCCCTGGCATGAATACAGAATTAATGGAAGATCTTATCAGCAAACCAATTGAACGAAAATTACGAGAGATTCCTGAAATTGAAGATATTAACACTACAGTAAATACTGGCCATGTTTTGATTCAACCTAAGTTATATGATCGTTATTTTGACTTAGATCCAATTTGGCAAGATCTTAGAAATAAAATGGAAGAAATCCAAAAAGAGCTTCCTGTAGGGACCCAAGGCCCATTTGTCAATGATGATTTTGGAAGAGTTGCAGTTGCAACAGTAGCAATTTACAGCGATGAATATTCAATTAAAACATTATTTGATACCGCACAAAAAATTAAAGATAATTTAACAGATATTAAAGGTTTAAGTAAAATTGAACTATATGGTAAACAAGATGAACAAATATATCTTGAGTTTAATATTTCTAAATTAAGTAATTTAGGACTTACACCTGGAAATATTGTTAATAGCTTAACTAGTCAAAATATTATTAGCTCTTCGGGAAGCATTGATGTTAATGGCCGTAAGCTTCAATTAGAAGTATCTGGGAGATTTACAACTCTTGATGAAATCAAAAACCTTTCAATTACTAGCCCTAAAAATAATTTACCTATCTATTTACGAGATATTGTTGAGGTTAAAAGAGAATTTATTTCACCACCAGTAAGACCAATTTACTTTAATAACAAGCAATCTATTCTTCTCAGCTTCTCAATGCTTGAACAATATAATATTGAAGCTTTTGGAAAAGAATTAACTGATCGCTTAGCAATTATTGAAACCCAGTTGCCTATTGGTATGGGTTTAAATTACGCGACATATCAACCTGATTTGGTTACAAAATCAGTTAAAGATACGGTCATGAACCTAATCCAAACAGTTATTGTTGTGCTGATTGTTGTGATTATCTTTCTTGGTTTCAGAAATGGTATAATTGTTGGGATGATCGTACCAATAACTATTATGTTTTCATTAGTCATAATGGAAATATTTGCGATTGATTTACAGAATATGTCAATAGCGGCAATTATTATTGCCTTAGGACTTTTAGTTGATGATGGAATTATCATTACTGAAGATATTGCCACAAAAACTAAAGCAGGGATGAAAATAAAAAAAGCTTCGATCGAATCTGTTAAAGATCTAGCATACCCATCATTAATATCTTCGCTAACAACAATGCTAGCATTTTTACCTCTGGCGATGTCTGAAAATGTTACTGGTGAATATTTAAGTTCATTAAGCTACGTTATTGTAATTGCATTATTTGTTTCGTGGTTTTTATCAATATATGCAGTTCCAATGCTATGTACTTATTGCATAAAAACTAATAATAAGACATCAAAACTTGATATCGCAGACATCTTTACAAATAAATTAAAATCAAGCTATTGCGCGACATTAGAAAATTTACTTAAATTTCCCAAAATGTTTTTAGCTGTAATGCTAATATTTCTTATTCTTGCAGGTTATAGCTTGCAATTTATACCAAAACAAATGCTACCATATTCTGATAGAAATCAATTTTTGATTTATATTGACCTTCCTGCTGGAAGCAATGTCGAGTCAACTCAGGAATCTACTCAAATATTAACTCAATGGCTTGCAAATTCGGATCTTAACCCAGAAATAGAGAGTAATATTGCCTATATTGGTTTTGGTGGACCGCGATTTGTATTATCATTATCGCCACCTGATGCAAAAGATAATGTAGCATTTGTCATTGTTAATACCAAAACAAGCGAACAAGTTAAAACATTAATTGATAGGACCAATATATTCATTAATGATAATATGCCAAATGTTAGCGCAAGAGCAAAACAAATGTGGATGGGTGGACAAGAAATTGGTCTCCTAGAATATAGAGTTACTGGTCAAGATAGTTCGATTTTATACAATATCGCAAGACAAATTGAAGAAGTTATTAAAACATATCCTGGGGCAATTGGCATTGTAAATGATTGGCAAAATCCAATTTCAACATTTCAAATTATAATCGACCAAGATCGAGCTCAGAGAGCAAATGTAAGTAGTAAATCAGTTGCTGACTCGTTAAATGCTTATCTAGACGGTCACAATGTTGGTAATTATTATGATGAAGATAATGCAATACCGATTATTTTCCGTGGTGATGATGCAAGAAATAATCTTAGCGCTGTTCGTACAATTCCAATTTTCACTAATGATGGTAAAACAGTTCCATTAAATCAAATTGCTGATTTTAAGGCCAATGTGAATTTAAGTTTAATGAAAAGACGAAATCAGGAACGTAATATTACAGTTTCTGTCAAGCATGACAGTTTGCAAGCAACTGAATTTCATAAAATTTTACTTCCTAAAATTGCTGAGATTAATTTACCTAAAGGCTACGAAATAAGCTTTGGAGGGGAATTAGAAAGTTCACAAAATGCTAACTCAGCACTATTTGCAAATCTTCCATATGCAATTATTGGAATGGCAATTTTAATAGTGTTACAATTTAATTCATTTAGACGAACTGCTATTATTTTATTAACAATTCCATTAGTTTTGATCGGAACAGTATTAGGGTTATGGCTTGGTAAAGCTTTTTTTAGTTTTACCGCAATTCTTGGAATGTTTAGTTTAGCTGGAATAGTAATAAATAATGGTATTATTTTAATTGATAAAGCAGACATTGATTATAAATCATGTAATAATTATAAAACTGCTATATCTAACGCTTGTATAGCAAGATTAAGACCTATTTTAATAACAACTCTGACAACAATTATTGGCTTAATTCCAATGACCTTATTTGGCGGTGCGATGTGGTACCCAATGGCAGTTGTAATTATGTCAGGTCTATTTGTTGGTACCGTTTTAACTTTAGGTGTAGTGCCGATCTTATATGTTTTATTTAATGCAAAAAATAAGCCAAATGAATAAATTAAAATTTTTTTTAATATTATCGTTATTAATTCTCTCAAATTGTAGTGATTACAAACAATTGAAAACTAATAAAGAGCCTGATTTAATTATTGAGACACCAATTCCACAAGAATGGCAAAGCTCCAGTCAGATTAACCAAAATGTTAAAATAGCGGAAAATGGCTGGATTTCTGAATTTGACGACCCAATTATAAAATATATTGCGGAAACAGTAATTGCCAATAATCAAGATCTAAAAGTTGCCGCTAATAATTTAAAAGCTGCAGAAGCAGCAGCTGAAAAAGCAGGAGCTGATTTAAATCCTTCAGCGAATTTAAATATTGGTAATCAACAACAAGGTAGTTTCGATAACTCAAATTCAAACTCTACAAACGCTGTTGCAGTTGATGTGGCCTGGGAAATAGATATATGGGGTAAATTATCAGCAGCTTCAGCTCAAGCAGAAAGTGATTATCAAGCAAGCAAGGCAGAATTCAACTATGCACAAGAATCGCTTATAGCCCAAGCTATTAAGGCATATTTATTAGCGATAGAAGCTCAACAACAAAAAGACATTTCGTTAGCAACTCAAAAATCTTATGAAAAAGAATTAAAAATTTCAAAAGGCTTCTTTGAGGCTGGCGCAAAAACATCCCAAGATGTGGCTATAAGCGAGGCTAACCTTGCACTTGCAGCAGATAATTTAATTAGGATAGAAAATGGTTATTTCGAATCAATCAGAAGCCTTGAACTACTGCTTGGAGAATATCCTGCAGGTAAGTTTAAAATTCCATCAAGATTGCCGAAAACACCAGAAAATATTGCAACCGGAATTCCCTCAAATATTCTAGAAAACAGACCTGATCTAATGGCCGCAGAAGCAAAGGTTGCAAGCGCTTTTAACGCGACAACAATTGCCAAAGCTGCAAAACTACCAACAATTGCTTTAACATCAAATTTAGGTGGTACTAGTGATGATTTGAATAATTTAGCCGACCCTAGGAATTTATTTTGGAATTTTGCTGGCAATATAATAACACCTCTATTTGATAGTGGGAAACTTCAAAATAATGTTGAGATTGCTGACAGCCAACAAAAAGCTGCAATTGCAGAATATCAATCAGCAGCATTAAATGCATTTAATGATGTGGAAACTGCTTTAAATAACGAAAAGACTATTCGACAAAGCATAAATCTTCTTAAAACCAATTATGAACAGTCAAAAATTGCATATAATATAGAAAATAGTAAATTCATTCAGGGTAGCGGGAGTATATTTAATGTAAATCAACTAAACCGAGCTATGATACTTGCTGAAAGTGAATTAGTAAAAGCTAAAAGAGAGTTACTAACACAAAGGATAAATTTATATTTAGCCCTTGGGATTCCAGCATTTAAAGGCGAATAAATATATTTGCTAACTAACATTAATTAAACTAAAAGGTTCTATAATCTCAATTTTATAAATTTTATTAATTATTATTCCCTTAATGTTTAATAAAGAAACTGACTACTCAAACCAAGATTTAGTAAATCTTCTTTATTACCTGGATGACAATTACTCCGACTTTACAGTACTGCATTCGAACTATCAAACAAGTTATAGTGGGGATAAAACTGTCTTAGCCTTTGGTTTGGTAAAAGAGTTATCATCATTATCTGCATTATCGCACCGAGTCAGAGCTAAGAATCAATTTAAACTTTTTGGTTATTTCACATATGAAGCCTTTAACAAGGCAAGTAACAATCAAATAAATCTTTTAAAATTCCAAGAATATAAGAATCATATAATCATTGATCATAAAAATAATAAGCTCAATTTCGTATTAGAAAATGATAGTATATTTAATCAAATAAATAATCATAAAGCCAAACCGAATCATAATAAAACTCAAATATGCTCAAGCCATTCATCAAATATGACTGATGAGGATTTTAAATCTTATGTTACCGAAATCAAAAAAGATATTAGCTATGGTGAGTATTATCAATTAAATTTAACCAGAAAGTTTTTTGGTAAAACAGCTAAAAATACTGATAAAATTGGTATTTTTCTTAATCTTACTCAAGAATTTCCAGCACCCTACTCAGCTTTAATTCGTCATCAAGATAAATATATAATCTCATCATCACCTGAGAGGTTTATAAAAATAGAAAATAATAAGATTCAATCTAGACCGATCAAAGGAACATTAGCAAAAACAAAATCTTCCAATAAAGAGCTTCTTTACAATAGCATTAAAGATCGAGCTGAGAACTTAATGATTATTGATTTAATGCGTAATGATTTGAGTCCATCATCAATACTTGGTTCAGTAAAAACAGGGAAATTATTCGAAATTGATGAATTTGCTAATTTATACCATATGTCAACAAATGTAATGTCCAAAAAACTTGATAATATTTCAAATATTGAAGTTATAAAAAATGCTTTCCCTCCTGCATCAATGACAGGCGCTCCCAAGAAAGCTGTCACAGATCGAATCCTTGAAATTGAAAAATTGCCAAGAGGCGTTTATTCAGGAGCTATTGGTTATTTTACAGATCAGGAATATTGTGATTTCAATGTTGTAATTAGAACCATAATTTTTGATAAAGACTCCTATGAATATCAGGTCGGTGGAGGTATAACATATGATTCAGATCCTGAATTAGAGCTTCAAGAAACAAATATTAAATCAGCAAAGATTAGAAAAGTATTAGGTATTAGTGATAATTAAAAATTCGCTAAATATTGTTTTGGATCAACCGCCTTACGGCCTTTACGCAAACTAAAATATAACTGAGGCCTATCAACATCTCCACTTTGACCAACTGTTGCAATAACTTCACCTTGTTTAACCTGCTGGTTCTTAGTTATATAAACTTCATCATTATGCGCATAAGCTGATAACCAATTATTATCATGCTTAATAACTATTAAATTGCCATATCCTTTTAATGCATTACCAACATAAACAATTTTTCCTGATGCTGATGCTTTTATCGGTTTACCTTTTTTAGCAGCAAAATTAATTCCATCATTTTTTACGCCATTGTTAATTGCTCCAAATTTAGCAATTACCTTACCTTGAACAGGGTAAATAAATTTTACATTCTTATTCTTATATGATTTCTTGTCATTTGTATTTGCATTTTTTACGGAAGCAGTAGCGGTTTTAACTGAATCAGTTTCTTTGACAATATTGTAAGGTAAAATTAAAATCTGCCCTGGTCTAATTATGTATGGTTTAGCAAGGTTATTTATTGAAGAAATATCGTTACTACTTATACCATATTTATTGGCAATAATGGAAACATTCTCGCCATATTGAACGATATGAGTATTTCTATTTGAAGGGATTATTAATTTATCACCTGGATAGAGTTTATATGGTGGTTGCAAATTATTTGCTTCAATAAGATTTCTTAATGGTATCTTATTTTTTTTAGCTATCAAAAATAATGAGTCTCCAGGTTTAACTTTAACGAAATTTTCAACTATTTTTTTAGGCTCAGCAATAATGGGCTCTTGCTTATCTAGCTTTTTAGCTAATGGTTTTGCATAGATAGAATCATCTTTAATATTTTTGCCATAAAAATTATGACCTTTATAAACTATTTTGGCAGGTTCTTGCGAACAGCTAAGAACAAATAAAGCAAGAAAAATAGCTGAAAGAAATTTAAACATTTAATTATCAAAAACATAATCCGCAGCTATTTATAGAAAACTCAATAAATTTAGCAATCCTTTTTAATCATATAAATTCTGTGTTAAACCTTGACTATATAAACTAATAAAGTTAATAATCGTCATTCTACTAATATTAGAAAGTTACCGCGGGGTGGAGCAGCCTGGTAGCTCGTCAGGCTCATAACCTGAAGGTCGTCAGTTCAAATCTGGCCCCCGCAACCAAAACTCAGCTACAATTTCCTTTTTTTTTATAATATATGATAAGACTTACTTTGAGGAGTAAGGTTTTATTAAAGCGATATAGATATTTTCAATATGATCAGGTTCTTTTTAATATATTTGCCTTTTTAGGTTTTAAAAATTGTTTACTATGGAAATATCTTTTTTTTGAGTAAGAGTTAGAGGATCATCATATAATTCTGCAGAACTTAATGAGTATTTTTTTCCTAATCCATAATCTCTTGATGTTTGCCTTGTAATAATTTGAACGCCAGTCTCTGTTTCAATTTTATAATCATTGAATTCATTTATTTTCACTTGCCCAAGAAAAAGGCTAATCAAAACAGCTTTGCCATATTGTTTTAATGGTATTTGGGAAACTTCTGTAATTTTAGATATGATTTCATTAATTTCTTGAACCTCAATTAGATGCTCAAGATTTTCATATACATGATTGTAATCAATATAAGAAACATCTAGTCCAATTGAATTTTGAAATGTCTGGCAAAGGTCAATAACTCCCATGCCTGAAACAGCAATTCTAGGCGGAATATATCTATTTAGCATTCCTTTAGCTAGATGAAATTCAAGCAAACCAATAGCAGAAGTATATTGTAAATTATTTTTTAATAATGCCTCAATAAGATAGTCTGTTTCTGAACAATCTTGAAGATTAATTACCTTTGAACCTTTTGGCAGGAATGGCACATATGTTGTAGCAAGAAAGGATTTATTAATTGATAATATAATATCAATTGGTGAATTATCCAAAGCCTCTCGAAAATATTTAAACACATTTGAAAGAGTCATTCTAGAATTATTGGAATCAATAATTGAGGTTTTTATTTCATATCCTAATTTAGAATTTATAAATTCAGGATATAATTCATATAGGAATAAAGTTACGTTATTACCAATAGCTTTATGATCTAAAATTAGCTTTTCAATATCATTAATCTTGATTGGAGTTGATGGTTTATGCAATCTTGATATTTCGACATTACTAATTCTTTTTAGCGCATCTTCAAATCTAAGATCAACAACTCCTACATCACCTGATGCTGCAAAGATAGTATGTGAATTCCATTTATTATTTGATGAATATGATTGTTTCAAAGAATAAAATGGATTTATATGCTTTTTGGGGAGGAATCTCAAAAAATTTCGCATAAAAAAATATCAAAAAATACCCAGTTAATAAGTAATATATCGCTAAATAACAACATAAAAATGATCTAAAAATATATTGTAAATTTTTAACTTTAGAGTACGAAATTATCATTTTTAGTTAATTATGATGTTCAAATATCTTTCTATTTTATTTCTTATTACTATTGGATTCGCATCAAATATACATGCAATTGAGTTATCTAGCAAGTCATTCAATAACAATGAGTATCTTACAAATAAGCATGTTTATAATAGTTTTGGCTGTAATGGCAAAAATATTTCACCAGAACTTCAGTGGAAAAATGCTCCAAAGGAAACTAAGAGTTTTGCAATTACAGCTTATGACCCTGATGCTCCTACCGGAAGTGGTTGGTGGCATTGGTTAGTATTTAATATTCCAACCGATATTAATAACTTAAAGGAAGGTATTAAAATTGACGAATTGCCAAAATCTGTCATTTTGAGTAGAACTGATTTCGGCAAAATCGGCTATGGCGGACCTTGCCCACCAAAAGGACATGGCAAACACAGATATATATTTACTGTTTTTGCATTAGATGTAGAAGCTCTACCTCTAGATAAAAATGTAACAGCTGCAACTGTTGGCTTTTATCTTAACAATCATGTAATTGAGAAAGATTCAATTGTCGGATATTATAAACGCTAAATATTCTTAAATATGGCTCTTACTTATTCTTCTATGCTTGAACTTGGTTCGCAAATACCAAAATTCAAACTTCTTAATACCATTAATCAAGAAATTTTCATATCTGATCAGCTTTCAAATGGTAAAGTAAGTCTGATAATGTTCATTTGTAATCACTGCCCATTTGTAATTCATTATCATGAAAAATTAGTTGAAATAATAACAGAATTTCAAGACCAAATTAATATTATCGCAATAAGTTCAAATGATATAAACCAATATCCTCAAGACGCGCCTGAAAATATGCAGAAATTATGGAGTAGATTAGGTCTTCAATGCCCATATCTTTTTGATGAAACACAAGCAATAGCTAAAGCTTTCAAAGCAGAATGCACTCCCGAATTTTATCTTTTTAACAAGGACCAAAAACTCTTTTACCGTGGTAGATTTGACAGTTCAACCCCAGGTAGCCAAATTAAAGTTACAGGATCTGATTTGCAAAATGCTATAATTAAAATAATGAATAATGATAACCCTCCAGAAGGACAAATGCCTTCAATGGGTTGTAATATAAAATGGAAAATCTCGAATTAATTAGTCCGAGACAATCTCAATATCTGGAAATAATTGCTTAAACTTTTTGAATTCTTCACTTTCCTGATATTCCAAAATCACTTCTTGTCTTTGCAATATTTCCTGCTCACTAATAGTTTTATTATCAGAATTTTGTTTTACATTTTTAATTGATAATTTTTTGCCCGTAAGGTTTTGATATTTTGTAACTAATTTTTTAACAATCTCATTATCATAATTTTTTTTGATAGAGATTTCTAATTCATCATTAGCTAAAAGCTTAAGGTAAATATTATGCTTAATATATTTGGCTATTAAATATTCATTATGAGTTTCAAGAAAATTTATAAGTTCTTGTTCATTAGTAATAGCTTTCCGAATTTGAAAACTATCTTCAGCTAAGTTTTCAATATAATTATCTGAAGTAGCTAAATTACTTTTTTTTTTACTTGGTCACTATTTTCAGAATTACCGTTTTGGCTGATAATCGCCTTAAAATCAAAATTCTTTTCTAAGAAGCAAATTCTAATTACCAGCATTTCTAAAGCTTTATTTTGATCTGGAGCTACTTTAAGCTCTGCAACACCTTTTAGAAGCATTTGCCATATTCTTGAAAGAGCCGAAACATCTATTTTGCCCAAAATTGAATCAATTAGTGATAAAGTTTCGTTATCAAGATTTTTTTGTTTACCAGAACCTATCTTTGAAGTTGCCAAAATATGACATGTGTCGAGTAGATTAGAAAGTATCTTTTGAGCTGAAATATTCTTGTCAAAAAGCTGTTTTAAGTGCTCAATAGTTTTTTCAACATCACCATTAACTAATTTTTCAAATAAGATAAAATTATTACTTTTACTTGAAATACCCAGCATTGATCGAACTTGCTCTATTTGTAAATTTTGTTCACAAAGAAACTGGACTTGATCAAGCATAGATAGCGAATCTCGAACAGAACCATCTGCGAGCTCTGCAATCAACTCAATAGACTCATGATCGGTTTTAATATTTTCTGCAGCACAAATTTCAACCAGCAAATCAGATAATTCAGATGATTTAATCTTGTTTAAATCAAACCTTTGACAACGAGATAAGATTGTTAATGGTATTTTTTCAATTTCTGTAGTTGCAAAAATAAATTTAGTATGACTTGGCGGCTCTTCTAAAGTTTTTAACAATGCATTAAAAGCACTGTTTGAAAGCATATGCACTTCGTCGATTATATATATTTTGTATCTTGCAGATGATGGAGTATAAGTACAATTTTCAATGATCTCTCTTACATCATCAACACCTGTTTTGCTTGCCGCATCCATTTCAATAACATCTGGATGAATTCCTTTTGCAATATCAATACATGCTGAACATTTTAGACAAGGAGTTACCGTCTCTTCAGTATTATCATTATTTTCACCAAGACAATTAAGTGCCTTTGCCATAATCCTAGCAGTCGAAGTTTTGCCCGTACCTCTAATGCCCGTAAAAACAAATGCATGAGGTATTTTACGACTAGCAAATTCATTACTTAAAGTTTTAACAACATGATCTTGACCAATCAAAGAAGAAAAATCTTGAGGTCGATATTTACGGGCTAATACCTTGTAATTACTGTTGTTGGAAGTCATGCTAGACATTAAGTACTAATCAAAAAAAACGGTAAGAAACAACCTAGACAAAAATTATACAGCTGCTTCCTTTCAGATCTGACTGGGTTAAATAGATAATCTACCTGCTTCTTACCTGAAACATATACTAAACATTAGTTTCATTTTTTGCAATAATTCAATTCATCAAATTTACAAAAAAATAGTGATGAAAATACACTACCAATACGAGAAATTATTAGTTGTTTTTTTTGTCTTTTAATGTAAATAAATATTTTTAATATATTGATTATATTTCGAATGCTACGTCATTTACGCTTTTGTTTTGTCTCTTTGGTTTTAGGATTTTCATCAAACTCATTCGCTCAAAGTCAGCCTGATTCATTTTATAATATTTTTTCATTATCTCTTGAAGAACTTTTAGAAATAGAAGTTACAACTGCATCTAAAAGTGAAGAAAAAGCTTTTGAATCAGCATCTGCAATTTTTGTTATTACGAGTGAAGATATTAATAGATCTGGAGTAACTACCATACCAGACGCACTTAGAATGGCTCCAGGAATTGAAGTTGCTCAGATAGATTCAAATAAATGGGCAATTACTTCACGAGGTTTTAATCGTCAATTTTCAAATAAATTATTAGTATTATTTGACGGCCGGTCAGTTTATACACCAACTTTTTCAGGAGTTTATTGGGATAGTCAAGATTACGTTCTTGCTGACATTGATAGAATTGAAGTAGTAAGGGGCCCTGGAGGAACATTATGGGGCGAGAATGCAATTAACGGTGTAATTAATATCATCACTAAAAAAGCAAAGGATACTCAAGGACAATATGCATCCGTAACTACTGGTAATTATGACAAATTTATCTCTGAATATAGATATGGAGGCGAAACTGATGATGGCGCTTACTACAGAGTTTATGGAAAATACTTTACCAGAGACGACTCCAAAGCAATGCTTGATGGGTCATCTATGAATGATGACTGGAATGTTGGAAGGACAGGTTTTAAATATGAGAAAGCCGAAGATTCAAGGACTAATTATTCATTTCAAGGAGATGTATACTCTGGTAAAATAAATCAAAATATAGTTTTACCTACAGGGACACTACAAACACAAACAATCTCAACTAATGAAAAACTAAAAAGTGGTAATTTAACTTTTAAACTTGAGAAAAAGTTTGATCAAACTAAGAGCGTAGATGTCTTATTTTACATTGATCATGAAGATAGGCAATCTTTGCTTCTTAACCAGAAAAGAACAACATTAGATCTCGATGTTCAATATTACTCTAAGCAAAGCGAGAAACTTGATAGAATATTAGGCTTTGAAGTAAGAACTATTGATGACCATCTTGATGGCAAAACTGTTGCTAGCACAAGCAATGAATATCTTTCATATGATCCAGAAAAGCTTAACTACCAAATATATAGCTTCTTTATCCAAGACAAATATGAAGTCATTGATGAGAAACTTTTTGTGACTATAGGATCAAAATTCGGATATAACGAATTTACGGATTTTAATTTTCAACCAACTTTGAGAGCATCTTATCTTAAATCCTCAAATCATATGTTTTGGTCATCTATTTCTAGAGCAGTAAGGACACCAACTCGGGGAGAAGATGGCATCACATTATTAGCCGGATATGGGCTAGGAAATACTCCTATATACCAACAAGGTAACAAAGATTATGATAACGAAAACTTAGTAGCATATGAAATAGGATATAGATATAGAAAAGAAAATCTATCACTCGATCTGACATCATTTTTCAATGACTATGATAATTTAAGAACTCAATATTTTAGTAACACAAACTATATTGTATCAAATTATGGAGATGGCGAAGTTTATGGATTTGAAATTGCATCCTCAATAGATATAAAATCTAATTGGCGTCTATCATTAGCATACTCATTCCTAAAAGTTGATACTAAAAATGATACTGGCTTAACATATCTTAGCGACAATATATCGAACGAAGGTAGGTCACCATATAATCAACTAAGCTTAAAATCTTATTACAACTTCTCAAGCAAGTTACAATTATCAAATATGCTATATTTTTCTGATAATTTAACAGCATCTGGCAAAGAAGTTGAGGCTTATACTAAATTTGACACAAGCCTAATTTATAAAAAGACAGAAAACCTTTCAATCAAACTTGTTGGACAAAATCTTTTTGACTCATATCATCAAGAATTTTCTGCAGACTTATTTTCGCAAAATGCAGAAATTGGAAGAAATTTTTATGCAAGCCTTAGC
>JADHOX010000044.1 GCA_016778805.1 Rickettsiales bacterium
ATTTACTAATCAAGTGTTAGCACAAATTGAATTATTTCAAAATCAAGGCCAATATGAAAATAAAGTTTATGTTTTGCCAAAAAAACTAGATGAAAAAGTAGCAAGACTTCATCTGAAACAATTGGGAGTTAAACTTACTCAATTATCTAAAAAGCAAGCTGATTATATCGGAGTAGAGCAAGAAGGTCCATTTAAACCAGAAAGCTACAGATATTAAACTATAAAGAATGCAGCTGCGTTAATTCGTAGCTGCTAAATCTACAGGACTCATTAAAGCTGCGAAATCCTCAACCAGATCTAGCCTTTCCCAATTAAACCCTTCATAATCATCAGCATTTCTTCCAAAATGCCCATAAGTAGAAGTTTGTTGATAAATTGGACGCTTAAGATCAAGTTTTGTAATGATTCCATATGGTGAAAGATCAATATTATTATTGATAAAATCAACCACTTTTGATTCAGCTATTTTACCAGTATTGTAAAAATTCACAAATATTGAAATAGGCTTTGCAACACCAATTGCATAAGATAACTGAATTAAACATTTATCTGCTAAACCACTTGCAACAATATTTTTAGCTAAGTACCTTGCCATATAAGTGGCAGAACGATCAACTTTTGATGGATCTTTCCCTGAAAAAGCGCCGCCACCATGAGTTGCGTAACCACCATAAGTATCAACAATAATTTTCCTTCCTGTTAAACCAACATCACCTTCAGGACCACCAATTGTAAAACGACCAGTAGGATTAAATAAAAACTTAGTTTGATTATTGATAAGACTTTTCGGAAACAACTTTTCGATTATTGGCTTACATTCAAACTTAACATCTTCAATAGAAACATTTTCTGGATGCTGAATTGATAGTAAAACTGTGTCTAAACGAACTGGCTTATCATCCTGATATTCAAAGGTAATTTGAGATTTTGCATCTGGCCCTAAATTTAACGTATTTTTAGCCAGAACTGTTTGCAAAATTTTATGTGCATAAGCAATACTAGCCGGCATATAATTCTCAGAATTGTTACTGGCAAATCCAAACATAATACCTTGATCACCGGCTCCTTGATCCTTGGGATCAATTTTATCAACCCCAATATTAATATCTTCAGACTGTTTATTTAACCTGATCTCAATTTCAACAGTATCAGCAGCAAAGGATCCTTTTGTATAACCGATTTTTTTGATTAAATTACGAACTTCTTCTTCAATTTCAGAATTAGAAATTTTAACTTTAGAACCAATTTCACCTGAAATGAAAACTTTATTAAAAGCAGCAACCGCTTCAGCAGCCACTTTAGCATTAGGGTCCTTAGCAAGATATAAATCTAAGATCAAATCTGATATTTGATCACATACTTTATCAGGATGGCCATGAGAGACTGACTCTGAGGTAAAAAGATATTTGTTCATTTTTAAAAATTCTTACTTTATGTTACAGCAAATTTTAGAATAAATTAGGACATGTCTGTATATAACAATGCTTCTGTTTTGCAAGCAGATAAAATTCCATATACTCAAGAATTAATATCCTGTTTTAAGGAAGAAAATCCAGCCCTCATAATTGAAAAAGCAGAATATAAAAGTAATATTGAGCTAACATTAGATGCTGCGGAAAAAGTAAAACTCGATTATAAAAATGGGAAATTAGCGTGCTTGGATGTTGAACTAAATAACTTTGACGAGCTAAATAATCTCGCAGATCAAATTAAAACTAAATATAATAAGTTAATTGTTTTTGGTATTGGCGGCTCATCACTCGGTGCCCAAACTTTGTGTGGTACAAAATTTTATCAATATGCTTTAAATCAAGATATCGATATTAAATTCATCGATAACATCCATTACATTAATTTTATAGAATATTTGAAATTAGTCGATTTTGACAATACCATGTTTCTCATTGTCTCAAAATCTGGTCAAACAATTGAGACCCTAACTCAAATGGTAGTCGCACTTAATTATTTTAATAACCAAGGTCATAATCTTGCTGAAAACGTTATTTTCATTACTGAAAATACTGACAACCCAATCAATAACTTTGCCAAAAAAATTAATGCTAGGAATTTAATTCATAATTCAAAAATTGGAGGAAGATATAGTTGTTTCACTAATGTAGCACTTTTGCCTGCGGCTGTAGCTGGTTTTAACATTAAAGATTTTTGCAATGGCGCCAAACATACTCTAAATAATTTTTTAACAGCAACACAGTCAAATGAAGTTATTAAAGGCTCATCCTTATTACTAGCTGCTGAGAATGCTGGAATTAAAAGTAATGTAATGCTTCCATATCTTCAAAGATTGTACTATTTACCTTTTTGGTATGCGCAGCTAACTGCAGAATCTCTAGGCAAAAACAATACGGGTATGCTACCAATAAAAGCTTTAGGAAGCATTGATCAACATAGCTTACTTCAATATTTTTTAGAAGGTGGTCAAAATTTATTTTTTAACTTTTTAACAATTAATACCAAAAACCAAGGCTCCTTGATTGAAGATAATATTTTAGATTTTCAAGGGTATGAATATCTACGAAACAACTCAATAGGCGATGTCTCATATGCTCAACAAGAAGCAACAATTCAATCATTTATTAAAAAAAATAAAATGCTTAGAAGATTTAACCTTGATGAATTTTCAGATTTTTCACTTGGTGGTTTAATGATGCATTTTGTCCTCGAAACCATTGTCATCGGCTATGTAAGAGGCATTAATCCATTTGATCAACCGGCTGTTGAATTTGGGAAAAAAATCTCAAAAGAAATTTTAGAATTATTTAATAATGACAAAGTTACTTAAACATATTATTATAAATATTAGGAATATAAAAAAACATATATTGTGAAGCAAATTTCATACATAACTATAATTATAATAACTTTATTTGCTAAATCAGTTTTTGCTGAAGAAGAAATTGTTTATGAATTTGAAGATGCAGCTCCTATAAAAAAACAAAATGTCGAGCATAAACCACAAAATTACGGACCGATGAATGTTGATCAATATGAAGGCGATCACAGCTACTGGTGGTATGAAAAACATGATAAAAAATATCGTTTTTATTTTGGTATGTCTATGCCTTATAACCTTGGCATGGATCTTGATGATGTTTTACTTGATACCATAGATATTCCTACTGATATAACCGATAGTAATGGTAATGTTGTTATGGCAGCAGGTATACAAAACATTAATAGTAATGTCGACTTAAGTTCTGGAGGTGGTATCGGCTTCACAATTAAAACAGGCGTAGAGTATAACAGCTTCATAAGAATTGATGCTGAGTTAGGAAATAAACAATTATATTTTGACTCAATAGACTTAATAAATCAAAACACTGGAGGCGGCACTTCAACTTCATATGATATATCTGATGATGATGTATCATTAATGTATAATTATGCAGGAATAAATTTAGCAGTCGAATATCCACGTGGCATCAAAGCTGTATCTCCGTTTTTTGGGGTAAGTTTTGGTGGTGGCTATTTTTCAACTTCGGGATTGGGTGATGATTTTACTCCATACACCCAAGCATCATTAGGTTTTTCATATAGATTTAATGATAAAGTAATTTTAGAAGTATCAGCTGCATCTCTTTTAATTACTGACAGTTTTACATTTAATCTTGAGAACACTGTAGACAATCTTACTGTCTCAGGCACAACTTATGAGAATGTTGATGCTGATGTAGATATCGCCGCTACATACGACTCCGACATTTCCGGTGACCTGATAATTAACTCAATCGTTATAGGCTATCGATTCTTATTCTAATAACTTAAAAATGAGCATACGTTTATATTTGGATTTTGCAATTAACGACCAAATAGTTCCTTTAAATAAAAAACAGGCAAATTATCTTGCTCGAGTCTTAAAACTAAAAAACAATCAAATAATAAAAGTTTTTAATGGCATAAACGGAGAGTTTGAGGGGGTATTCAAATCAGATAATAAAGATTTTCATATTGAGATATCAACACAAATTGCTGCTTTATCTAATCCTAATACGCTTAATTTATGTTATGCTCCAGTCAAAAATGTCAAAACCGATTTTATCGCAAAAAAAGCAGCTGAACTTGGCGTAACTTCAATTCAACCAATCATTACTGATTATACGGTTATTCGCAAAGTAAACCAAGAGAAACTTAGATTATCAATGATTGAAGGCATTGAGCAATGTCGGCGAAATGATTTAATCTCAATCAAGCCAATTATTACTCTGAAAAAATTTTTACAATCAGATGCAGAACAAGTAATATTATTTTTTGACGAAACTGGAAAAGGATCGCTTCCAAACCAAATTGCAGAAGAACTTAAAACTTTACAAAATAACAATATCACAGTTTTAATTGGACCAGAAGGTGGATTTTCAAAACAAGAAGCTGCACTGATTAGACAGACAAATAATCAAATTAGTCTTTCGCTTGGGCCAAGGATCTTAAGAGCAGATACAGCTATAATTGCAGCTTGTTCAATTGTTAATTCTTATTGCAATAATTGGCAATAACCTAGAATTATTAGTTTTCTTAAGCCCTACTACTTGAATTCAGATAATATAAAACTATATAAACATTCATAACGAAAAATTACTTAAACAAATGACCGAAACAAGAAAATTTGGTGCCGAAATCGGCAAAGTTTTAAACTTAATGATTAATTCATTATATACTAATAAAGATATTTTTTTAAGAGAGCTCTTATCAAATGCATCTGATGCTTGTGATAAACTCAGATATGGTGTTATTTCTGATGAAAACCTGAAATCTTTAGGAGAGAATAATGAGCTTTCAATTAATATTGATTTAAATAAAGAAAAAAAGCAAATTACCATTACTGATTATGGAATCGGTATGAGTAAAGATGAGCTAATTAATAATTTAGGAACAATAGCAAAATCAGGTACGGAAGAATTTCTAAAAAACTTTTCTGGTAATAACAAAAAAGATGTTGAGTTAATTGGTCAGTTTGGCGTAGGTTTTTATTCTGGATTTATCGTTGCTGATAATATTTCAGTAATATCAAATAAAGCTGGAGAATCAGATTATAACAAATGGGAATCCAATGGACAGGGTGAGTTCACAATCAGTACAGTTGATGCTTCTGAAGGTGTAAGAGGAACAAAAATTATCCTAAATTTAAAAGCTGAAGAAGATAAATATTTAGATGGCTTTACTGTAAAGAATATTGTAAAAACTTATTCTGATCATATTCCATTTCCAATTACTTTAACAACTGATGAAGAAAAACCTTCAGTTAAAGAAGGCGAGGAAACAGTCACCCAAGATGCAGAAATTATTAATTCATCAAAAGCATTATGGACAAAGAATAAATCAAGTATCAAAAAAGAAGAATATGATGCATTTTACAAATCAATAGCACATGCTGCTGATGAACCGCACCTTGTTCTTCATAACAAAAATGAGGGAGTTATTGAATATACTAACCTCTTATTTATCCCTTCTAAAAGACCTTTCGATTTATTTCATCCTGATCGAAAAACTAGAGTAAAACTTTATGTGAAGAAAATCTTTATAACTGAGGATAATGTAAATTTAATTCCTGCCTATTTAAGATTTGTTCAAGGTATTGTTGATTCTGAAGATTTAAATTTAAATATATCCAGAGAGACTTTACAAAACAATGTTATTGTCGACAAAATAAGAACAGCATTAGTAAAGAGAATTCTATCTGAACTTACAAAACTTAAAGATAAGAAACATGACAAATATGTTGAATTTTGGGAGACTTTTGGCGCTGTAGTAAAAGAAGGATTATGCGAATTTTCTGGTGAGAAAGATAAAATCTTTGATTTATGTTTATTTAAGACCTCAAAATCAAATGGTAAATTCATATCTCTTAAACAATATATTGAGAATATGCAAGATGGCCAAAAAGACATCTATTACTTAATAGGATCTGATCTTGACTCGTTACAAAATAACCCTCAATTAGAAGCGTTTACTGATAAAAATATTGAAGTATTATTTTTGATGGATCCTGTAGATGACTTCTGGGCAACTACATTTCCTCAATACCAAGAAAAAGGCTTTAAATCGCTTTCAAGAATCACTGATGACTTAGATGATATAGGTAATAAAGATGAAAAGTCTGAAAAAGACACGAAGGCCAAAAATCAAAAACTAGATGAAGAGTTAAAAGATCTTAAAGAATTTGCTAAAACAACTTTAACTGAATATGTAGCCGATATAAGGTTATCAAGCAAACTAACCTCTTCTCCTGTATGTTTAGCAATTGCCGAAGGAGCTATGGATATTAGAATTGAAAGAATGATGATTGAGCAAGGACAATTAAAAGAACCGTCTAAGAAATTATTAGAATTAAATCCTAATCATAAGATTATTCAGAACCTTAATAACCTTATAAAAGATGAGAACAATAAAACAGCAGCAGCTGATATTCTATTCACTTTATATGACCAAGCTTGCATAATCGAAGGTGAAGGAATCAAAAACCCATCAAGTCTTGCAAAAAGGCTAACAAATTTACTTGAACAAGTAAGCTAATTTTAAAAGGCGAGTAACATCGCCTTTTAAATAAAAAACCTAACGAATAATAGCCAGAAACCTATATCCTGCTTGAATCCTGCTGTTTTTTGTAGTATTATTATATATTAAGGTAGTTACTACCGTTAATAATATTATTTAGAAGGGAAAGAGATGAATATTCATAAATTATCAATTTTTGGTTCATTATTTCTATTATTTAATGCACCATTTGCTAGTGCGGAAACTCTTGAAGAAAGAGTAGCCAAGCTAGAAAGGAATCAGGCTCTGATTAATAATCATGACCTGAAAGTTTTTGGAACTCTTCATTTTGAACAAGTTTCTATCTCTGAAAATGATACCAATGTCAATTTATACGACAATTCTCAATTAAGACATGGCCGTTTAGGAGTTATGGGCGATGTAAATTCAGAATGGGATTTTAAATTTGATGTTGACTTTGCAGATGATAACTCAAATGTTATTGATGCATTCATTAGAAGAGATCTAGGAAATTCAAGTATAAGAGTTGGACAATTTAGACAGCCTTTTTCATTAGAAGAGTTAACAAGTATTAGTGATACAACTTTTGTTGAAAGAGCTTCTATAAATGAGTTAACTCCAGGCCGAGCTCTGGGTATAGGCCATGAAAGGAATCTCGGCAACATAAATATCCAAGCCGGTATTTTTGGAGATTCAATTTCTAGCACTGCAGGAGATGATAACCAGAATGCTTCTGGTGCTTTAAGAATTGCGAGCTTCGTTGATAGTTCGGATATGTTGTTACATGTAGGTATTGCTGGGCAATATTTCACACCAGATGGTGATAATATTTATTTAGGCTTTAGACCTGAAGCAGCTATCGATTCATCAAGCAGTGTTATTATTGTTGATGAAGATGATTTAGATAACGTAACTCGAACTGGCCTTGAACTAGCTATTGTCCGTGACCGTTTATCAATTCAAGGAGAATATATTATTGCTGATTTAGAATATGATTCAGATGGGGATGATAATAATATTAGGGGCTATTATGCACAATTATCATTATTCTTAACTGACAATTCTAGAGCATATGACACTAAATCATCTACATTTGTTGGTTTGGCACCAAGCTCAAATGACGAAGCAATAGAACTGGCTTATAGATTTTCTAATGTTGATGCAACTGACACTTCAGATGGAAAAATGAACAGCCATACTATTGGTATTAATTGGTATCCAGCTGACAATTTAAGATTTATGGCTAATTATATAATGCTAAACTCAAGTAGTGATAGTACATATGGTGGTGATGCAGATATCATCGCACTAAGAGCTCAAGTAGATTTTTAATAAATTCTATTTAACAAAAACATTATAAAAAAGGCGATCATTTGATCGCCTTTTTTAGTACAAATTCTTCTATTAAATTTTCAAAATAACTGATAACCAAATTTACAATAATTATATAAACCTTTTAAGTTTAAATTACCCTTTTTACTAGCTATTACGCAAGAAATGCATACCGGAATTTTGATTCGCTAATAAATAATTGTTTTTAAACAAAGCATATACCTGTAATTTATATCACAAAAAATTCCAAATAGCATGATAATCCTACAAATATAATTACTAGCAAAGTCTGACAACATTATTATCTATGTACGACCATTAAAAAAGAGAGTACACCTAGACTAACTTATGATGATTATATGACAAATAACACCTTCATTGCCTGGCCTTCAGAAAAAGACTATATCTCACACTTGAAGGTGCAGATATTTTCATGGCGATGGCTTTTCAAAAGTTCCTGAATTTAGCATGTATTCTTATTTCGAAAACTCTATTTAAAGCTCAACTAATGTATAGATATAATTAATTCTGCTGTTGAATATGTGGCTTTTCTTAAACCTCTTATCTCTTGACTATGCATGATGTTGATTGCGCATTTTCTAACTTATTTGGCACCATATGTCAACAAATGTAGGCTAGGCATAGCTTTACCTATAATGAAAAAAATGTTATCATTAAATAAGAGATATTAAGAATATTTATTATTAGAAGAGCGATATATGAGTCGAGACATAAGTAATCAAGAACAGAAAATATTAGCCTTATGCAAAAATCCAAGGGAATATTTCATCAAGCAAGACTCTTATGGCGGGTTAACTATTATAACTCAAACTATTAAGACGCTAGGAACTGAATCAATTAATACGGATATAACTGTAGGATCAGGTTTATTTCGTAAAGGTCAAACCCGTTCTATTTTTGGTCATATCCTTAAAGATTGGGACAGTATTGCAAAAGATGAAAACGATAATGCTTTTACGAATAAACAACAAATACTTCTAATGCAAAATCTTCTTACCACTGATAATATCAAAAGATACAATGGTCATGATTACACCAGAACAGTTAAAAGAGAATCAATAACTTTTACCGGTCCTGGAGCTGATGCATTTCTGCAAAAAGCTTCTGGAAAATATATGTTTGAATATCTATTAGAAAGTAAAGCGCCTAAACAAGTAATTGAAACGGTTATTTTCTCAGGAAAAGAAAAACAATTAGATTTTGATGCTATAATTGAAAGAGTTAGTAGACAAGGCGGTAACCCTGATCAAAAAGCATATATGTTAAATGCTTTAAAAGCACGTCAGCTTCAAGAAGCAATAACTGAAAATAATATCGAGAAAGTTGCACAATGTCTTGATCGTATAAAAACCACTGATCAATTTCAAAACATAGCAATGCTAGCAAACCCAAATACAGTTAATTCTGCGAGCTCAATTTTATTGAAGGATAGCCCACCAACTCAAGAAGATTTAGAAATTCTTTCATC
>JADHOX010000045.1 GCA_016778805.1 Rickettsiales bacterium
CTTCTTCAGCTATTAACTCACCTAAAATTAAAGAAGCTCTTACCTTATCTAACTTCTTTAATTGATTGGGATTAAATAATAAACTTCGCTTATTAATTACTTCTTCAATGGAATAATTATAAACTTCTGTTTTTAGAAAATTATGCTTTAATTCTTTTTTATTATTATCTTCCTCTGTGTTGTTATTTAGTTGCTGTGCAAATAAATTTTGTGCAAAAAGACCTAATAATATTAATATACAAAATCTAATCATTTGTTAAACTTTTTAAATCATGCCATTTAATATCAATACTTGAAACTACCGGCGCAAATTTTGGATCCTTTGCAATCCTATATAAATTGGTTTCATTTAATTCATGAACTTTAACAATGCTCAATTCAATTATTTCAGGATATCCTGGTAAGGATACTAATACATCATAAAGAAATTTATATAATTGAATATCATCATAAGATCTTATTTTAATTTGTAAAATTGTTGATTCAACTCCAACTTTGACTCCTGTATATGCACCTTTTAATATTTCTGGCTTAGATAATTTAACATCAACATTTGTTAAACCATGTTTTGACTTTAATTGATTCATTAATTTTTTAGCATCTCCAAGCTTTAGACCTTTAAATTCTTTAACTTCTGAGGTTATGAAATTCCATGTTTCTAATGCATCAGCAATATCATCTGTCTTTGTATTAAAATGATTAATTTTAGCCTTAATTTTATTTAAACTTGAAGTCTCAATCCTTTGTTGTCTTTTATATCTATCCAATTTTCCATATTCTTTACCTGTAAATAAATAACACGAAACAAGTATAGCTAAAATAACAATTACTTTTAAAAAAATTTTAAACTTTAACTTCTGAACTAACATTATCTAACAGGTCCAATAATCTGAATATTCACAGGAAGAATTTGAGTTGTATCTTCAAAACTCATTGTATCAGGAAGATCAGAGTGATTAATTTGATAATTAGCAAAACCTTTTTTAATAGATCTAAGGAAAACATCATAAGCAGAAAAAAGTTGCTCAAATGACAAACCTTCAGATTCAAAAAACGCAGAAATTACAAGCTTCATTTGAGTATTTTTATGCTCCTTCCAATCAATTTCAGCAATCACAATATTATCAGGTAAATGTTTTTTAAATTCATAAATCATTTTTATTGGGTCCTGAGTAGCTTTGATCAATTTAGTATGAAGCGAAGCAACATCAATTACCTTGTCTTCATCAATATCAAAACCAAATTTTTCTTCTCTAATTGTTTCCAGTTTTTGAGCATATTTATTTTTATCGGCTCTTGTTTGCTTGATAGCTTGTTGTTCTGAGGTAATTCTGTAGATTGGAATGACTGAAAACAAACTAGTTAATAATAAGACAGCTACCATTACAATATTAGCAACCAAATTATACTCAAATAATTTTGCTTCAAGCTTAATGTTATTATTAACAAAACCATCAAATCGACCATTATTAACAAAATAATTCATAAATAAATCATCAGGTTTTTCCTGAAACTTTGCGTCTTGATCATTGGATATATAATTGCCGAAATGATTTAAATCGATACATTGAAACACAAAATTTTGCGGAGTATCATGATTAAAAAACTCCTGAAACGTATCATCTACGAATAGGTAAATATCTATTCCCTCTTTTTCTTTAAAATCTAATCTTTTTAAATATTCGATTGTACCTAAAATTTCATTTTTAATTCCTTCTACAGATTCATGATCAAATGGTTCACTGTCAAAATTATAGTGAAGTAATCTGGTAAAAATAAGATCATTTTCTTTAGTAATTGAAAACCTAATTCCACTAGTTTCACTTTGATAGACATAAAAACACCAACCGTTTTGATCATGTTTTAATTCAGGTTTTTTCTTAGATTTTTTATCTTTACTCTCTATTTTACCCTGGTCAATATACTCTAATTTAATAATATCATTATCAATATTTTGAAGTTCAACTGGAAAAGAATAAATAGAACGTACAATATTTGGTATTTTAGTAAAGAAATCTAACCATTCATCCAATGGAGAAAGTATGGGAATCGAAATTAAAACACATTCTGTAGTTTTCGTTTTACCCTTAGGAGTAAGTCTATAAAAACCTTTTATAGTTTCTTCACCTTTATTTACAGATAGTTTTCTAGCAAGTAACTTACTTAATAAAAAAGGATTTTTTGTTGGAATAGAGAAAGGTTCAAAACTTTGTTCTGATAAATTTAACACCAAATAAATGGGTAATTTAGAATATTTATTAAAGAATCCAATTAGCGATTTCATCTCATCTTTATCACTAATCTTTTTAATAATAATATTATCTATTACTTTCTTTTTATGAAATACAAAAATCTTAGCGTAATTATCACCTAATAAAACAACAATTTTTTTGAATATTAATTTATGTAATAATTTCATTTTATGTAATTTGACTAAAGCTTGAATATAAAGGACCAAAAACAGAAAGTGAAATCCATAACAATAGACCTCCCATTACAAGGGTAAGTGTAGGCTGAATAACACCAACAAGAGAGCCAACTGAATCATTCACCTCTTTATCATAAAAAAACTTAATATTTTCAAGTGATTCAGTCATATTTCCAGTTTGCTCTCCAACTCTAAACATTCTAACAACCAAACTTGGAAAGTAATTTGAATTTTTTAGGGCCTTACTCATTGTTGTACCATCAGATATTTCCTGAGTAATTTCCATTAAATTAGTTTTTATTACTCTGTTTTTAACAACTTTTTGTACTACTTCTAGACAAGCGATAATATCAATTCCACTTTTATAAGTTATTAAAAAAAATTGAGTGAATCGAGCGATATCAATTTTTAATAAAACTTTTCCAATAAAAGGTATTTTTAACATAAACATATCAAAGTAATAAGCATATATTTCAAAGAAATACTTTAATAATTTATGAATAAATGTTGCAACAAAGGGAAAAGTTACCAGCATTATCCAATTATTAGTGAAAAATTCAGAAAGATTAATTAAAGCCATAGTATAAAATGGCAGATCAAAATTTTGACCAATTAGGAATTCTGATAATTTAGGAATTACAAATATCATCATTACAGCTGTTAAACCAAAAAGCATAAAGCATAAAAATATCGGATATCTAATTGCCTTTTTGGTTTTTCTTTTAATGTCATGTGACCATTTTAAATGCTCAGATAGATAAGCAAAAGACTGATGAAGTTTTCCTGTCTTTTCTCCAGCAGCAATCAACCCAACAAATACCTCATCAAATGTATCAGGGTGATTTGCCATGGCCTGTGATAACATTTTTCCAGATTTTACATCATCATAGATGTCTTGAACCAAATCTTTCATGACATTATTTGAGGCAGACTCAATTAAATCTTCAATAGATTCAATTATTGATACTCCAGCCTTATCAAGCTGTTCAAAATGTGTACATAATAAAATTAAATCTTTTACTGAAATTGTTCTTTTAAAACTAAAAAAAGAATTAGAAGACTCATTGGCAGAAACTAATTCAAGTCCTATATCAGATAATTTGTATTGAAGATCTGCTAATCCATTGGCATTCATTGTACCTTTTTGCTGAGTTCCATCTGAAGAAACCGCAATATAACTATAGCTAGCCATTAAAGCCTCTCTGTCATATCAAGCGATCTTACAAGTTCAGCTATTGATAATGTACCTTCAATAACTTTATTAATTCCATCTTGATCCATAGCTACAAAACCTTCTTTTAAAGCTTGCTCAAATATTTCATTAGTAGTTTTATTTAGTGAAATCATTTCACTAATTTTTCTTGTAACAACAAAAATTTCCGATACTACAATTCTTCCTTTATATCCAGTATGAAAACAAGATTTACAAGAAGAAGCTTTGAAAAGCTGAACGGGTTTTTCAATACCTAAAAACTTACATTCTTGTTCACTTGATGTATATTCAACTTTACAAGCCGGACAAAGTTTTCTTACTAGCCTTTGCGCAATTGCACAAGATAATGAACCGGATAATAAATAAGGCTTAATACCTACATCAATTAACCTTGGTATTACACTGACAGCATCATTTGTATGTAATGTCGTAAATACTTGGTGACCAGTCATTGCTGCACGAAGTGCTATTGATGCAGTTTCTCCATCTCTAATCTCACCAACAAAAATAACATCAGGATCTTGTCTTAACAATGACTTAATCCCATCAACAAAGCCAAAAGTCCCTTCTTTAACACTTGATTGTCTAATTAATGGTAATTCATATTCAACAGGATCTTCAAGAGTCATAATATTTTTATGTATATTATTAATCATATGAAGAATTGAATATAAAGTAGTAGTTTTTCCAGAACCAGTTGGACCAGTAACAATAATAATGCCCTCAGGTTTGAGGAACATCTTTTTTAATAATTTAATATTGTGATCACTGTAACCAAGCTTATCTAAATCAACGAGAGATCTTGCTTTATCAAGAATTCTCATCACAATATTTTCACCATTAACCGTTAACTGTGTTGCAACTCTGAAATCAACTTCTCTTCCAAGAACTGTTGCTGTTGCATGGCCGTCCTGAGATTTTCTGCTTTCAGCAATATTCATACCAGACATAATTTTAATCCTAACAGCAACTGCAGACCAGAAATCCTTATGAAAAGTTTTAATTTGCTGCATCCTTCCATCAATTCTGTACCTAACCCTGAGAAAAGTTTCTTCAGGTTCAAAATGAATATCTGAAGCTCCACAATGAACGGCATCCATTAAAAAAGAATCTACTAATCTTACAACCGGATTTCTGAAATCCTCACCTGAAGTTTCACTTTCAATTCCTTGAGTATTATTTTCAATTTCCTTCAATATTCCATCAATCGACATTTCATATTCATAATACTGATCGATAATGTCTAAAATGTCAGTTTCACTACAAAAAATAGGATCAATACCAACACCTTTAGGAAAATATTTTTTTACTTTATCAATCGCTATAACATCAAAAACGTCATGTACAGCCACGGAGACTTGATCCTCTTTAAAAGCAACAGGAACAATCTTATATTTCATTGCTATTTCCTTAGGAACTTTTCTTACAAGCTCACTATCAAGAACAGCGCTTTTAATATCAAACTTTTCAATACCAGAAGTTTGGCTAATTACTTCACCAAGAACTGATTCAGTAACAAAACCTAGTAAAACCAGGACTTCACCGAGTTCGCTAACCCCCATCCTGTTTTTTTCTTTTTTAGCCATTTCAAGTTGATCAATTGAAATACAGCCCTTTTCAATAAGAGCTTCACCAACTTCATCATCTAACGACTTTTGTTCTTCTTCTTGTATATTTTCATCTGAAGAATCGTTAGAAATATCTTCTTTTTCAATTACTTGATCATCTGATTTCATAGAATTAACAATTTTAAATTCATCTTCACCATTATTTAAGCCTTCATTTTTCATAAAACACCTATTGAATTTATTATAACTGATTTAGAACGAATTGATATAAATCTTTTATTTTTCTAACGATACTTGTATATAGCAATATATGTTGGTTTCAAATTTTCTATAAAAAAATATATTTTTTTCCAAATTTTTTAAACAAAGCTGTTCTTTTGCATTTTCGAATTCTTTGCTTCCCATATCTGCAATCAACTTTCCACTCAAAGGCAAACCATCATCAATTTTTGAATCAATAAACTGAGAATCACGAGGAGATAAAATGCTATCAAGAATATTTCCTTTATCTCTTGCTTGAGCAAAGCGAAGGAAATTCCTTCCTAAATGTTCAATATTATAATTAACAATGTGAAGCTTGGTATCACCCAAAACCTGAAAGTCACTATTGATAAATTTAGATCTACCAACATTTGAAAAAGACTTTGCATAAGAGCTAATATAGTCCTTTTTATTATTCCAATTATAATAATTAGTAAAAGACAAATGCTTTAAAGCCAAGAAACCCTCTTCAAGATTATTTATATAAAAATCTCCATCGCCATCACAATCGACATTACTCGACATTGCCAAATCAGAACATTTTTGTTGCCATAATTTTGATGCAAAAGGGAAATCGCCAGGTAGAAAATTATATGAATATTGAAAAAGATTAACTCTCTTTTTTATATCATCAATTTCAACAATAAAACTATACAATCTTGATCTTTCAACATAATCATGAAGTAAAAGAGATGAAATTAAAATAGTGCTAGTTATAGTAAGTGTGATGGCAAGCTCAAGAATTGAACCAAACATGTAACTTCTATAACAAATAATATGCACAAATCAAACAAAATGTTTTTTTTTACACTTATCTTTTTGTTACTATGTTTGATTTCATACAAAATACTACTTAAAGACCATTACACTAACATAAAACATAATGAAAATATTATTAATATTACAATTTCTGGTTATGCGAAAATTATTGATGGCGATTCCTTAATTATTGATAACCATGAAATAAGAATTAAAGAAATTGACGCTCCTGAGTATTTTCAGAAATGCTTTGATGCAAATGATCAGCAATATGACTGCGGAAAAAAATCTAAACAATTTCTAAAAACACTTACAAAAAACCAAATTATCAAATGTAGAAGCTTCGCTAAAGATATATATAAAAGATATATTGCATCATGCTTTTTATCCGATAAAGACATTGCCATATCAATGCTTGAATCTGGCTGGGCGGTAATCTATAAAAACCCATCAGTATTATTTAAGTATCAAGAAATTGCTAAATTAAATAAAAAAGGAATGTGGCAAGGAAAGTTTACTCATCCAAGAGCATGGCGAAAACTTAACCATAAAAGAAATTAACTAAAGGCCCTGCCATCTATTAACATCACCTAAATTAATATTCATATGATCTAAAGCTCTTGCAACAGTATATTCAACCATATCATCAAGTGATTTTGGTTTTGAATAAAATGCAGGAACAGGTGGCATAATAATTCCACCAGCTAGAGTAACCTTTTTCATATTTTCAATATGTATAAGATTGAAAGGAGTTTCTCTCAATAACAAAACAAGCTTTCTTCTTTCTTTTAAAATTACGTCTGCAGCCCTAGTTAAAATATTTGAACAATTACCATTAGCAATTGCAGCTAAAGACTTTACAGAACATGGAGCAATAATCATACCTGAGGTAATAAAAGAGCCACTTGAAATTGAACATGCAATATCATTTATATTATGATGATAATCTGCTAGTTTAATGATGTCTTTTAACAAATAATCCGTTTCAGACTTAATTGTAATATTAGCTGATTTGGTAATAATTAAATGTGTTGAAACATCTGGATAGTCACGAAGCTTTTCAAGTAATTTAATACCATAAATTGCCCCTGATGCACCAGATATTCCAATAATAATATTTCTTTTCTCTGATTTGTTTTCTGGCATTAAGCTATATTCTCTAATTCTTCTTCAGAAGGGATCTCTTCATTAGAACCTTCGCCCATACCAATAGCTTTTTTATAAATATCCACCATTGATTCCAATTCAAAACGATCATTACTATCCATTTTTCTTAACTTCAAAACTTCTCTAATAATCTTAACATCAAAACCAATAGACTTAGCTTCTTGCATAACATCTTTTATGTCTTCAGCTATAGCTTTTTTTTCCTCTTCAAGATTTTCAACCTTTTCAATAAGCTGTTTTAATGTAGTTCCGTCAATTCCACCGATAAAATTTGTCATAAGTAACCTCTAAAAACTATGTTTATAAAGGGTTATAATATAAATTTCATTAAAAATTATAGTTATAAATTTTATTAATTGTTAAATTGACATTTTTAAAAAAGAAATCATTTAACTATTTCAAATAATTTTTTGATAAAATATGAAAGTTTTTATAATTGCTGGTGAATCTTCTGGAGATCTTTTAGGTGGAAAATTACTGAAATGTTTAAAAGAAGAAATAAACGATATATCTGTCAAAGGAATCGGTGGTGATAACTTAATAAGCAATGGTTTATCATCAATCTTTCATCAAAAAGAAATTGCTGTTAATGGCTTTATTGAAGTGATTCCTCATATTCCAAACATATTATCGAAAATTAATGAAACAGTAAAAGCAATATTAGAATTTAAACCAGATTTAATAATAACTATTGATGCACCTGATTTTAATTTTAGGGTTATCAAAAAACTAAAAAACAAAACTTTGAATTTTAACTGTAAAATAGTTCATTATGTAGCTCCTACCGTTTGGGCATATCGTGCTAAAAGAGCAGAGAAAATTGCTAAACTTTATGATTTATTATTAGTAATTTTACCTTTTGAACCCAAATATTTTGAAAAATATGGCCTTAAAACAAAATTTATTGGCCACCCTATTTTTAAAGATTTTAATCAAACTGAAATTGCCAAAAAAAGTAAAAATATTATCATTACTCCTGGTAGCAGAAAATCTGAGATATATAGATTTGCTCCGATACTAAAAGAGTTCATTTATTTGGTAAAATCAAATTTTGGAAATAAGTTTACGATTAATTTATTTGTCACAAATGAAATAAAAGATAAGCTTTATCAAATTTATAATAATGAAATAAGTAAAGATGAGATAAAAATGATTAATAAAGAATCTCAAAAGAATGAAATTCTTCAAAATTGTCATCTTGCTATTTTAAAATCTGGAACAAATACAATGGAAATGGCTAATAAATCCATACCAATGATAATTTTTTATAAGTTCAATTTTTTAACATATTTTATTCTGAGTAAAATTTATCGAGTAAAAGTTAAATATGCTAATTTGTTAAATTATCAGGCCAATAACATGATTATTCCTGAGTTTCTTCATTCTAGATGCAAAGCAAATTTAATCTATCAAGAATTCAGAAATTATAATTATCATGATGAAAAAAGGAATATACAAGTTGATGGTTATAGCAAAATTATAGCAAAATTCAAAAACCCTGACAACATATCACCAGAATTATGTGCTGTTAAAGCAATTAAAGATTTACTATAAAATTCTTCTACCAAAGTGATAAACCAACAGAACCTTGTTTTTTAAGATTAAATACATTTCCAAATAAAGTTTCTTCACCAAAAGGAATTGGCGGTGCTTTTTGCCCAGGTAATTTAGGCTGCATACCAGCTTCTGTAAGTGTTCCAACCGCATAATGACGACAGTAAATCATTGCACTTGACCATGTTTTTAAATACATTTTATTAGCCGATTTAATCATATCTAAATCTTTTTTAAATTTGTAGAAATATCTATAATAATCGGTAGCAAAACCTGTTGCCATTCCAGATTCACATCCATCCATCCAACCAGCTTGATAAACAGCTGGACCCTCTGGCAACATTTTAAAAACTCTAGTATTAGGCGCAAAAATATT
>JADHOX010000010.1 GCA_016778805.1 Rickettsiales bacterium
TGGAGCCTATACTGGCGAAGTAAGCATTGAAATGATAAATGAGTTGGGGTGTGATTTTTCAATTATTGGCCATTCTGAAAGACGCCAATATTTTAACGAATCTGACCTAGATGTTAATCTTAAAACAAAACTTGCTCTAAAAAATAAAGTTACACCAATTATTTGCATCGGTGAGACTTTAAAACAAAGACAAAATGGAGAGTTTAAAGAAATTATTCTTGAACAAGTTAATAAAGCCTTATTTGAAATTAGTAATAAGCCAATAATTATTGCATATGAACCAATCTGGGCAATTGGATCTGGACTTACAGCTGAAAACCATCAAATAGAAGAAGTTTTCGAGTTAATATCAGAAACTGCGAAAAACAATAATGTCAATGCAGATAAACTTAAAATTCTTTATGGTGGTTCAGCAAATGTTAAAAACCTTGATAATTTGTTAAAGATTCCTAATATATCCGGTTTTTTAATTGGCTCTGCAAGTTTAGATGCCAATAACTTAATTAAAATGGCTGATTTTGTTAAATAATTTGAGGTAAAAATGGAAGCTTTTCAATCTTTATTACTTGGCTTGCATATTATTTGTGCAGTTTTGATTGTAATTTTAGTTTTATTACAACCATCATCAGGAGATGGTAACTTGGTCTCAACAAATGTTGGAACAGCTGGTGGAATTGCTAAAGGAAGGTCTGTTACTAGCTTTATTCAAAAATTTACGTTTTTCATTGCTATTACTTTTATGGTAAATGTTTTATTTCTTGGCGTTTTATCACATCGCAAAAATGACAAAGGCACAACTATTGACCAAGCAATAGATCAATTTAATCAAGAGAATAACTTATCTGTGCCGAAAGGAGAATAATGGCTAAATATATTTTCATTACAGGAGGAGTTGTATCATCCTTAGGTAAAGGTATTTGCGCTGCATCACTTGCCTCTTTATTAAAATGTCATGGTTATAAGGTTCGAATTCGTAAATTAGACCCATATTTAAATGTCGATCCGGGAACTATGAGCCCGACTCAACATGGTGAAGTATTCGTTACAGAAGATGGAGCTGAAACTGATCTTGACCTTGGTCATTATGAGCGTTTTACAGGCAATAATACAAAAAAATCAGATAATGTCACTGCTGGACAAATATATCAAAAACTACTTAGAAAAGAAAGGAAAGGTGACTATCTTGGTGGCACAGTTCAAGTAATACCTCATGTCACAAATTTGATAAAAGATTTTATTAAAAGTGATGTTACTAACGAGGATTTCATTATTTGTGAAATTGGCGGCACAGTTGGTGATATTGAAGGATTACCGTTTTTTGAAGCAATTAGACAATTTGGCAATGACCAGAAAAAAGATAATGTCTTATATATTCATGTAACATTAGTTCCATATATTAAAGCCGCTAAAGAACTTAAAAGCAAACCAACTCAGCATTCTGTAAAAGAGCTCCGTTCAATTGGTATTACTCCAAATATCTTAATATGCCGAAGTGAAAGATATATAACCAAAAAAGAAAAAGATAAAATTGCACTTTTTTGTAATCTTGATCAAGCTGATGTGATACAAGCAATTGATAAAAATAACATATATCAAGTTCCGCTTGAGCTTCAAAAACAAGGTCTTGACCGACAAGTTCTAAATTACTTTAACCTTGAAAATAAAGGTAATGAAATTTTTTCAAAATGGCTTGAATTAGAACAACATATTACCGATGCCAAACAAATAATTAATATTGCTATTGTTGGAAAATACACCAGCTTAAGCGAATCATACAAATCAATATTAGAATCCTTAGATCATGCCGGTTATGAGCTTGGTAACAGAATAAATATTAAATGGATTGATGCCAGAAAACTTGATAATGACATCTCAATTTTAGAAGATGTTGATGGTATTTTAGTTCCTGGAGCTTTTGGTATTGATGGGTCTAAAGGAAAAATTTCTGCTATCAAATTTGCTCGAGAAAATAAAATACCATATTTAGGAATTTGTTATGGTATGCAAATGGCAGTTATTGAATTTGCTCGCAATGTCTTAAAACTTGAGACTCTTTCTTCTTCAGAATTAACAGAAGATAATAACATCAATAATGAGCAACTTATCGGCTTAATGACAGAATGGGAAAATAGCGGAAATAAAGAAACTAGGAATGAAAATTCAGATCTTGGCGGAACTATGAGACTTGGCAGCTATCCATGCCAGATAACTCCAAATACACTTGCTCATAAGATTTATCAAAAAGAAATTATTAATGAAAGACACCGCCATAGATACGAGGTTAACATAAAATATAAAAACCAATTTGAACAAAATGGTGCTATTTTTTCAGGTTTATCTCCAGATGGTCAATTACCTGAAATTATGGAAATTACTGATCACCCTTTCTTTTTTGCAGTTCAGTTTCATCCAGAATTTAAATCTAGACCGATGAAACCTCATCCTGCATTTTTAGAGTTTGTAAAAAGCTGTAAAAATTAAATTATGCTTCTAATTTAACAAAGCAATTTGCTGAGCTAAATTTGACATAAATGATTTTGGCAATAATTGTAAAATTTCAGAATTTTTAACTTCTGTGCTATATAATGAATCATCAACCTCATAAATCTCCATTAAAGTAAAATCATTATTTAATAAGAACGCATTGTCATCATCAAACAAATTATAATCTATCTTAACTTGAAGCTGATAGCTTGAATCTAAGCCATTAGCGCTTAGAGCAATTCTATTTTGAGAAATAGAAATATTGTTAATTTTACAGTAATAATTTGGCTTATCAGCTGTAATTAAATTATAGTTTACAATATTTTTATAAATACGTTTCTGAGTTAAATCATGATTAAAACTATCAGAATTATCAAAGAAATTTACTTGCGGTATCAACTCACTAGTTTTAATTGTCTTATATCCACAACTTTGAAACAAAAATAAAATTGTTAAAATTTTTAATAAGTTAATCATACGATTAAATTCACAATTTTCTTTGGCACTACTATCATTTTTTTAATTGGCTTACCTTCAATTCTTTTGGTAACTTCTGGTAATGCAACTACAATATCTTCATAATCTTGTTTATTTGCATCAACATTTATTTTAAAAGTCGTACGCATTTTACCATTAATTTGAACCGCAATCACTAACTCAGATTCAACCAAAAACTTTTCAGCATATTTTGGCCATTCTGCTTTGGAAACTAAACCATCTTGTTTTAATATTTGCCATAAAGTTTCAGCTAAAAATGGTGTAAATGGAACTAATAATTTTGTAAAATTAACAGCAGCAAATTTTACAGCTGAATTCTCTGATTGGTTATCAAACTTAAATTCAAATAATTGATTTGAAAACTCACGTAAATTAGCAACGGCTTTATTAAAGCCAAAAGTTTCAATCGAATTTGAAACTTGTTTTATAACTTTATGAGTTGCTTTAAAAAGTGACTTGTCAGCATCACTTAAATATTCATAATTTGGATTAGCAGAATATTTATTTATAATATCTTTATTATCATTAATAAACTTATATAGTTTATTTATATATTTATAAGCTCCTTCCAAACCTTCATCTTTCCATTCAAGATTTTTCTCAGGTGGACTATCAGAAAGCATGAATAATCTAGCGGTATCAGCTCCATATGTTGTTATAATATGCTCAGGATTTATACCGTTTTTCTTGGACTTACTCATTTTCTCAACTCGCTGAGGAAAAGCTTCTGACCCATCATTAATATTGAGATATTTTTGTTTTGTCTTATCAAAAACAATATCATCAACACTTACCCATTCTTTCGCCGAATTTTTAAATGATAAATGAGTAACCATTCCTTGAGTTAACAAATTACTAAAAGGCTCATCAACATTAAGATAGTTAAGATCTTTCAAAGCTTTAGTAAAAAAACGCGCATAAAGTAAATGTAATACAGCATGTTCAATTCCACCGATATATTGATCAACTGGTAAAAACTTATTTGCAAGCTCTGGTCTGAAGGCCATATCTTGATTTTGAGAATCTGTAAAACGTGCAAAATACCATGAAGATTCAAAAAAAGTATCAAATGTATCAGTTTCTCGTTGAGCTATTTTACCACATTTAGGACAATTACATTTTTTCCATTCTTCATTATGATCAAGTGGGTTACCATTCCTCGAAAAATCAACCTGATTTGGTAATGTAACTGGCAAATCTTCTTCTTTTACCGGAACAACACCACAATCATCACAATATATAACAGGTATAGGACACCCCCAATATCTTTGCCTTGATACACCCCAATCTCTAATTTTGTAACTAACCTTAGCTTCACCTTGACCAGCTTCTTTTAATTTACTTATAGCTAATTTTTTGGCCTCACTAGCTGATAAACCATTAAGAAAATCAGAATTAATCAAAACTCCTTCACCCGTATAGGCCTTATCATTGTTAATTAATTCATTATTTTGAGGCTTTACTACATATTTAATTGGTAAATCATATTTTTGCGCAAACTCAAAATCTCTATCATCATGACCAGGACAGGCAAAAACTGCTCCAGTTCCATAATCCATCAAGACAAAATTTGCTATATATACAGGTATTTTAAGATCACTTATAAAGGGATGACTAACTTTTAAACCAGTATCATAACCAAGCTTTTCTGCCTTATCTATAGCTTCTTGCGCAACACCAATTTTATCACATTCTTTGATAAAATTAGCTATTTCTGAGCTATTTTTACTTAATTGCTCTGACAAAGGATGCCATGGTGAAATTGCTAAAAAACTCATACCAAAAATTGTTTCAGGACGAGTCGTAAATACAGAAATCACTTGTTCTTGATCAACTATTTGAAAATCAATTAAGGCTCCTTCAGATTTACCAATCCATTTTTTCTGCATTGCAATAACTGAACTGGGCCAATTATCTAATTGCTCTAAATCTGATAAAAGCGCTTCTGCATAATCTGAGACTTTTAAAAACCAACTTTTGATTTTTTTACGAGTAACCTCAGCTCCGCTTCTCCAACCTTTTCCATCAACAACTTGTTCATTTGCAAGAATAGTTTGATCAATAGGATCCCAATTAACATAAGACTCTTTTTGATAAGCAATTCCTTGTTCAAGCATTTCAATAAAGATCTTTTGTTCATGCTTGAAATATTCTGGTTTAGAAGTAATAATTTGTTGATTCCAATCGTAAGATAGCCCAATTTTATCTAGCTCTTTACTCATAGTTTCAATATTTTTATCAGTCCAGTTATCTGGATGAACATTATGTTCAATTGCAGCATTTTCTGCAGGTAATCCAAAAGAATCAAAACCCATCGGATGTAAAACATTATAACCTTTGGCATTGTAATATCTGGCAATCACATCACCTAAACTATAATTCCTTAAATGCCCCATATGAATTTTCCCTGAAGGATAAGGAAACATCTCCAATATATAATATTTTGGTTTATCAGCATTATGATCAAAACCAAAGCAATTATCTTTACGCCAAAGTTTAAGAAACTCCTCTTCCTTAGCCTGAAACGGGAAATTATTACTCATACTACAGATATTTTTATTAATAATCAGAAGAAGTATTTAACAATACTGAACTAGGATTCTCAAGACCGCCAAAAGTTACTTTTATTCCAAGTAAAGCAACAGAACCTGAATTATCAGTAGATTTAGTTACATCAATACCATCCGAAATATCATTATCTTCATCAGCAGCATTTACATCAAATTCATAACTATTAACTTCAGCATATAATTTTAAATTTTTAGTCATTCTATAATCAAAAGCAACAGATGTAAGAGTAAAATCTTGTTGACGATATGAACTCGTCATGTTCGCAAAAGAGATTTTATAAGCTCCAAACTGATATCCTAAACCATATGTCGTGTAATTAGCATTATCATCACGATACTCTGGATCTGCAGAAGTTAAATCATCTTTAACAAACATCAAACTATCACCCCAAGTACCATATGAAATAGAGAAATTAAGATTACCTTTAAAACCATAAAAACCTATTGCTTGAGCAAATAAATCTTTTTGAATGAATTTATTATTGTAAATAATATCTGTATCTTCAGCATAACCGATTTCACCAGTATAACTAGCAGCTACACCAAAATCATTTGAAAATTGCTGAACATAATTAACACCCCAATCCAAGATATCAATAACATCACCATCATCTGAGAAACCTTCACCATAATATGAAGAACCCCTTTGTCCACTATCAGGGGCATATGCAACACCAACCTGAAAATTAGAAATTCTTGGCGAATAATATGCAATTCTTGTAATTGTTGAAGTATCATCAATTTGATATGCTCCATATTCTGGATTATAACCATGAGCCAAAGGAAGATCAGGCCTAATTATAAAACCTTTATTACCAGACCCAGATGAAAGCTGGACATCGGAGGCTACAGTAGTATCTGGATTGTTTGAATAAGTTAGATAAAAATCAGGAACATTAATATAGCGCCACCAATCACCTGAAATTCCACCAGTACCACCAAATTTATAACTAGCATCAAACTTCATTTTTTGTGAAGGACCTTCAGAATCACCAAATTCAAAACGACCAAAAGTTTTTTTCTCAAAGAAAATATAAGAACTTCTCACTCCAACTACAGGGGAAGAGTCAGAAGTATTTTTCGTACCACTAGAATCATATGTGTAATTATGTTGCCTTTGAGCATTCATTTGTAAAGTTAGCTTTCCACCATATAAGAAGCCATTATCTTCTCTTCCAAGAGCAAGTACATCAATATATGCATCATGAGCATACATTGCATCATCATTTAAGGTATTTTCATTCGGATTAGCATTATTAAAACCAATAGGAAGATAATCTCTTGAATAATTTGCGTTTTGGTCAGTCATTATATAATTAAAATTCATCATACCACCAACATATACCTCAGGTTCAATTGCTGCATATGCAGAACTAAAAGTTAGAGGAAAAACAAGAGCAAGAATTTTTCTTTTATTCATAATAGGATTTATTGAAATTTAGAAAATAAGTTAAAATAGAAAACTAATACAAGCAATAATTAATTTGTAAGATAAGCCTACAAAACAACTAATTCTTCTCAATAATTACAAAAGCTATAGCACTAGGAAAATCGTCAGCTAAGGTTAAATGAAAAGAATAATTACCTTCACCATAAAGAGAGTTAATATGCTCGCTTAATCTTTGAGATACTTCAATACCCGGACAACCTTTGCGATCTCTAAAAGTATATATATCTTTAAAGGCTACTTTATCAGTAAAACCAGTTCCTAAAGCTTTTGAAAAAGCCTCTTTAGCAGCAAAACGCTTTGCTAAAAAACCTAGTTTTGTTTCTCTTGTGTGTCTTTTTGTGAATTGAATTAATTCAAAAGGTGTAAGGATTTTCGAAATAAATCTATCCTGATATTTTGTATAAAGCTTCTCAAATCTATCAATATTTGTAATATCTGTACCAATACCTACAATCATAATTATTTAGAAATAATTGTTTTCATTTTTTTAATAACATTCCCAAGACCATCAAAAATCGCTTCACCAATTAAAAAATGACCTATATTCAATTCTCTCAATTCCTTAATTTGAATAATTTCAGCTGTTGTTTCATAATTCAAACCATGACCTGCATGGCATTCAATTTTAAGATCATAAGCGACGCTACAAGCCTTTTGAATTTTTTGCAACTCTAAATGACGATCTTCCTTACCTAAATTACAAAACCTGCCTGTATGAAATTCAATTATATCCGCCTCTAAAGCTTTAGCAAGCTCAACCATCTTAATATCAGGCTCAAGAAATAATGATACTCTAATACCTCTTTTATGAAATTCACTAATATATCTACTCAATCTTTGATAATGAAGCGAAATATCCAAACCACCTTCTGTAGTCACCTCTTCTCGTTTTTCAGGAACCAAACACACAGCATTAGGAACTGTCGCTAAAGCAATCTGAAACATTTCGTCTGTTGGAGCCATTTCTAAATTTAATGGCAAAGCAATATTAGCTTTTAAATTTTTTATATCCGCATCAGAAATATGCCTTCTATCCTCCCTTAAATGCGCGGTAATACCATCCGCACCTGCATCCTGAGCAAATATAGCAGCTTTAATTGGATCTGGGTGAACACCTCCTCGAGCATTTCGAATTGTCGCTATATGATCAATATTTACTCCTAGCCTTATTTGCGACATTATTACCTCTAAATAAATCGTTCAACTGTAAAAATCATTTGATCAGAACGTAGCGAGGCTTTCACAGAATGTAAATCTTTAATATTTTTAACTTCTAAATCAATAAAACACTCAATATATACATCACTTTTTGAGATAATTTTGATATTATCAATATTAATCGAACATTGATTTATGATATTAACAATATTTGCAATAGCTCCATTTTTATTGCTAATTATGCACTTAATTCTAGAAACAAATTTTGATTTAATCTTATCATCATTATTCCAAAGCAAAGTAATAACATTCTCAGTTCCTATAACTTTTTTTATATTGTTACATTTAGAACGATGAATTGAAACTGTTTTACCAGCATGAACAACGCCAAGTATTCTATCTCCAGGAACTGGATAACAACATCCAGAATATGCCACAGACAAACCTGGCATCACTCCTTTTAAAGCTGTTGAATCAACTCTATTTTTTTTACTAATTATAGAATCATCATTTTTACTTTTGAACCTTTGCCAAAAACCTTTACGTTTTCGGAATTTTTCTTTTGGAGTAAATTTAGGATAACAAGCCTTAAAAACATCAGCCCTAGAGATCAATCCATCATTTATTGCAATATATAAATCTTCCAATGAATGTTTTGAAAAAATTGGCAAAACATGAGAAAGAACATCATTATCAATTGGCATATTCTTCTCATTAAAGAAATTTGTTAAAATTTCTTCCCCACCTTTAACATATTCATTTTGTCGAATAGTTCTAAAATATTTTTTGATATGACTTCTAGCCTTGCCAGTTACAACAAAATCCTCCCAAGACTCAGAAGGGTTTTGATTTTTTGAACAGATAATATCAACTTGATCACCATTTGCTAATTGAGTTCTAAGCGGTACAATAACACCATTAACTTTTGCACCCATACAAGTATTACCTACTTCTGAATGTATATGGTAAGCAAAATCAACTGGAGTTGCTCCAATAGGCAATGCTATTAACTCTCCTTTAGGTGAGAAGCAAAATACCTGATCACTATACATCTCCATTCTAGTATTGTGAAAAAAATCTTCAATGTTTGAGCTCTCTTCTAAAATATGCAGTAATTCTTGGATCCAATAATAATTATATGGATTTACTTGATTATCTACATCTTGCTTATAACTCCAATGTGCAGCAATTCCATATTCTGCAACCTGATGCATTAACTCAGTTCGTATCTGTATCTCAATCTTCTGCTGCCCTGGACCAATAACAGTAGTATGAAGCGACTGATAGCCATTTTTCTTTGGTGTAGATATAAAATCTTTAAAAGTACCAGGAACCATATGGAACTTTTGATGAATCAAACCCAAAACTTGATAACACATTGAAACTTCTGAAACGACAACTCGAAAGGCCATTATATCAGACAATTGCTCAAAACTAATATTATCAGTTTGCATTTTTGTCCAAATTGAAAATGGTCGTTTTTCTCGACCATAAACTTTACACGGAATATCATGTTTACTGATAATTTCATGCAACCTTTCAGTATTTTTGTTTATTACATCAATACCACCAGATTTTCTTAAATACTCTAATCTTTGTAAAATAGAATTTCTTACTTCTGGATGAAGCTGACGAAAAGATAAATCTTGTAATTCATCTTTAATCGCATGTATACCAATCCTTTCAGTTAATGGCGCATAAATCTCTAATGTTTCTTTTGAAATTCGCTTTCTTTTTGCTGCAGAAACATGATGAATAGTTCGCATATTATGCAAACGATCAGCAATTTTAATTAGGAGAATTCTAATATCTTTTGACATTGCAAGCAAAAACTTACGAAAATTCTCTGCTTGATGTAAATCATCAGGTTGATAAGCAATTTTATTTAATTTTGTTAATCCTTCAACTAATTTTGCGACCTCAGAACCAAATTCAGATTCAAGTAATTCGATTGTAACTAATGTATCTTCAACAGTATCATGAAGTAAGCCAGCAATAATTGAGTCAGTATCTAATCTTAATTCAACTAAAATTCCAGCAACAGCTAGGGGATGAATTATATATGGCTCACCTGATGCCCGCTTTTGAGATATATGAGCTTTTTCAGAAAACTCAAATGCCCTATTGATTTTAACAATATCAACATTTGGATTATATTCTTTGATTTTGTTTACCAGATCTGCCTGGCTTTGCATCTTTAATCGTTTACTTCAAGATTATCTTCAGAAAAGGCACCATCATGAACTTTAACATTTGCAGCTTTTGGTGCTGAAGGCTCTGAAACAGAATTAGCAGCTTCATTTGAAGCAACAGAACGATCTACAACATTTGCTTCATATTCACTATGATCCTGGAAAGACTCAACTAAATTATCAGTAAGAATTTTTTTCGAAATTTTTTCTTCAGCTATTTCACGCAGAGATATAACTGCATCTTTATCATTTGAACGTTCAACTGTAATTTCAGAACCTGCTGAAATATCACGGGCTCTTCTACTTGCAAGAATTACAAGTTCAAATCTGTTACTAATAACTTTGGTACAATCTTCAACAGTTACTCTAGCCATAAAATTAATAAAAAAACTTAATAAAAAAACAGCAATAAAATGATAAGGTATTATTGCAAATATTGATTATTAGATTATAATACCCAAATATTCAAGAATTAAATACATGCTATCAATAATTACTTTTATTTTTATTATTTTTACTTTTGCAATTGTAGCAGTTGGATCCATAGCTATGATAAAAGGTGGTGAATTTAACAAAAAATACTCAAATATTCTTATGAGAATGAGAGTTACATCGCAAGCAATCTCATTATTTCTATTGTTTTGTTTATATATGTCTAATTAAAATGACGAAAATATATAAGCCAATAGCTTTAATTGGTTTACCCGGTTCTGGTAAATCAACAATTGGCAATAAATTAGCTACAAAACTTTCTCTTGATTTATTTGATACTGATCAAATTATTTCAGAAAAACTTAAGCTTTCTATTAACGATATTTTTGCGCAAAAAGGTGAAAGCTTCTTTCGTTTACAAGAAACTTTGACGCTAAAACAACTAAGTACTGAAACAAAACCTTTTATTTTATCAACTGGCGGTGGCCTTATAACTTCAAGCGAAAACCTTAAAATCTTACTCGAAAACTATTTAGTTATTTACATAAAATGTGATATCAGTGAAATTGCTAGACGATTGATTGATGATAAAACAAGACCTTTAATTGCCAAATCCCCTAAAGAAAAATTAAGTTTATTATTTACACAAAGAAAAGATTTTTATAACAAAGCCCATATTACTGTTGATTCTTCATCTAATAAATCTGATAAAATCCTTACTGAACTATTAACAAAAATTTCTCGATTCAATGAAGCTTGACAAAATACATCTAGATCTAGGCGAAAACTCATATGAT
Source organism: Rickettsiales bacterium (assembly GCA_016778805.1). Taxonomy (GTDB): domain Bacteria; phylum Pseudomonadota; class Alphaproteobacteria; order Rickettsiales; family JABIRX01; genus JADHOX01. The sequence goes on from JADHOX010000010.1 coordinate 11,582, forward strand.
ATTTTACTAAAACATAATATTCTTGAAGAAGCAGCTACTCATATAAAACGGGTAATAAAGAGCCCAAAAGTAATTATTGTTACAGATAGCAATGTTGAAAAATATTATTTATATCCTTTAGAGAATAATTTAAAAACCGCTGGTCTTGATGTAAAAAAAATCGTTATCAACCCAGGCGAAATTCAAAAATCATTCGTCTCCCTAACCAGATTATGTAATAACGTATTAAAATTAACACCTGATCGTTCTACCACATTAATAGCTCTTGGTGGAGGTGTTATTGGAGATCTTGTAGGATTTACAGCTAGTATTATTTTAAGAGGCATTGATTTTATCCAAATTCCAACCACCCTTCTTTCGCAAGTTGACAGCTCTGTTGGTGGGAAAACCGGAATCAATACAAATTATGGAAAAAACCTTATTGGCAGCTTTTATCAGCCAAAATTAGTTTTAATTGATACAAATACATTAAAATCTTTACCAAAAAGAGAATTCTTTTCGGGTTATGCTGAAATAGTAAAATATGCACTAATAAATAATAAAGAATTTTTTGAATTTCTTGAAAAGCATAAAAGCAAAATTAAGAATCAAGATCAAACAATATTACAAAAAATCATAAAAACTTCATGCCAATCAAAAGTTGATATTGTCAAAGCTGATGAAAAAGAAAGAAACGATAAAAGAGCATTATTAAATCTTGGACATACATTTGGTCATGGGCTTGAATATAATATTAATTACAATGATAAGTTAAAACATGGAGAAGCTGTAGCAATTGGAATGGTAATGGCATTTAAATTATCTGAAGAGTTAAAGATTTGCCCTGTTGATTCCCACAAAAAGATTATCGAACATTTTAAATTTTTTGGGATTCCTGCAGATGTTTCAGATATAGATTTTGAATTTGATCCAGATATTTTAATAAAGGCAATGCTTTCAGATAAGAAAAATACTAATGGTAATATTGTTCTTATTTTAGCTAGCAATATTGGAGAGGCATATGTTGCCAGAAACATAAACTTTAATGTTTTAGAAAGTTTTTTAAATCAAATTTATAACAAATAACGGTTTTTTATATGGAACAAATTCTCATTTATGATAATTATGTTTTTATTTTATTATTAATTTTTCTTTCCGCTTTTTTTTCATCATCAGAAACCGCTCTAACCTCTTTATCAAGAGCTAAAATTCATAAATTAAAAAAACAAGGGGATAAAAGCGCATCACTAGTAAGCGACCTAAGAAAAGATAAAGATTTGTTAATTAGTTCAATTTTAATAGGAAATAATATTGTTAATATTTTAGCATCAGTTCTAACCACTACAATTTTTATCAATCTATTTGGCGAAAATGCAATTGCACTTGCGACAATAACAATGACTTTATTGCTAGTTATTTTTGCAGAAGTTATTCCTAAATCATACGCTATCTATAACGCAGAAAAACTATCATTAATTATAGCACCTTATCTAAGAATCTTCATTATAATCTTAGCTCCAATTGCTAAATTATTGAGATTATTTACTCAAAAATTTATAACACCAAACAACAATAAAAATAATCCAAAAGAAGACTTAATTTCATCTATTGAAGAATTACGAGGCGTTATCGATCTTCATCAAAAAGAAGGCAGAATTATCAGAGAAGATAAAGAAATGCTAGACTCAATACTTGATCTTTCTGAAACTGATGTAAATTCAGTAATGACCCACCGAAAACATTTACATACTTTAAATGCAGATTCATCAAATGAAGAAATTTTAGAACAAATGCTCAAAAGTCCTTATACAAGAATGCCAATTTGGAGAAATAATCAGGATAATATAATTGGAACAATTCATGCAAAAGACCTTCTTAAAGCCCAAAGATATTCAACAAAAAAATTCAAAGAATTAGATATTACTAAAATTGCCTCAAAGCCATGGTTTATTCCTGAATCTACTCCTTTAAAAGATCAGCTTTATGCCTTTCGAAAAAAAAGAAATCATTTTGCTGTTGTTGTAGATGAATATGGAGCTGTTCAAGGAGTGATAACGCTTGAAGATATATTAGAAGAGATTGTTGGAGACATAAAAGATGAACATGATAAAGGTGCTTTGACAAATTTCAAAAAAACTGGAGAAAATAGCATTATAGCCGAAGGATCAGCCACTATTAGAGATATTAACCGTGACTCTGACTTTGAATTACCTGAAGATGAAGCAGCAACAGTTGCAGGTTTTTTAATTAATATCGCTGGAAAAATACCAGAACGTGGCGAGATATTTTCTTATAATAACTTTGAAATGAAAGTGATTGAAAAACACAAAAATCAAATCACTAAAATTGGCATAAAAAGAAACAAACTGAATCTAGATAAATAATTTATACTGAAATTTTGGCAGGAATATCTTCATTAGCTTCAGATGATTGTAATGCAGAAATCCCTGGTAAGTTTTTACCTTCAAGCCAAGCCAGAAAAGCACCACCAGCTGTCGAAATATAAGAAAAGCTATTCTTTAAACCTGAAGATTTAACTGCCGCAACAACATCACCACCACCTGCTATCGATATCAAGTTACCTTGACAAGTTAAAGCAGCAATATGCCTTGCGATCGATTCTGAACTAATATTAAAAGGTCTAAATTCAAACGCTCCCACCGGACCATTCCATAATACAATCTTTGATTTTTGAATCTTCTCAGCAATTATATTCACAGTTAATGGACCAACATCAAGAATCATATGATCATCAGCTATGGAATCAGGAGAAGATACTAAAACATTTTGAGAATCATTAATATCTTTTGCTGTTATCACATCAACTGGCAAAATGATCTGACAATTATGCTCTTTAGCCAATTCAATAATTTCATAAGCAACAGATACAAAATCTTGCTCATAGAGCGACTTTTTAACATCAATTCCTTTTGCCTTCAAAAAAGTATTAGCCATTGCACCACCAATAACAATAAAATCGGATTGCTCAGCTAAGTGCGATAATAACTCTATCTTAGTTGAAACTTTTGAGCCACCAACAATAGAAGTCATTGGTTTTGTTGGCTGAATTAAATATTTTTCTAAAGTAGAAATTTCTTCTTCTAAAAGAAACCCAGGATATGACGGAATAAATTTGGTAATACCCTCGATAGAACTATGAGACCTATGAGAACATGAAAAGCTGTCATTAACATAAAAATCAGCATAGCTTGCAAGCTCTTTTGAAAAAGATTCATCATTATTAGTTTCCTCTTTATAAAATCTAAGATTCTCTAAAATTAATAATTCACCATTTTCAAGATTATCAACAGATTCTTGAGCCTTTCTTCCGCGACAATCAACTGAAAATTTTACATTTACATCTGGCAGAAACTCTTGAATTTTATCAACAATTGGACCTAAAGACATATCAAGATCAAATTGACCTTTTGGTCTGCCAAAATGAGAGATAATTACAACCTTGGCATTTTGCCCAAGCAAGTAGTTAATAGTTGGCAAAACTCTTTCGATTCGTTCAGTATCAGTGATTTTCCCATGCACCATAGGAACATTTAAATCTACTCTTACGATTACCTTTTTTCCTGAAACTTTAATATCTCGAATCGAACGCATTATAATATATTATGGCATTAATTTTAAAATATCGAGCATTCTGATAGCAAATGACCACTCATTATCATACCATGCTGTTACCCGAGCAAAAGTATCATCAATAACTTTTGTACCTGTTGCATCAAAAATTGATGATTCTGTAGTATGATTATAATCTATCGAAACAAGCGGCTTATCATTATAGCCAAGCATATTTGATGCTGAATTTTTTAATAATGAGTTAATCGACTCTTCAGACATTGGCTTTACAGTATTAAAAGTAAAATCAATCATTGATACATTAGGTGTTGGAACTCTAATTGCACAACCATCTAATTTACCTTTTAAATCAGTGATAACCTTACCAATAGCTTTTGCCGCACCTGTAGATGTTGGAATCATAGATAAAGCTGCTGCTCTTGCTCTTCTTAAATCTTTGTGATTAGCATCGGCTATATTTTGATCATTTGTATAGGCATGAACTGTAGTAACGTATCCTCTGGTTATCTGATACTCATCATGAAGTAACTTAACAACTGGAGCTAAGCAGTTGGTTGTACAAGACCCAATGGAAATAATGTTATCATCAGATTCCAAAATATCATGATTTACCTTATAAATAACTGTTTTGATATCATCATCCTTGCCTGGAGCAGAAATAACTACTTTCTTTGCACCTGAATCAATATGCTTTTGACATCCAGCTTTATTATTGAAAATCCCAGTACATTCGAGAACAACATCAACACCTAGATCACCCCAAGGTAATAATTCAGGATTTCTTTCTGATAAGGCTACTACTTTATCCTCATTTATTAAATAATTATTATCTGCAACTTCACAACGACCATTAAAGCGACCATGAACAGAATCATATTGAAACAAATGTAAGTTTTTTTCTGGCGTAGCTGTCGCATTAATAGCAACTAACTCTAAACCTTCAAAGCTACCTTCAAAATATGCTCTAGCAACTGCTCTACCAATTCGTCCAAAACCATTTATTGCAAATCTAATCGTCATTTTTCTAATAATTAATTTATACTATTTAAATAAAAATCATAAGCATCATCATAACCAGACAAAGAAACCTTTGTTTTTAACTGATTAGTAATGTCAACAAAAAGGGTTTTACCTTTTGTCATTTGAGCTGTTAATGCTTTTCTATCTATCTGTTTAAAAAAAGATGAAATTCCTGTATTCATAGATGAGTGAATTGGTGAATAATCATCAACAGTTAAAACCACTCCATCTGATAGCAATAACTCATTATGAGAAAAGGCTAAATAATATTTAGTAAAAATAATTGCTCCACCACCCATATCATCTTGATACTGGGTACCTAAAAAACAATCACCTTTTTTGTCTGAAGCTTTTTCAAGCTTACAAGACACAAGCCAATCACCAAAAACCTTGTTACGCTCTACAACAGCTAAAGCCGGATTAGAAAGTAAAAAAGCAAAAAACACTAAGTTTAAATATTTAAATTTCATTACAACATACCATAAATTTTTTGAGATATTTTTTCAGTTGTTAAACCAAAAAAATTATATACATCAGAAGCATCTCCAGAAACTCCAAATGTATCAACCCCATAAAACTCTCCTCCATTTTTTATTATCTTATGCCAACCAAATGAACAACCAGCTTCAATTGCAAATACTGGTAAATTTGTGCCCAAAACATCAGATTTATATTGATCATCTTGTTTATCAAATAAATCCATACATGGCATAGATACAACTCTGATATTTTTTCCATCAGATTTTAACTTATCACTCACCGATACAGCAATCTCAACTTCAGAACCAGTAGCAACAATAACAGCATCTGGAGTATCAACATCTTTTAAAATGTAAGCACCTTTATTAACATGATTTTTAGCACTAAAATTACTTCGTAAAAATTCAGTTTTTTGTCTTGTTAAACATAATAGGCTAGGTCCTGTTTTATTTTCAAGTGCTGACTGCCATGATTCTAAGGTTTCAACAATATCGCATGGACGATAAACATTTAAATTAGGAATTGCTCTTAATGAAGCAACATGCTCAACTGGTTGATGTGTTGGTCCATCTGAACCAAGACCAATTGAATCATGAGTCATAACATAAATTACCTGCTGATGCATAAGAGCTGATAATCTAATCGCAGGTCTACAATAATCCGTAAAAACTAAAAAAGTACCACCGAATGGAACTAAGCCACCATGCAAAACCATACCATTCATAATTGCCGACATACCAAATTCTCTAATACCGTAATAAATGTAATTACCAGAAGCATTTTTTGCCGTAATAGCATTCATATCTGAAGATTTAGTATTATTTGATCCAGTCAAATCAGCAGAGCCTCCAATTAAATTGGGAAGCTTTTGTGATAAAAACTCAATCACCTTTCCTGAAGCCTGTCTGGTAGCTAATGATTGTGCTTGATCTGTAATATCTTCTTTATAGTTTTGTAGATCATTTAAAATATCTTCATAAAAATTATTATCTAAATATTTACTTAATAATTCTTTATCAGGCGAATTATTAAAATTATTGGACCAATTATCATATGTTTCTTGATTTCTTGAAGAAAACTCTCTCCAGCTTTTTAAATCATCTTGCGGAATATGAAATTCTTCAAGAGAAATACCAAGCTGCTTTTTAGTTGCTATAACTTCATCAGGACCAAGAGGAGCACCATGTGATGCAGATGTTCCAGCTTTATTTGGAGATCCAAAGGCTATTTGAGTTTTACATGCTATCAATGTAGGTTGTTGAGAATGTTTTGCCTTATTAATTGCTGCATCTATTTGATCAAAATCATGTCCATCAATTGATAACACATTCCAATTTGAAGCCTTAAAACGCTCAAGCTGATCATCTGAACAAGTTATGTCAACTTTTCCATCAATTGTTATGCCATTGTCATCAAATAAAACAATTAACTTATTTAATTTTTGATGACCTGCAAAAGAAATAACTTCATGAGAAATGCCTTCCATTAAACAGCCATCTCCAACTATTGCATAAGTATAATGATCAGAAATATCATTACCAAATCTAGAATTAAAAATCTTTTCAGCTAAAGCCATACCAACGGCATTTCCAAGACCTTGTCCAAGAGGTCCTGTTGTAGTTTCTACTCCTCTTAATTGCTCCACTTCAGGATGACCGGCGGTTTTAGCACCAATATTTCTAAAATCTTTGATATCATCAAGTGAAATATCTTCATAGCCCGTTAAATACAATAATGAGTATATTAACATTGACCCATGACCAGTTGAAAGAACAAACCTATCTCTGTCAAACCATTCAGGATTTTTTGGGTTAAATTTTAAATGATTGGAGAATAATACAGTTGCTACATCAGCCATACCCATTGGCATTCCCGGGTGACCGGACTTAGCTTTCTCAACTGCATCAATAGTTAAAGCTCTAATATTATTAGCAAGGGATTTTAAGTTTTTTTTCACGAATTTGCTATAAAAAATTCTTCATATAAAAGACGATTTGTATAAAGATGTTCCTTCAAAAGTCAATTTTACATTTCAAAATCTTTTTTAACTTCATAGCAATCAAAAAATACTTTATACCAAATTCAGAGAAATTTAATTTTATTAAAGATAAATCTAGATTTTTTGCTTATTTTCAATTAACAAAATCTAAAATTTTGCAAAAAAATGGAAATTTATTTACCAATAGCTGACATACCAATCAACATTTTTACCCTATTACTTATTGGTTTATCGGGTGGAATATTGTCAGGTGTTTTTGGCATTGGTGGAGGTTTTATAGCAACACCTTTATTAATTTTTCTAGGAGTAACACCTCCAGTTGCAGTCGCATCCTCAGCAAATCAAATCATAGCCTCATCTTTTTCAGCTTTTACCTCTCATTTCAAAAGAAAAAACATTGATTTCCATATGGGAACAATTTTCATAATTGGCGGCCTTGCTGGTTCATCTGTTGGAATTATATTGTTCAAATATTTACAACAATATGGTCAAATTGATTTGGTAATATCACTTTGTTATATTGTAATTCTGGGATTTATTGGAATTTCCATGGCTATTGAAAGTCTTGGCTCATTTAAAAATAATGCTGGCAAAAAAACTTCTCGGTTTGAGAAAAATAAACAAAAACTTTTTGCTAAATTACCATATCAAACTTATTTCGTAAAATCAGATTTAACAATAAGCCTTGTTGTACCGATTGTCACAAGTTTTTTCTCTGGGATTTTAGTTTCTCTAATGGGAATTGGCGGCGGTTTTTTAATTGTTCCAGCTCTAATATATATAATTGGCATGCCAGCTGCTATAGTAATTGGAACTTCATTATTTCAAGTTATATTTATTACTGCTAACGTTACTTTACTGCATGCAGTAACAACCTACTCTGTTGATATAGTGCTTGCAACAATTTTATTTAGTGCATCTGTAATTGGCGCTCAATTTGGAATAAAAATTGGTACAATTGTCAAAGCTGAAAAATTAAGATTATTACTTGCTTTAATAATCCTATCAGTTGTTACCAAATTAATATTAGGTTTTGTTATTGAACCGCTTGATCCATTTTCAACAAATATGTTTTAATATGCTGAAAGTTATTTTCAAAACCCACTTTGTCAGTATAACTTTATATTTGTTTTTGTTATTAAAACCGGCTTCAGCAAATCAAGCTATTTTTACTGCACTTTCAGAAAATACCATCGATATCCAAGCAAGCTTCCAGGGCAAAAGTATTTTGCTTTTCGGAGCAAAAGATGAAGCTGGAGATATCTTCATTGTAGTTAGAGGTCCCGAAAAATCATTCATCACTAGGAAAAAAGAGAAAATATTTGGTTTTTGGGTAGATCGTAAATATGTAGAATTTAATAATTTACCTAATTTATATCAAATAAAAAGTAATCACCCACTTGAAAGCATTTCTAATAAAAACCTTTTGAAAAACCTTGAAATTGGGCTTGATAACCTTTCATATAATTATGGCGGCAATGCTTCTATTGATCAAACCAACACATATCGAGAAGCTCTTATGGAATCTCAATTTAAAAACGCTTTATTCGATAAAAATATTGGGGCAATTAAATACTTAAATAACACATTTTTTAAAACAGAAATTTTCTTTCCAAAAACTATACAAGAAGGATTATATACAATTGAAACCTATTTAATTGACCAATCAAAGATCAAAGCATTACAAGTTCATAGAGTTCATGCACGAAAAGTTGGATTTGAAAGCTATATTCACAAAACAGCACATGAAAGACCAATAATTTATGGCTTAATATCTATATCTCTAGCTTTAATATTTGGCTGGATCGCAAGCCACATATTCTGGAGACCATAAACTTAATAGAAAAAAATAAAAAGCTTTAAGACCAAAGCTCTTCTATTTTAAAATCCTCCCTCGTATCAGGTAGAAACAAATGAACAATAATATCCATACAATCTATCAATACCCATCTACCATCAGTAAGACCTTCGCAATTATAACGTACATCAAGATCAGAATGCTTTATATCGAAAGTAATCTTATCAGCTAAAGAAGATATATGACGAGATGATGTTCCGCTAGCAACAATCATATAATCACAAATATCTGTCTTATTAGAAACATCTATTAAAACAATATCATCAGCTTTACCATCTTCTAAAGTTTTATGAATTAAAGCTTTTAAATTTTCAATGTAAGTACGCTCTTCAGCTTTTTGTTTATTCATTTAATTATAAAGTAGTTTTACGTCCAGATGAATAATTAGAACTAGAATCATTATCTCCTTTTGTAAAAGTTTCTGAAGTTAATAATTCTTTAATCTCATCTCCTGTTAAAGTCTCATATTTTAATAAAGCTTCAGCAAGCTTGTGCAAATCTTTAGCATGTTTTTTTAGAAGAGTTTGAGCAGTTTTATAACCAGCCATAACAACTTTTTTTACCTCTTCATCTATTATATTTGCTTTATCATTAGAAATATATTCCTCATTGGAAACTTCATGTAAAATAGGACCAATTTCATCATTCATACCCCATTTTGTAACCATAGATTTAGCTATTTTAGTAGCATGCTCAATATCTGAGGAAGCACCTGAAGTAACTTTTTCATAACCAAAGATCATTTCTTCAGCAACTCTTCCACCCATCGCAACAGCAATATCAGCCTTTAACCTTTCACGAGTCATTGAATATCTATCATCTTTTGGTAATCTCATAACCATTCCAAGAGCACGACCTCTTGGAATAATAGTTGCTTTATGAATAGGATCCGATGCTGGAGAATAAAACGTAACAATTGCATGACCAGATTCATGATAAGCTGTAAGTTTCTTTTCTTCATCTTTCATAATCATGGATTTTCGCTCAGCACCCATCATAACTTTATCCTTAGCATATTCAAAATCTAACATTGTCACAAGCTTCTTATTAAACCTGGCTGCATGTAAAGCCGCTTCATTTATAATATTAGCTAGATCAGCACCAACAAAACCTGGGGTCCCTTTCGCAATGACTTTAAGATCAACATCACCAGCCATTGGAACTTTTTTAGCATGAACTTTAAGAATTTTTTCTCTACCACCGATATCTGGACTAGGAACAGTAATTTGTCGATCAAATCTTCCTGGTCTTAATAAGGCCTTATCAAGAACATCCGGTCTATTTGTTGCAGCAACAACTATAATGTTTTGATTTTCTTGAAAACCATCCATCTCAACTAACAACTGATTTAAAGTTTGCTCTCTCTCATCGTTTCCACCACCAACTCCAGCACCACGATGTCGTCCTACTGCATCAATCTCATCGATAAAAACAATACAAGGAGAGTTCTTTTTAGCCTGCTCAAATAAGTCTCTTACTCTTGATGCACCAACTCCAACAAACATCTCAACAAAATCTGAGCCTGAAATGCTAAAAAAAGGTACTTTAGATTCACCTGCAATTGCTTTAGCAAGAAGTGTTTTACCAGTTCCTGGACTTCCAATTAAAAGACAACCTTTAGGAATTTTACCACCAAGCTTATTGAACTTTACAGGATCTCTTAAAAAATCAACAATCTCAGATAATTCCTCTCTAGCTTCATCAATACCAGCAACATCTGTAAATCTCACTTTTACATCTTTATCCATTAATAATTTGGCTTTAGATTTAGCAAAACTTAATGGATTTCCAGAGCCCTTTCCAACTTTTTTAAGCAAATAAATCCACACAACCACTATAACAATAAGTGGCAACCAAGATATTAGAGCTGAAAGAAGCGAATTTTTAACAGATGATTCTCGGCTTACCTTTATCAAAACATCAGAATTTTTAAGGTCTTTAATTAAGTCAGGATAATATGGTAAATTTGTGTAAAATTCCTGACCAGTTTTTAGAGTACCAGTAAGAGTTAAATCATCAATAACAACCGACATTACATTACCAGATTCAACCTGATCTAAGAAAACCGAAAACTCAATCTCACTTGATGGATCTTGTACTGATGAAAAAGTATTGATCATCAGAAACATCAAAGTGAAAATTATTACCCAAGTTAAAAGATTTTTATTATTTTTATTCATGTGAGATCATAATAATTAAAAATTAAGTTCCTTATATTACTTTTATAAATGATAGTTACAATCACAATTTAAATTTTCTTTTGAACACCAAATTTATTTAAAACTTATGCCCTAAAATAAAAAGAATAGCCGAATAGTCAGAATGAATAATATTAAACTTCACTTGTTTTTGAATTATTGGCTTAGCTTTGTAACCGATCGAAAAAGGCACTTTACTTAAAAAAGGTAGATCATTTGCACCATCACCAATAGCTATAACCTGATCTTTGTTAACAGACTTTTCCTGCATTAGCTTTTCTAAAACCTCTGCTTTACTAATAGAAGAAAACACTGGCTTTTTTACGGATCCTGTCATTTTGTTATTAGCAAAAATTAACTCATTAGCAAAACATTCATCGAATTTAATATCTTGAGCTAATCTTTGACAAAAATATGTAAAACCACCAGAAACAATAACAAGATGTACTGATTTTTGCTTTAAAATTTCTGCAGTAAAAACCACACCATCATTAATTTTGATATCTCTATTATAAATAACTTCTAAATCCTCTTTAGAGACGCCTTCTAACAAAGCTACTCTTTGCTCTAAAGAGCCTTCAAATAACAAAGCACCATTCATAGCCTGCTCGGTAATTTTAGCTATTTCATCATATTTTCCAATATGTCTTGCGATCTCATCAATACATTCATTCTCAATTAATGTTGCATCCATATCTGATAGCAATAATTTTTTATCTGTTCGATAATTTTCGTTTAGAAAAAAACTATCAATAGGATATTCGTTTAAAAAGTGAATAATTGCCTGCTCTTGTTCTTTTGTTATTCCTTTGGTATTAAAATCATAAGCCTGATTTAATTTTAAAATTTCTTTTGAATTTTGAGGAAGATCTAAAATCTCAAGGATTTTATTTGTGATAAAGCTTTCAATAGTAAAATTTTTAGCTGCTACAATTGTAACTATATTATTCATAAGTTTGTAATTTATTATTAGACAATTCAGAACATTTTAGGTAAATCAGTTCATGTAACAATTAAAGAAAAAAATGAAATTTTTTATCGACACTGCAAATATTGAAGAAATCAAAGAGCTTAATCAATACGGAATTCTTGATGGCGTTACGACAAACCCATCACTTGTAGCAAAATCTGGAAGAGATTTTATTGAAGTTATTACTGAAATATGTCAAATTGTTGCTGGACCTGTTAGCGCTGAAGTAGTGGCAACAAATTACAATGAAATGGTAAAAGAAGCAGATAAGTTAGCAGCTATTGCTGATAATGTTGTTATTAAACTACCTATGACTTTAGACGGTCTTAAAACTTGTAATACTTTATCCCAAAATAATATCAAAACAAATGTCACGTTATGCTTTTCAGCAGCACAAGCATTATTAGCTGCAAAAGCTGGGGCAACATATGTTTCACCTTTTATTGGCAGACTTGATGATATCAGTACCAATGGACTAAACTTAATATCTGAAATTAGAATGATTTTTGATAATTATCCTATTTTATCTACTGAAATCCTTGCTGCATCAATAAGACACCCTGTGCATTTGTTAGAATCTGCAAAACTTGGTGCCGATGTAGCAACTATTCCTGCAAAAGTTATTCATCAGTTAATTAAGCATCCATTAACTGATTCGGGACTTAAAATTTTTCAATCAGATTGGGATAAAACTGGCCAAAAAATAGCCTAAATACATTAAACTTTTTTAACAAATCATGAAGAATGAGTTAGAAAGCTCAAATATAACTAGCTTACAAAAAGAGTTTTTAGAATATATAAAGTTTGAAAAAAAATATTCTGAGAAAACTTATTCTTCTTATTTAATTGATCTAAAATTATTAAATAACTTTTTAATTTTAGAAAAACAAAAAAATTTATCAGATAAAACTTTTATTAAGTTAAATATCACTGAATTTAGAAGTTTTTTTAGCTATCTATATTTAAAGAAAAAACTTAGTCCGACATCAAGATCAAGAGTATTATCTACCTTGAGAAGCTTTTATAAATTTCTACAAAAACGTAAAATTATTCAAGATTCTAAAATATTTGTCATATCGTTTCCTAAAACTGATAAATTATGTCCAAGAGCAATATCTCAAGAGGACACTCAAAGAATTATTGAATATCTAAATGCACAATCTGATGACTGGGTAGCCGAAAGAGATAAAGCGTTATTTACATTAACATATGCTTCTGGACTAAGAATTAGCGAATTGCTCGGCCTTACTTCTAATAAAATAAACCAAGAATATATCAAAGTAACAGGTAAAGGTAATAAAGACAGAATAATACCTTTAATTCCTAAGGCTTATAAAATATTGTCATCTTATCTAACCAAACAACCTTTTAAAATAAAATCTAACGAGCCAATTTTTAGAGGAGTCAAAGGTGGAGTTTTAAATCCAAGAATTTTTCAAAGAATAATAGCAAATATTAGGTTTGACTTAAATTTACCAGAAAACTTTACACCTCATAGTATTAGACATAGCTTTGCAACTCATCTGCTTGAAAATGATGCAAATATTAGACAAGTCCAGGGCTTACTTGGTCATGAATCAATTACATCAACTGAAAAATATCTAAAAATAAGCAATAAGCATTTAATTTCTCAATTTCAAAAACTTCAAACTTTCAAAAAAGAGTCTTGAAAAGTAAAGTTTTTAGGCTTTATTAATTAGCAAATTTGATAATTTATAAAGATGATTAAAACCTTTACTAATTTTAATGATAATCCTTGGGGAACAAGCTCTGGCAACGATAATCAAAGAAAGAAATCTTCAGCAAAACCTAATCCAAATAATGTTTTAGAAATTGAAAAGTTACTAAACAAATATAAAAACAACTTTTCTGGTAACAAAGGTGGAACAGGCAAAAACCCTAAATCAATTTTTACAATAATTTTAGTTGTTATTGCATTATACTTATCCACTGGTTTTTATACAATCCAACCTGAAGAAGAAGGAGTAGTTCTCTTATTTGGTAAATTTAACAGAGTAACTGAACCTGGTTTACATTATCACTTACCTACCCCTTTTGAAAAATTAATAAAAGTTAAGGTGACGCAAATTAATTCAATTGAAATTGGTTATCGAAACCTTGGTGGCGACAGAGTTTCTTCAAGAATTGAGGAAAGCAGCATGCTTACTGGTGATGAAAATATTGTCGATATTAATTTTGAGGTTCAATGGCGAATTAAAGATGCATATAATTATCTTTTCAAAGTAAGAGATTTATCACCTGGCGCCACTGTTAAAAGCGCTGCCGAATCTGCTATGCGTGAAGTAATTGGAACTTCTAAAATAGCTTATGTTCTTTCAGATGGTAGAGCTGAAATTGAATTACAAGCAAAAGATCTATTGCAAAACATATTGGATACTTATGATTCAGGAATTGAAATAGCTAGACTACAATTATTAAAAGCAGATCCTCCTGCTGAGGTAATAGATGCATTTAGAGATGTTCAAACTGCAAAAGCTGATAAAGAGAAAGTTATTAACCAAGCTGAAGCATATCGTAACGATATTCTTCCAAGAGCTAGAGGAGAAGCTCAACAGATTATAGAAGAAGCTTTAGCATATAAAGAAAGTGTTGTTGCTGATGCAGTAGGTAAAGCTAGTCGTTTTGAAGAGGTTTACATTGAATTTGTCAAAGCAAAAGATGTTACTGAAAAAAGAATTTTCTTACAAACTATGGAAGAAATTTTGCAATCATCAAACGTAACTATAATTGATGATTCTATGTCAAAAACTGGCATAGTTCCCTACCTTCCGATAAATAATAAATAATAGGTTCAAAATGAAAAAGACTATTTTACTTATAATTTTAGCAATTACTCTTATTGTGATTCCTCAATCTTTATATATCCTAGATCAAACTAAACAAAGCGTTGTTTTAAGATTTGGAGAAGCTGTAAATTTTGAAAGCACACCAGGTTTGAAATATAAATTACCATTTGTTGATAATGTAATTTATTTTGATACCAGACTTCTTGATCTTAATGCAGATCCAAAAGAAGTAATTTCTTCTGATCAAAAAAGATTGATTGTCGATGCATTTGCAAAATATAGAATTGTTGATCCGTTAAAATTTGTTCAAACTGTTAGAAATGAAAGAATGGCTCGAAGTAAATTAAATTCAATCTTAGAATCTAGTATAAGACAGATCCTTGGTGGTGAAGAACTGAATGTAGTTCTTCAAGAAGGTAAAAGAGGTGAAGTAATGTCAAAAATTCAATCAAATGTTAATAATGAAGCAATATCGTTTGGAATTGAAGTTGCAGATGTAAGGATCATGAGAGCTGATTTACCAGCAAAAAATAGCCAAGCGATCTTTTACAGAATGCAAAGTGAGCGAGAAAAAGAAGCTCGTGAGTTTAGAGCTGAAGGCTCTGAAGAAGCTCAAAAAATTACAGCTAAAGCTGAAAGAGATAAAATTATTATTGTCGCAAATGCCAAAAGAGACGCTGACATTATAAAGGGACAAGCTGATGCGAAAGCAACACAAATTTTTGCTGAAGCATATGGTAAAGATATAAGCTTTTATGAATTTTACAAATCAATGGAATCATATAAAAATGCCATTGCCAACAGTAAGACTAATTTATACTTATCTCCCGATAGCCAATTCTTTAAATATTTTGGTAATTTAACAAAGAATTAATTATATGTTCAAAAAATATCTTCTGGTTGGAGTTTTATTTAGCTCCTTAGTTTTTAGTACTAACGCTAATGCTAGAAAGCTTCAATCTTTTGCAGATATTGTTGAAGATCTTACCCCATCAGTTGTTAATATTTCTACAAACCAAAAAAATGCTGATGAATTATTAAGGGATTTACTAACTGAAATCCCTGAGGGCTCGCCCTTTTATGAATTATTTGAAGATTTAATTGATAAAAAAAAGGACAATAAAAAACTTCCGACATCAACTCAAGGATCAGGGTTTATAATTTCAGAAGATGGCTATATCGTTACCAATAATCACGTAATTGGAGAAGCCACTGAAATAGAAATAACATTCTCTAATGGTAACAAGGCGAAAGCAAATATTATCGGTCGAGACAAAAAAAGTGATATAGCCTTAATTAAAGTTGATGTTGATAAAAAATTAAAACCAGTAAAATTTGCAAATTCTGATAAAATTAGAACTGGGGACTGGGTTATTGCTGTTGGAAATCCATTTGGACTTGGTGGTAGTGTTACCACTGGAATTATATCAGCTCTTGGCAGAGAGATTTCAGGTTCTGGAATTGTCGAATATATTCAGACTGACACTGCCATAAACAGAGGTAATTCTGGAGGTCCTATGTTTGATATAAAAGGACAATTAGTTGGTATTACAACCGCAATTTTTTCAACAGATGGTGGCAATATAGGTATTGGTTTTGCAATACCCTCAAACATAGCCAAAACTGTAATTGACCAGCTTAAAGAACATGGATCAGTAACTAGAGGATGGTTAGGAGTTCATGTTCAAAATATTACAGAAGAAATTTCAAATGCTATTGATTTTAAAGAAAAGAAAGGAGCCTATGTTGTTCAAGTTATAAATGGCAGTCCAGCTGAAAAATCTGGTATTAAAATTGATGACATAATTATATCGTTTGATGGTAAAAAAGTTGAAAAAACAAGCCAATTACCAAGAATCGTTGGCAATACTTCGTTAGATAAGAATACTCATATAACAATTCTTAGACGCATTGATGGTAAACTAACCAGTATGAAGTTGGCAGTTAAAATTGAAGAACCTAACCTTGAATCTTTAACTGATGAGACAGACCAATCTCAAGCTTTAAGATCTAAATTAATCGGCCTTCAATTAATTGAGTTAGAAAAAATCAAAGATTATTTCAATTACCCTGCAAATAAAAAAGGTTTAATAATATTAGATATTGATGAAGAATCATCACCTCAAAATTCATTGTTAGAAGTTGGTGACCTTGTTATTAAAGCAAATCAAGTGCAGTTATTAAATATTGAAGATCTTGAGGCTATTATTAATGAAGCTAAATCACGAAATAAGGAAAATATAATTTTAAGCGTTTTAAGAAAAAACCAATATTTTATTGTTACAATCCCTCTTTCGCAACCCCAAGAAAATTAAAATCGCTTTGTTAAATTTACAAAAAGCAGCTGATCATCAACATCCGGCTCGTGACTTAAGTTATTGATATAACTATACTGCATTGACAGCTCGTGATGTTTAAAAATTCTTTTCATATTTAGATTATAATTTATTTGGCGATCTAAATCCTTCATTTCTATTGTTTCTTCGGCTCTTATAATTTGAAACTCATCTCTTCCAATAGCAACATTCACATCAACATCTCCACTTATAAAAGCTGGAGGGAAATAAACTGAAAGTGAAAATAACTTATTTGAATAATCTCTACTTAAACCAAAGGCTAAAGAATTCTGAGCTAAATTTCTAAAATTTCGTAAAACTCCATATCCATTATTACTTTCGTCGAAAAACATATGTCGATAATCGACAAAAAAATCATTATTTTTAGATATTTTTTGTAAAAAATTAAAACCTAAAATTTGATTTTTATTATCAGAGCCAAAACTAAAGGCCTCATTACCACTCATATTAATAATATTGTCAGAAGAATCAATGAAAGCAAAAATAAGCTCCAAATGTGAATTATTTTTTTGAAGTTCTAAGCTATTATGAAACTCGTTAATATTATTATTATCAGTATAAAAACTAAATCTATAATTAATATTATGTTGAAACTTTTTTGATAATTGAAGACCAAGCCTATCTTCTTGATTAAAATCGAAAATTGAGTTTGTCTCACTTAAATATTGATCTGCTAATGAATAATTAAGAAAATTTTCATTAAATGAGAAACTAAGATTAATGTTTTGTAGTTTGTGATTATAATATAAATTAGTTAATTCAAAATCATCATATTCTTCAGTATAATTCAAATTATCAGCAAAATTTGTATTATTTGTTAAAGCTATTAGGAAGTTTTGTGATGGTATAATATATTTATACAAATCATCATTCTCAAAATTGATAGTTTGGCGGCTTTGACTAATAATATTAAATTTCTCTTCAAGATTTGCGCGATAATCTCTATTATAACCATCAAAAAAAACAGCTTGGTTAAATATATCTGAATTTAATAGCTTATTTGCTAATGAACTTGAAATCTTTATTTTCGATTCATTTAAATTATAAGCCAAACTATCAAATTCTTGACCTGATAGCATATCAAAAGATCCATTTGCAGCTACTGCAGCAGACAAATTTAAGGCTCCCCAACCTGTAACATTATTATATAAATATGAACCAGTTTGTCCTGAGATCACAGTTTCTGTGCAACTAGCTTTAGATGGTAACTTTAAATCATTACAACTAAGATAATCTGCAGATTCAAGTAAAATTGATACGACCTCACTTCCAGTTAAACTTGGCCAAGCAGATTGTAATATCGCAGCAGCCCCAGAAACATGAGGAGCAGCCATTGAAGTTCCAGACAAATATGCGTAAGAACTATTTGAATTGTTGTAAGTAGAGTAAACATTATATAAAGTAGGATCACCTGAATAATTATAACTATCTCCTCCTGGGGCAGCAAGACAATATCTTGATGTTGATCCACAATAATTAGAGTAAAAGCTTATAGTATTATCAATGTTATTTAATTGCCGAACATTATAACTTGAAACTGTATCTGTGTTATATGTAATATCATAATAATATGATGACAAATTTAAGGCAGCAACAGCTATCATTTGTCCATTCATGTTAGCATCAGTCGCATTTGCAGCGGGATAATATGGATTATTACCAGAAGAATCCCAAACAGAGCCTAAAGGAGAGCTTCCATATAAACTATATCTGCTGTTTCCAGTTGCTGCAACGTAAGTAATTTTATCACCAATATTTGGATCATTTAAAATATTAATTAATTGATTATTTAGGCTATTAGAATTACTAGAACCACCAAAACTCATATTAACAACTGTAGAATTACTATTAATAATTGGAGCTTTTAAATCATATGTGCCACTATCAACTTCAGTTAAATAATTATTAGCTACTCCAACAATTGTTGAATTAAATGCAACACCATGAATTGAATTATTCGTACTTATTTGAGAAGCAGCAGCTATTCCTGCAACATGAGTACCATGACCATTTGAGTCTTCAGCAGCTCCATCTGGAACACTATTTACTGTATCGATATTAGCTATAAGATTATCATGAGTTTCAATTATTCCAGTATCAACTATTGCAATTTTTATTCCATCACCTGCTATGTTAAGATTATTTTGTGACAAGAAGGAATATGCCTGAGCAGCATTAATATCATCAAGACCCATTTGATTATTATATTGTTGAGTTTGATATGAACTACATAACGAATCGCAACTAGAATAATCCTCATTATCAGATGGAGAACTTGTATGAGTTTCTGGAATTATACCAGAACCACCTCCTCCACAAGAGAATAATGAAAAAAAACAGATGAATAAATATAATTTTCTTATTGTAAGCATAAATAATTATGATATAAATATGACATAATTTCAATCATATTCAAAAAAAAATTTATGGATAAAAATAAAGCTTTAGAATCAGCTCTCGCACAAATTGAAAGATCTTATGGTAAAGGATCTGTAATGAAACTTGGACAAAAAGAATCTGTCGATATTGAAGCAATTTCAACAGGATCCATTTCTATTGATTGGGCCCTTGGAATTGGTGGTTTCCCTAAAGGTAGAATTATTGAAGTTTATGGTCCAGAATCATCTGGAAAAACAACACTAGCATTATCAGCAATTGCTCAAGCCCAAAAAAAAGGTGGAACATGTGCATTCATTGATGCTGAACATGCTTTAGATCCAGTATATGCGGAAAATCTCGGTATTAACCTTGATGACCTACTTATTTCTCAACCTGATACAGGTGAACAATCTTTAGAAATAACCGATACATTAGTTAAATCAGGGGGTGTAGATTTAATTGTTGTCGATTCTGTTGCAGCATTAGTTCCAAAAGCAGAATTAGATGGCGATATGGGTGATTCTCATGTTGGTCTTCAAGCAAGGTTAATGTCTCAAGCATTGCGAAAATTAACTGGAACAGTAGCAAAAACAAACTGTACAGTAATCTTTATTAACCAGATTAGAATGAAAATTGGTGTGATGTTTGGCTCACCCGAAACAACTACAGGTGGTAATGCCTTAAAATTCTATTCTTCTGTAAGGATTGATATCAGAAAAACTGGTACATTAAAGAACAAAGAAGAAGTAATTGGTAATCAAACTAAAATTAAGATTGTTAAAAATAAAGTAGCCCCTCCATTTAGAGTTGTTGAAGTAGAAATAATGTATGGAAAAGGAATATCTAAAATGGGAGAAATAGTAGATCTTGGTGTTAGAGAAGAAATTATTGAAAAAGCTGGAGCATGGTATTCATACCAAGGTGAAAAAATAGGCCAAGGAAAAGAAAACACTAAATTATTTCTTGAAGAAAATCCTGATTTAGCTGAAGATTTAGAAAATCAAATAAGAGCTAAATTACAACTTCCTGTTTCAACTTCATCAAATACAAAGCAAAAAAAAGCTGCTTAAATTAAAGGCTGTAAGTGCCTCTACATAAAATTCGAGGCACTTACATCACAAGCCAATTCGCACTTACGTAATCTTTTATTACTAGCATAGCTAGAAGTCAACAATTTTTTGTAATATTTTTTTATGTATGCGCGAACTTTTTCTGTTGCACTTTATGGTGTAGAAACAATTTTAATCGAAATCCAATGCCAATTAACCAATGATCAACCGGGCTTTCAAATTGTTGGCCTTGGAAGCAAAGCTGTATCAGAGGCTAAAGAAAGAGTAAAAGCCGCCATTAATTCACTAGGTATAGCATTACCATGTCAAAAAATAATTATTAATTTAGCACCTTCAGCTATTATAAAGGAAGGTACTCATTACGATTTTCCGATCATAATATCCATTCTTGCAGCAATGAAAATTTTAAGAAGATCTGATATAGAGAATAAAATTTTTGCAGGAGAGATCTCACTTAACGCAGAATTAAAACCGACAAGCGGGATTTTACCTATATCAATATTCTCTCACCAATCAGAAATGGAATTATTTTGTCCATACGATAATTACACAGAAGCATGCTTTAGCGGTAATCAAAAAATATTAGCTATATCAAATATAATGCAATTAATAAAATATTTTAATGATGACGAAAAAATATTAAATCCTGAAATAAAAATAGCTAGTAACAACAATAAATTTGATAGTAAAGATTTCTCTGAAATTTCAGGCCATGACTTTGCCAAAAGAGCCCTCACAATAGCAGCTGCTGGGAGACATAATGTGCTAATGATTGGACCACCAGGTTGTGGCAAAACTATGATTTCAGAAAGATTCTCAAGCATATTACCAGATCCTTGCTCACAAGAAATTTTGGAAACAAGTATGATTTATAGTATTTCAGGTAAATTATCAAAAGGTCTTAAATCTGATATCCCTTTTAGATCTCCTCATCATACTGCATCCAATATATCGATAATTGGTGGCGGCAAAAATGCCATGCCAGGAGAGATATCTTTGGCTCATAATGGCATTTTATTTCTTGATGAATTACCAGAATTTAACCAAAACACCCTTGATTCATTACGACAACCCATTGAATCTGGAGAAATTACAATTTCAAGAGCAGAAAAAATTGTAAATTACCCAGCAAATTTTCAATTAATCGCAGCTATGAATCCATGTAAATGTGGTAATTTTTTTGAAGAAGATAATACTTGTACACAGGTACCATACTGTGCTGAAAAATATATGAAGAAAATATCAGGACCAATATTAGATAGGTTTGATATAATTATAAAATTATCATACCAAAAACTATCTTTTGAAAATAGTAATTTAGGAACAAACTCAAAAATATTAAAACAAAAGGTTGTTAATGCTCGCAAAACCCAACATAATAGGCTTTGTAAATATAATCTTAAAACAAATAATCAATTATCCTCAAAAATTATCAAAGAACTATATGAAAATAATTCAGAAATTATGGATTTTATAAATTTATTAAATAGTAAAAAATTTACATCAAGATCAATTTATAAAACAATTAAAGTAGCTCAAACAATATGCGATCTTTATGGAGAAGGAGAGATAAAAAAATCAAATCTATATGAAGCTTTAAGTTATAAAAACTTTATTATTTAATAGAATTAAAATAATCGAATTCTTTTCAAGAAAATTAATTAATAATCACAACTAAAGTAAAATAAGATGAAGATTATTTAATAACTAAATATGATATAACAAAATATCATTAATTAAATATAGCTTATAAGTAAAACTAAGCTTTTTTCTTTACTCTATTCTTCTTATTATTAGACGGAGGTATAAAATCAAATGATTCACCATCAATAATAGAAGGTTTCTTTGAGGTTTTAATTCCTTTTAATGAATCAAACGTTTTAACTTCAGTTAAATCTGAATCCTTTTGGTTATCATTATCTACAACCTCAGATGAAGAGGTGTTATCTGATTCAGTTTTATCTTGATTTTCACTTTCAAGTTTTGGAGTTTTATCAGTATCAATTAATGTACTTATTGATGGAATATACTCTAATTCATTATCATTATTATTTGAATCAGAAGTAGATTCTTCATTTTTCTCAGAGACGTCATTAGCTTTATCAAATTCCTCACTACTTTGTTCAGTAACTACAGCATCAGAAACTTTTTTATGATTTTTTAGAATCGCATTAATTGAAGAACCTGGTTTAGTGGTTAAATTAACATAGTTAATTTGCCCTTCAAAAACACCAGTTTCATCAATAATAACATCGTCAGCATTAATGACACCTTTAACGGTACCTTTGATAATTAGTTTGTCAGCATAAATATCACCGTCAACTTTAGATTCTTTACGAATTACAACGTTGTTACATTTAACATTTCCTTTAACCTTACCACCAATTTCAATCGAACCCTGACTTACTAAGTCACCAGATATATTTAAATCAGATACGATTATTGATGGAGCTGATGAAATAGCTGGTAGATTACTTGATTTATTTTTTTTTCTAGAAAACATAACGCCCTGCTCTTAAAAAGTTAATTGGGTTATAAGGTTTATTCATATATCTTATCTCATAATGCAGATGTGGACCTGAACTTCTACCGGTATTACCCTGAATACCAATAACCTGCCCCCTTTCGACTATATCACCCTTTTTTACATTCAAAGATTTTAAATGTCCATATCTTGTTGTAACTTTGTAACCATGATCAATTTCAATTAAATTACCATAATTACCTTTTCTACCTGCAAATTTAATAACTCCAGGTGATGTAGCTCTTATTTCAGAATCTTTAGGACCAGCAAAGTCTACACCATAGTGAGAAGCTTCTCTTTTATAAAATGGATCAAACCTTTTACCATAATAAGAAGAAATATAATATTTATTAACAGGCGCAGAAAGCGGTACGGAGTTAATTAAATTTTCTAGAAAAAATAATTTCGAAACATTTTCATCAAAATTTATGTCTTGATCTATATTTTGCTCAGAATACTCAACATCAAAAACCTGGTGAGTGTTTGGACCACCTTGGTTAGAAGATGAAACTATATCTGACTGATTGTTAATATTAAATGAAAACTCAGGTTTAATTGAAGATAAAGGTAAACCAGTAATTGAAACAATTTCTTCAAGTTCTGAAATCCTGTTTAACGTATTTTGATTGATATCAGATATAATTTTTTCCTTTTTTTCTAGCTTAGATAGAATTATTTTATCCTGATTATTTTTTTTTACCGAACTTGTTTGGTCAAATTTTTTAAACTTTTTATTCAACTCATTTCTATTGTAGTCAAAACTTTTAACAGTATCAAAATAACTATTAAGCCTAACTAAATTCCCCTGCAAACTGTCAATTCTAGTTTGCAAGTCTAAGTTGATTAAATTAGCTTGTTGAATTTCCTTTTCTTTGTGAACTAATATTTTTTTGTACGCAAAATATTTGCCACTTGAAAAAGATGCCCAACTAATTACCGCACCCAATACTATCAAAGAGGCAAACTGAATTTTTTTTGGCAAAGAATAACTTGTGATCTCCTCATCAGTGATCAGCATTATTTTTTTGATTTTAAAAAACCTATTTATCATATCAGTTAATTATTATTGCTTTAAAATTGTTTATTATTAACAAATTCCTATACAATTCTAGCAATGATTGTATTTTATATGCAAGTTAATTTTTATGAAATTTGAATCTTTTTTTTTTCATGAATATCTCTCCTTGTTTTATATAAAAAATCCTTACAATCATTAGAAGAATTTTGTATGCTTTTAAATTATTAATTAATAATAATCCAGAAGTTTATTTAGACAATATTATAAATGTAAGACAAAAGCAACAAATGCTAAGTCATTAAATTTTCAAGAAGAACTACTTTGATACTCCATAATTAGGAGTTTCACGAGTAATATCAATATTATGAGGGTGCGACTCATGCAGTCCTGACTGAGAAATTTTGATAAATTTTGCTTTTTTGCTAAATTCATCCAAATCTTTTGCGCCACAATATCCCATTGAAGATTTTAATCCACCAACTAATTGGTATATTACATCAGCAGCCTGACCTTTATAAGGAACTCTTCCTTCTACTCCTTCTGGTACCAACTTATACTTACTATCAACATCCTCTTGAAAATATCGATCAGCACTACCTCTTGCCATAGCCCCCAAAGATCCCATACCTCGATAATATTTATAAGAACGCCCTTTAAAAAGAATAATCTCACCTGGAGTCTCTTTACAACCAGCTAATAAACCACCAAGCATAACACAATTTGCACCAGCGGCTAACGCCTTTGCAAGATCTCCAGAATATTTAATTCCACCATCTGAAATCATTGGTATGCCGAGATTCTGACACATTTGCGAAACTTCCAATACAGCAGAAAGTTGAGGAACACCAACACCTGCAATGATTCTTGTTGTACATATTGAACCAGGTCCAATTCCAACTTTTACTCCATCAACACCAGCATCATATAATCTTTTAGCAGCATCAGCAGTAGCGATATTTCCAGCAATTACATCAACATTATTATGAGTTTGTTTAATATATTTTACCATATCAACAACTCCTTTTGAATCGCCATGAGCTGTATCAACAATAATTATATCAACATTTGCCTCAACTAATGCGTGTACTCTTTCTTCAGAATCTTTCCCGATACCAACAGCAGCAGCAACTCTTAAACGCCCTAATTTATCTTTAACAGCAAGTGGATGTTTCTTTGCATTCTCCATATCTTTTACAGTTAAAAGACCAATACATCTATTTTCATCATCAACTATTAATAATCTTTCAATCTTATTCTTATGAAGTAATTCACGAGCTTGTTTCTTAGAAACATTTTCATTAGTTGTAATTAAATTTTCAGAAGTCATCACAGTCTGAACTTCTTCTTTGGTATTAGCACAAAATCTTACATCTCTGTTTGTCAATATACCTTTTAAGACTTTTGAATCATCTACAACTGGAATACCAGAAATCCCATATTTTTTCATTAAAGCTAAGGCATCAGAAATTGACTCCTTAGGAGTTATGGTGATTGGATCATAAACAATACCCGATTCATATTTTTTTACTTTAATCACTTCACTTTTTTGCTGAGCAACTGTCATATTTTTATGAATACAACCTATACCGCCATTTTGAGCCAATGTAATAGCTAAACAACTTTCTGTTACAGTATCCATTGCAGCTGAAATAATTGGAACATTTAATTCAACATTTCTAGTTATCTTTGTAGCAACATTAACTTGTTTAGGTAAGATTTCTGAATATTGAGGTTTTAACAAAACATCATCAAATGTAAAATAAGTCTCGAGCTCTGTTGCCATTTTAATAATAATAATATATAATTAGTGAATGATAAATTGAATCATTCTTATTATAAACACAATAAATTATCAACAATTGATTAAAAACAAAATATATGAGAGAAAAATTAGATAAATTTGCTAATGATTACAAGCATATTATCTCTGTTACAACCAAAGGTAATCATAAAGTAATTCAATTTAATCATAATGCTGATTCTGGAATTTTCGATAGTTTTAAACAAGCCTTAAATGCTTCTATAGGTACTCATGGTTATGAAACTAGAAATATGATTTTTGCAATC
>JADHOX010000046.1 GCA_016778805.1 Rickettsiales bacterium
GGACGACAGATGTAACTGGATCAGTAACATTGGATGCAGGAGTTGAGATGGTAATGCCAGGAGATAATGTAGAGTTTAAAGTAGAGTTAATAAGTCCTGTAGCGATGGTAGAAGGGATGAGATTTGCGATACGAGAAGGGGGCAGAACAGTTGGTTCTGGTGTTGTTACTGAAATTATTGAGTAAAAACTAGGAGTGTAGCTCAATTGGTAGAGCACCGGTCTCCAAAACCGGGGGTTAGGGGTTCGATTCCTCTCACTCCTGCCAAATTATTATTTTTATGATAAAAAATTTCAAAAATTATATTGCAGATGTAAAATCTGAGGCCAAGAAAGTTTCTTGGCTTAATAAAAAAGAGACTATGACAACCTCAGTTTCGGTTTTTTTTGTTGTTACGTTATTTGCTTGCTTTTTCTTGTTAGTTGATTTGGTAATATCAAATTTTATAAATTATGTTTTAAATATTTAGCTTATGACTAATAAATGGTATGTAGTTCAATCATATTCTGGATCAGAAAAAAGTGTTATGCTTTCTATTCAGCAAAGAGCTGAAAAGAGTAATCAGTCTAGTAATATCAATGAGATAGTAGTCCCACTTAAAAAGGTTGTTGAAATAAGAAAAGGTAAAAAGGTTGAGGTTGAGAAGAATCTTTTTCCTGGCTATGTCTTAGTTAATATGAATTTGAATAATACAATCTGGCAGATTATCAAAAATATTCCTAAGGTATCAGGGTTTGTTTCAAGTGATGGTTCGCCTAAACCATTAAGTCAAAAAGAAGTTGATTCAATATTCAATAAACTTAATGATGATAATTTTACATTAACAGATTCAAGTGATTTTGAAGTTGGTGAAGTTGTTAAAGTAATTGATGGTGGTCCTTTTGATGGTTTTTCTGGTTCTATTGAATCAGTTGACCTTGAGAAAAAAGAGTTAGTAGTAAGTGTTGTTATATTTGGAAGGTCAACTCCAGTTGTAATAGCATTTGATCATGTTGAGAAAGTTTAAAAAGTTCTTGATATTAATTAAATTTAAAATTAAAAGACTTAGTTCGTTTTTTTATAATTATGGCACGTAAAGAAGAAATTGGTAAAATAAAGTTACAAATACCTGCTGGTCAGGCTAATCCAAGCCCTCCTGTAGGTCCTGCTTTGGGTCAAAAAGGTCTTAATATTAAAGACTTTTGTGACAAATTTAATGCAGAAACAAAAGATTTAGAAAAAGGTTTACCTATACCAGTTATAATAACTGCTTATGCTGATAGAACTTTTAGTTTTGAAACTAAAACTCCTCCTACATCATTTTTAGTATTGAAACATTGTAACTTCAAAAAAGGAAGTAAAACACCTGGTCGTGAGGTTATTGGTAAAATTAATTCATCAATCGTTGAAAAGATTGTAGAAATAAAAAAACAGGATCTTAAACTTGATGATCATTCTATTTTTAATATGGTTGTTGGTACTGCAAGATCAATGGGTATTATATTCGAGGAATAGATGACTAGTAAAAGATTAAAAGAAATTATTAATAAAGTTGAATCGGATAAAATTTATCCCATCAGTGATGCTCTTAATTTTGTAAAAGAAAATTCTACGTGTAAATTTGATGAAACTGTAGAAGTCAAATTTAAATTAAATGTTGATCCAAAACATGCTGATCAAAATATCAGACAGTCATTAGTACTTCCTGCTGGATTAGGAAAAACATTTAAAGTTGCGGTTGTAGCTAGTGGTGATAAAGTAGAAGATGCTAAAAATGCCGGGGCAGATTTTTATGGTTCAGATGATCTTGTTACAGAGATTAGTTCTGGATTTTTAGATTTTGATTGCTGTATCTCTACTCCAGATATGATGGTAAAAGTAGGTAAGCTAGGTAAAATTCTGGGTCCAAAAGGTCTAATGCCAAATCCAAAACTTGGAACTGTGACAACTGACGTTGTTACAGCTGTTAAAAATGCAAAATATGGTCAAGTAGAGGTAAAAACTGATAAATATGGTATCGTTCATGCTCCAATTGGTAAAGCAAGTTTCAAAATAGATGACCTTCAAAAGAATTTTGATAGTTTTTATGAGTTTATAAAACAAATTAAACCTCAAACTGTTAAAGGTATTTATATTAAAAGTATTTTTATCAAGTCTACTATGGGACCTGCATTAAAATTACAATACTAGATTATTTAAGATTATGGATTTAGCTACTAAGAAGGTTTTTGTAGAAAACCTATCAAAAAATTTACTTAAATCACAAATTGTTTTTGTTGCTGAATATAGCGGTATTAATGTGGAGAATTTAAATAGTTTGAGATTTAATGCAAAGGAAACAAATACTACTATTCGTGTATGTAAAAATAGTCTTTTTAACTTAGCTGTTGAAAATACAAATTTTAAAAATTTAAAAGATAATTTAAATGGTCCGAACATTTTCATTTTATCAGATGATCTTGTTGGTGCTGCAAAATTGGTTACTGATTTTGCAAATAATAATGAGCTTTTTAAAATTAAAAGCGGCTCATTTAATGGTGATTTGCTTGATAAGGATTCAATCGAAGCTCTTTCTAAGATGCCTTCTCTTGATGAATTGCGTGCGAAGATCATTAGTGTTATTAATACTCCTGCTACTAACATTGCTAGAATAATTAAAGAACCTCTAGCACAGGTAGCGCGAGTAATTGATGCACATTCAAAAAATAGCAATTAATAATATTTGAGGTTTTATAAATGGCTGATGTAAATAAAATTGTAGAAGATTTATCTGCACTTACTGTATTAGAAGCTGCTGAGCTTTCTAAATTACTAGAAGAAAAATGGGGTGTTTCTGCTGCTGCACCAGTTGCAGTTGCTGCTGCTGCTGGAGGTGCTCCTGCTGCTGCTGAAGAAGAAAAAACTGAATTTGATGTTGTTCTTAAAGATTTTGGTGCAAACAAAATCAATGTAATTAAAGAAGTAAGAGCGATAACTGGTTTAGGTCTTAAAGAAGCTAAAGAGCTAGTTGAATCTGCGCCTAAAGAAATTAAGGTAGGAGTTTCTAAAGAAGATTCTGATAAAATTAAGGAGCAATTAGAAGCTGCTGGAGCATCTGTAGAAGTAAAATAATTATTTTATTTCTACACTTTCCTTCACTTAATTCTATCACTCTTTAGTTCATCATGACCAGTATTACTGATTTATCACCTGTATATTATCGAAAAAATTTTGGTAAAATAGAAGATGTTGTATCTTTGCCAGATTTAATCGAAGTTCAAAAAAACTCTTATGTCAAATTTCTTGATCCTAATAATGATCAGGAAGGTGGTATTGGAAGTGTTTTTAAGTCTGTCTTTCCAATTGATGATTTTACAGGCTTATCAACAACAGAGTTTGTTGATTATAGATTGGAGGATCCAAAATACTCACCACAAGAATCAATCATTAAAGCAACAAGTTATACTGCAGTTATAAGAGTAACTTTAAGATTGATAGTTTGGTTAATTGATGAAGATACAGGTACAAAAGAAATTAAAAGTGTTAAGGAACAAGAAGTATATATGGGTGAAATCCCATTAATGACTGACAGAGGTACTTTTATTATTAACGGTACAGAAAGAGTTGTTGTTTCTCAATTACATAGATCTCCCGGTGTATTTTTTGATCATGATAAAGGTAAAGCAACTAATCAAAATAAGTTATTATATTCAGCAAGAGTTATTCCTTACAGAGGTTCTTGGTTAGATTTTGAATTTGATACTAAAGATTTAGTTTGTTTCAGAATTGATAGAAAAAGAAAGTTACCAGCATCTACTCTTTTAAGAGCTCTTGGTTTTTCTACTGAAGATATATTAGATTCTTTTTATACCAAAAAATCATATACAAAAACCTCTGATGGTTGGACAGTAGATTTTAATCCAGATGAATATAAAGGTGGTAAATTAAAATATGATCTTATTTCTGCAGATGATAAATCTTTGCTTGCACAGGCCGGTAAAAGACTAAATGTTGCTAAATTAAAAGAAATCAAAAAACTTGGTTGTAAGAAAATATTGATTTTAAATGAACAGATGCTTGATAAAGTAACTGTTTCAGACTTTGAAATAGATGAAGGAAGTGTCCTTGTTGCAGGTACAAAATTAACTGATGAGTTAATTATTAGTTTTAAAGATGGGCAAACTGTAGAATTAATAAATATAAATCAAGCGAATGTTGGGTCATCAATTTTTGACACATTAACTAATGATAAATCTACAAATTCTGACGATGCTCTACTAGAAATTTACAAAGTTCTAAGACCAGGAGATCCTCCTGCGATTGAAGCTGCTACTGAATTATTTAATTCAATATTTTTTAATAGTGATAGATATGACTTATCTGATGTAGGTAGAGTTAAAATTAATGAAAGATTAAATCTTGATAGCGATGTTGATGTTACTTTGTTAACTAAAGAAGATATTGTAGCCATTTTAAAAACTTTAGTTTCAATGAAGGTTAATAATTCAAAAGCAGATGATATTGATCATTTGTCTAATAGAAGAATCAGGTCTGTTGGTGAATTGACTGAAAATCAATTTAGAGTTGGTTTAGTAAGAGTTCAAAGAGCAATACAGGAAAGAATGAATTCAGTTGATATTGACACGGCGTTGCCTCAGAGTCTTATAAATGTAAAACCATTAGTATCAATAGTAAAAGAGTTTTTTGGTACCTCTCAATTATCACAGTTTATGGATCAGACAAATCCTCTTTCTGAGATTACGCATAAGAGAAGATTGTCTGCATTAGGACCTGGAGGTCTTTCTAGGGATAGAGCTGGATTTGAAGTAAGAGACGTTCACACATCACATTATGGAAGAATTTGTCCTATTGAAACTCCAGAGGGACAAAATATTGGTTTAATAAATAGTATTGCTACTTATGCCAGAGTTAACCAATATGGTTTTTTAGAAAGCCCATATAGAGTTGTAAAAGACGGCCAAGTTACAAATGAGGTTAAATATTTATCTGCAGGACAAGAGGCTAATAATATTATTGCTCAAGCTAGTGAAAATAAAGATGAAAACGGTAATTTGGTAAGCGATCTAATTACTTGTAGGTGTAATGGTGATTTTGTCATGGTTGCTCCTGATCAAGTTAATTATGTTGATATATCTCCTAAACAAATCATATCTGTTGCTGCATCTTTAATTCCATTTCTTGAAAATGATGATGCAAACAGAGCCTTAATGGGATCAAACATGCAAAGACAAGCAGTTCCATTACTTCATCCTCAAGCTCCTGTTGTTGGAACTGGAATGGAAAGAGCTGTTGCACATGACTCTTCAGCTTGTGTAATTGCAAGTAACGATGGAGTAATTGAAAAAGTTGATGCTTCAAAAATATATCTCAGAGTTGATGATCAAGATAAAATTGATATTCAAATATATGAATTAGCTAAATTCCAAAGAAGTAATCAGGATACTTGTATAAATCAAAAACCAATTGTTAGAGTTGGTCAAAAAGTTAAAAAGGGACAGGTTTTAGCTGATGGTCCTAGTACTAAACATGGTGAACTTGCTCTTGGAAGAAATGTTCTAGTAGGGTTTATGTCATGGAATGGTTATAATTTTGAGGACTCTATATTAATTTCAGAGAAAATCGTACGTGAAGATGTATTTACATCTATTCATGTTCAAGAATTTGAAATGGTTGCAAGAGATACAAGGTTAGGTCCTGAAGAAATTACTCG
This sequence comes from Rickettsiales bacterium, assembly GCA_016778805.1. Lineage (GTDB taxonomy): Bacteria > Pseudomonadota > Alphaproteobacteria > Rickettsiales > JABIRX01 > JADHOX01. Next base: position 5,689 of record JADHOX010000046.1, read on the forward strand.
TGATATTCCAAATGTGAGCGACGAAGCATTAAGACACCTTGATGAAACAGGTATTGTTAATGTAGGTTCAGAAGTTTGTGGAGGTGATGTAATAGTTGGAAAAGTAGTTCCAAAAAGTGAATCACCAACAACTCCTGAAGAAAAGTTGCTTAGAGCCATATTTGGAGAAAAAGCAGCAGAAGTTAAGGACTCATCATTGTACGTTCCACCTGGAGTTAAAGCTACAGTTATTGATGTTAGAGTTTTTGTACGTCGTGGTGTAGAAAAAGATGAAAGAACATTATTGATTGAAAGACAATCATTAGATAAATTAAAACAAGAAAGAGACGAAAAACTTCATTTATTACAATCTCATATAATTGAAAAATCTTTGCCTGTTTTGTCTGGTTGTAAAATTAAGAAATCTGTTAACGGTTTGAAAAACAATCAAGTTCTTGATGAAAGTAATTTAAAAGATTTTAGTTTTGCAGATCTAAGAAAACTTGTAATTGATAAAGACGATGTGACAAAACAGCTTCATGAATCATTTGCAAAATATGATAAGATTTTAGAGCAAATAGATGCAAGTTTTAATCAATCAGTTGAAAAAATTAAAGGTGGTGATGATCTACCACAAGGAGTTTTAAAAGTTGTTAAAGTGTTCCTTGCTGTTAAAAGAAAGCTTCAGCCTGGAGATAAAATGGCAGGAAGACATGGTAATAAAGGAATTATTTCAAAAATTGTTCCTATTGAAGATATGCCTTTCTTAGAAGATGGAACTCAGCTTGATATTCTTTTAAATCCTCTTGGTGTACCATCAAGAATGAATGTTGGTCAAATTTTGGAAACTCACCTTGGTTTTGCTTCTTATAATTTGGGAAAACAAATTTCTGATGTTCTTGAGACTTCAATTAAAAAGAATAATTTTTCTAAAATTAAACAGTCATTAATAGAAGCTTATGATGATGTTAAAGTTACTGATGAAATTAATGGTTTAGATGATAATCAGTTGATAAGTTTAGCACAAAATATCAGAGAAGGTTTACCTTTTGCAACTCCTGTGTTTGATGGTGCTAAAGAACAAGATATTGTTAACGCACTTGAGCGTTCTGGCGTTGATACATCAGGTCAACAGGTAGTTTATGATGGTAGAACTGGAGAAAAATTCGAAAGAAAAGTAACCGTCGGGTATATCTACATGCTTAAACTACATCATTTAGTTGATGAAAAAATTCATGCTAGATCAATTGGTCCATACAGTTTAGTAACTCAACAACCTCTTGGAGGTAAATCACATTTTGGTGGTCAAAGATTCGGAGAAATGGAATGTTGGGCATTACAAGCTTATGGAACTGCATATACTTTACAGGAAGTTCTTACTGTTAAGTCAGATGATGTATCAGGAAGAATTAAATTATATGAATCAGTTGTTAAAGGTGATAGTAATTTTGATTACGGTGTTCCAGAATCATTTAATGTAATGATTAAAGAGCTAAAATCTTTATGCATCAATGTTGATCTTGAAAGAGCAGCATAATATAAAATATCTAATTTTTTAAAAAGTTTATCAATATGAGTACTTCTCAAGCAGTTTTTAATTTTAATCAGTCTAACAGCTCTGACTTTGATCATTTAAAAGTTTCAATAGCTAGTTCTGAACAAATTAGATCATGGTCTTATGGTGAGGTAAAAAAACCTGAAACCATTAATTATAGAACCTTTAAACCAGAAAGAGAGGGCCTTTTTTGTGCACGAATTTTTGGTCCTGTTAAAGATTATGAATGTCTTTGTGGTAAATATAAAAGGATTAAATATAAAGGCATTGTCTGTGAAAAATGTGGAGTTGAAGTAACTACTGCAAGAGTTAGAAGAGAAAGAATGGGCCATATTGAATTAGCTGCACCAGTGGCTCATATTTGGTTTTTAAAATCATTACCATCAAGAATTGCAACTCTATTAGATCTTACTCTTAAAGATATTGAAAAAGTTTTATATTTTGAATTAAGTATTGTGACTGACCCTGGCTTAACTAGCCTTGCATATGGTCAATTGATGAATGAAGAGGAATATGAACAAGCTATAAATGAATTTGGTGTTGATTCGTTTCAAGCTCAAATTGGTGCTGAAGCAATCAAAGAGATGTTAAGCAATATCAAGCTTGATAAAGAGCAAAAGTCTCTTAGAAAACAATTGAAAGAGTCTACTTCAGAAGCAAAAAGTAAAAAAATTATTAAGCGTTTAAAAGTTATTGAGGCATTTCTTGAATCTAAAAATAAACCAGAATGGATGATAATAGATGTAATTCCTGTTATTCCACCTGAAATTAGACCACTAGTTATGCTTGATGGAGGAAGGTTTGCAGCATCTGATTTAAATGAATTATACAGAAGAGTTATTAATAGAAATAACAGATTGAAAAGACTAATTGAGCTTGAAGCTCCTGAAATTATTATTCGTAATGAAAAAAGAATGCTTCAAGAATCTGTTGATGCATTATTTGATAATGCCAGAAGAGCAAGGTCATTGAAGAATTCTAATAAACGTCCTTTTAAATCTTTAACAGATATGTTAAAAGGTAAACAAGGTCGTTTCAGACAAAACCTATTGGGTAAAAGAGTTGATTATTCAGGAAGGTCGGTAATTGTTGTAGGTCCTGAGTTAAAACTACACCAATGTGGTCTACCAAAAAAAATGGCATTAGAGTTATTTAAGCCTTTTATATATTCTAAGCTTGAACTTTATGGTTATACAACTTCAATAAAAGCAGCTAAAAAAGCTGTTGAGACTGAGATTCCTGAAGTTTGGGATATCCTTGATGAAGTTATAAGAGAGCATCCTGTTTTACTTAATAGAGCACCAACTCTTCATAGACTTGGTATACAAGCATTTGAACCAGTTCTTATCGAAGGTAAAGCTCTTCAAGTTCATCCGTTAGTTTGTGCTGCATTTAATGCTGATTTTGATGGAGATCAAATGGCTGTTCACGTTCCAATATCTATTGAGTCACAAATTGAAGCTCGAGTTTTGATGATGTCGACTAATAATATTTTAAGTCCTGCAAATGGAAAGCCTATTATAGTTCCATCACAAGATATAATTTTAGGATTATATTACATGTCATTACACATTGATGGCGTTCATGGTGAAGGTAAGTTATTCTCATGTTATTCTGAAGTTGAGCATGCTCTTAATGAAAAATCAGTTTCAATTCATGCAGATGTAAAGTATAGATCAAACGGAGTTACTTATAATACTACACCTGGAAGAATATTAATTTCTGAAGTTTTACCTGAGGGCGATAAACTATCTTTTGATGTTGTAAATAAAGTTATGACTAAGAAAGAAGTAAGTAATCTTATTGATCAGATTTATAGAACATATGGTCAAAAGGCTACAGTTATATTTGCTGATCAGTTGATGTATTTAGGCTTCAAGAATGCAACGATTTCTGCTATTTCATTTGGTAAAGATGATATGGTTATTCCTGATACTAAATATTCTCATATTAATTCAACTAAAG
>JADHOX010000047.1 GCA_016778805.1 Rickettsiales bacterium
ATACAAACTTACCTTTTTATGAGCTGAATCTACATTAGCAATTACGTTTTTTAGTATTGTATTTAACGATGCCGAAGATTTACCAGCACCGAAAGAAAATTGTTTCATTTCATCCCTCTTCACTCATATCCACTTATCTTATTAATCTATGTTATAAATTTATATGATTATCAAACCAAATTTATTACAACAAATGATAGCTTATGTCCAGTGTTAATTATATTTAACATACTAAATCTAAGAACAAAACTAGTGTTATAACTGCATCACACTAAAATTATTTTATAAAAAACTCATATACTCATAGTTAATTCTTGTGAAACAATTTTTTTAGAAACAGAAGAGCTTGAATAACTATTATATGAATTATTAGGTTCAGCCTCTAGACAATATTTTTCAGAAAATCTTTCAATAAAGCTACTAAGATAAAAAAGAAACGATTTATCAGAAGAGCACTCTAAACCAGATCTTGCAACAATATCAATAAACGCAGTTTGTAAAGATGCTAATAAACCATTATAAATTTCAGTTTTTTCTTCTGGAAACTCTAATGCGTAAGTGGCAATAAATAATGAACATACATCTTGAAAATCATTTAAAGCTTCGCTTTCAATATCATCAACCTTATTATCGTAAAGACCTTTAAAATATGAAATATATAGCTTTGCAAATTCATCAATTAAATTTGTAAAACCTTCAGAAGACGTATCCATGTTTTGCACTTTATCAAGTAAATCGTCCTTAAGGTGATATTTTATGTCAGAACTTTCATTTATGGAAAGACAATTAGAATCACTTTGCAATATCCTACTAATAAAGCTACTAAGATAATAACAAAACAATTTATCTGAATGGGACTCTAAATCAGTTATTTCAACAACATTAATAAAAGCAGTTTGTAAAGAAGCTAAACAACCATTATAAATTTCAGTTTTTTCTTCAGGAAACTCTAATGCGTAAGTGTCAATAAATAATGAACATACATCTTGAAAATCATTTAAAGCTTTGCTTTCAATATCATCAACCTTATTATCGTAAAGACCTTTAAAATATGAAATATATAACTTTGCAAATTCATCAATTAAATCTTTAGAACTTTTACAAGACGTATCTATGCTTTGCACTTTTTCAAGTAAATCTTGCTTAAGATAAACTTCAAAATATTTTAAAAACAGAGTTTCATCTGATTTAAATTGCTGAGAATTTGCTTCTTCTAACAATAGCTTTATTAAAAACCCGCCTAATTTATGAGCATAAGATAAAAACATTTGATCTTTATTTGGAAACTGCGAAAGTTCATCACAAAACATTTGTACTAAAGTGTTTGCGTCTAAAGGCGATATTACATATAAATTAATAGAAGTAATAAATTTTTTATAAGGTGCGAGATTTTTGAAAATATGATTAATTGTTGTTTCTAAAACTTTATTTTTAACCTCAGGCAAAATATTTTTATCATCAAAGATATCATATGCATTCTTTAAATAACATGAAAAAAAAGCATTATAACAATTTTTAGGATCATTTGATTCTAAAAATACAACTAAATCATTATATAAACATTTAACAAAAATATCAGTATAAGTTTTATGAGACTCCTTTAAAAGGGTCAATTCTAACTTATTATTAAGTTGGCTAAGTTTTGAATATAAAGGAATTAATTCTAAATAATTAACTCTAGAAGTTTCTGATAAAAAATATTTTCCTTTAGCAAACTTTAATTGGCTATTGAACAAAGCTTTTAATCTTTCATTTATATTAATATGAAACTGCTGATTGAACATTTGAAACAATTGAGAAACATCAACCTTACCCGTTTCATCTTGATTCATATTACATGCTAAAATTTTAATAGCTTTATCAAGACTTTTATTAAACAATGTTAAAAAACAACTCTCTATATCACTTTGAGATTTTAAGAAACTAAAACCTAAAAGCTTTTCAGGCAAATCTATCTCAACTTCATTTTCAATATCATTATCAATGATTGTCTTTGATAGCGATTTATAATCGTTTATTTCCTTTAATATGCCAATAATCAGCATATTATAAAAATTTTTTTGATAAGAACAATTATTACTATCTGGAATCGTTGAATTTATTATATCTTTAATTTCACTTAATGCTCTTTCTAAAATTTCCCATTTATTTTCAAAAAGCGGCAATTGATTATTTGAATTATATAGAATATTGACAAAATGGCCCAGTTGTTCGAAGAAAACAAATCTTAGAGATTTATCAAAATCATGCAAAAACATTTTTTGAGAAATTTCATTTTCAGAAAACAAAAAGTCATTTAGACCATCCAGACATTTAAAAAACAAATTTGAATAACTTTTAAAAAGAAAATTTTGTAATTTGTTCTTTTCCTTTGAAACATGATTTTTATAATTGATTGCCTGAAAAAACAAAGAATGCATTTCTGGAACAAGATCTGATACAAATTTCTCAAGTCTCAAATTTATAAATTGGTTTTTTTCAATTTGTAATTTTTTTTCATAATCCTGTAATTTAATAATAAATGCATTTAAATCAAAATATGAAAAATCTGAAAATTTATATTTTTGTGTTTCAAGTTCTATTTCCCGAGAATCAGATATCTTTAATTTATCATTTTTTTTGCTTAAAAATATTGAAAAATAACGAAACTCTTCATCTGTCAGATTAAATCTACCTTTTAACAAACATAACATCATAAAAACGCCGACTGGAATCTGACCTTCTTTTAAATCTGAGAAAACTTTTGGAAAATCAATTGTGTCTGAAAAATGAAAATCACCTGATTGAGAATTAAGAAATTCAACTAAATTTGTTAACTTTGGTAACTTTACTTTAGCATAAAAACTGTTCAAATCATCTTGATTTATCACTAGCTTATCTAAATCAAAACATTGTTGAGATTTAGACAAAAAAATCGTTTTATTTACAGAAAGTGTACTTAACACTTGATTCAACAAAGTTTCTAAGGTTTTGCAATAAAATTCCTCATATTTTTTTATCACCTCTGGAATAAAAAAGACTTCTTTATAATGATTATCAATTTCTGCTTCTATGTGATCTTGCTTTTTAGGTTTAAAAAAACCATCTTTTCGCGGCAATTTATTTTTATTTCCAAGACGCCTTGTTTTGCAATCATCCGGAGTTTTTGGACTAGCTAGATCAAGTCTTATAGAATTAGAGGTATTTGGACTAGTTAAATCATTTCCATATTTTTTAATTTTTACCTCCTCATCTAATATTCTTGGTTTAACAAATTTTTTATTAGATCTGCTAAAAACTTCATGTATATTTTCATTTAAAACTTTAGAACAATTGTCATAAAAAGTTATTTTTGAATTGGATGATTCTTTATCCGATGAAATCTGCCTTCTCGATGATGTAAAGACTATTTGCAATATTTCCCTAAGTTCTGGAGAAAAATTTACAAAATCAATTTTACTTATTGTAATGGGTTCACTTAAAACTGAATATACGATTCGATAATTAGATTTGTTTTGACCAATTGGTTCCCTCTTAAGATCAACAAAATTTTTTATATCTTTATCAAACAAAAACCTCAAATCACTTAATATTTGAGTTAAAATCGTAAATGCTTTATCAATCTTTTCTGCATTTAAACACGAAGGATCTTTTGATGGAGTATAATAAGTACGAACTGAAATATTGTATGAAAGATATAAAAAATTTAAGAACTTTATTTTACTACTAGCTAAAGTAATTGTATCATATAAAAAACTCTTATCAGATTCTTGAAAGCTTTGAAAAACATTTTCAGTAATTTTACCTTTATAAAATTTATCTAGTATATCTTTTGATTCATCAAGAATTTCTTTTTGACCTTGTTCAAAAAGTTCATTAAAACAAATTGGAAAATTCTCTACAGAAAAAAACTCATTGAAACCAATTTCTAATTTTTCTTCACCCTGATCTTCATGAATTTCAAAACCTCTTTTAAATGCATTTTCAAAACTATTTTTAAATGCTTCAAGCGCTTTCGGCTTAACATGAATTTGATTATAAACTTGGAGAAAAGCAAAAATTAGAATCGAACTTCTATAAAAAAAATTTCTTTCAGACTCTCTACTATCACCAAAGGTAATGTTTTCTTCCGTTACAAAGAAATCTAAAAATCTACCATAATCTTTATTATTTGGACTAACTTGACCTAGTCCATTTCTTTGAGCTAAATAATAGCCAATTGAAACATTTCTTCCATTCTTAGAATAATCTACGAACAAATGATCATAATATTGCTGATCAATTATCCTATATTTATTAGCAGTTCTTAAACTATTTCTATTCCTCATAATCCTCTCAAAAATAAAATTGAAATTTATTTATTAGCTAAAAATGCATTTTCTTGAATAAATTTTAATCTCAATTCAGGTTTACGACCCATCAGTGAATCAACTTTGAAGGCAGCATTATCAAAGCTATGCTCATCTAACATAACTTTATATAACCTTCTTTTCTTTGGATCCATTGTCGTCTCCTTTAACTGACTTGGAGTCATTTCACCAAGACCTTTGAATCTTCCTATATCAACTCTTTTTTTAGATCTTGACTCTAAATCCTTAATTATTTTGTCCCTTTCCTCTTGAGAGTTAACATAATAACTTTCAATACCATTAGATATTCTAAATAAAGGAGGATAAGCAAGGTATAAATGACCATTTTTAATTAAATCTTTCATTTCTTGAAAAAAGAATGTCATTAATAAAGATGCTATATGACTACCATCAACATCAGCATCTGTCATTATTATAACTTTATCATATCTTAGATTTGATTCATCATACAAACTACCATTCATGCAACCAAGGGCTGTTAGCAAATCTTTAATTTCCTGATTTTTTACTATTTTTTCCTTACTGCTACTTGCAACATTCAAAATTTTTCCTTTTAGCGGCAATATAGCTTGAGTCTCACGATTTCTAGCCTGCTTTGCAGATCCACCTGCAGAATCTCCCTCAACCAAAAATATTTCAGTTCCCTCTTTATCATCAGAGGAACAATCAGTCAATTTTCCAGGTAATCTTAATTTTTGAGTTAACGACTTTCTGTTTACCTTCACAAAATCATTAAGCTTTAATCTTGATTCAGATTTAGCGAGAAAAAACTCAATCAGTGACTTTGAATTAGATAAATTTTCAAAGAGAAAATGTTCAAAATGATCTTTAACAATATCTTCAACCATTTTAGTTACTTCTCGATTAACAAGCTTCTCTTTAGTTTGACCGTGAAATTGCGGCTCTTTAAAAAACAATGAAATAATTATATAAGCAGATTGAGTGACATCATCAGCAGAAATTTGTTCAAATTTTTTAACTCCAGATTTTTTTGCATACTCTTTTACAGATTTAATTAATCCAAGTTTAAAACCTGAAACATGAGATCCTCCTTGAGGGGTTACAATTGTATTACAAAAACTATCAATCCTATTATGATCTTCTAAAAAAGCAACGCACCACTCTAATCTTCCTTTATCCTGAGGTAAGGCATGTTGACCAGAAAAGAAATCATCAATAACACAATTCATATCTTTAATATGATCAGTTATATAATCTATTAAACCGTTTGGATAGCAAATTTCATGCTTAATTGGCACAGCTAAGTTTTCATTATATATTTCAGGGTCTATAGCGAAATTAACCTTAACACCTTTATGAAGATAAGCCTTTGATTTTGCCAAACTATATATTTTCTTTAAATCAAAATTTAAGCCCTCTTCAAATATAGAAAAATCTGGTTTGAAAATTACTTTAGTACCAGATTTATTTGATTTTACAGCTGTAGCTGCCAAATCTTTAACTTTATGACCTTTACTAAAACCAATCTCATATTGGAAACCACCTCTTAAAACTTCAACATTTGTAAATTCTGATAATGCATTAACAACTGAAATACCAACACCATGAAGACCACCAGCAGTCTGATAGGCCTTACCACTAAATTTTCCACCAGAATGTAAAGTTGTTAATATTACTTCAAGAGCAGATTTATCTGGAAATTTAGGGTGTTTATCAACCGGAATACCTCTTCCATTATCAGAAATCTCAATAACATTATCTGCTTTTACAGTAATATTTATTTTGTTTGCATAACCTGCAACAGCCTCATCCATAGCATTATCAAAGACTTCGGTAATCAAATGATGCATAGCAACAGCATCAGTACCACCGATATACATTCCTGGACGTTTTCTTACTGGCTCTAATCCTTCTAAAACCTCAATAGATTCAGCACCATAATGTTTTGCTTCATTAGAGTTTTTAGTTGAAATTTCGAATAAATCTTCCATTTTTGTGAGCACAAATATAAATAATAATTTATTGCTTTAAATTAGGTTAAAAATCTTAATTCTATCATAAGACTTTGATAAACCCTAAGCAGGCTTTAAAAAATAGCTAATAAATACTTAAGTTGCAATTGCTTTATGATTAATCTTAAAAGCGTCATAGAAAATGTTATATCTCAACAATATGATGAAATAATCGATTGGATTAATAAAAGATATGGAGAAAAGCCATCTTTTTATTCTTCAATTGATATTAGATATTCAGGATTAAAAGTTGCTCCAGTTGATACTAATCTTTTTCCTGCAGGTTTTAACAATTTATCTAATGAAGCGATAAGTCAGGCTTCATTGCTTGCAAACAAAACTCTTAATAATTATTCTCATAAAATAAAAAACATCCTGTTAATTCCAGAATCCCATACTAGAAACAAAGGCTACCTTGAGAATATCGCAACGATATTTAAAATTTTAACTGATGCAAATTTTGAAGTTAAAGTAGCAGCTCTTGACGATGAGCTTGATGGTTTTGAATTATCAAATAAAATTAAATACTCAGCTATTATAAAAGAAGAAAACCAAATCATAACAAAATCTGGATTTAAACCTGATTGCATAATTATTAATAATGACATGACAACAGGTAGACCAGAAATTTTAAGTGGTATTTCACAACCAATATTACCAACCATTGGAATGGGATGGTATCAAAGAGAGAAAATAGCACATTTAAAAGCATATGATAATTTGATTGGAGAATTTGCCCAAACTTTCAATATCCCAAAACCTTTAATATCCACTGAATTTGGCTTTTGCAAAAATATTAATTTTAAAGAAAAGAAAGGACTCGATTGTGTAGCTAATGAAGTAGAAAAAGTCCTATTTAAAATTAAAAAAAATTATCAAAAATATGATATTAATGACAAACCATACGTATTTATTAAAGCTAACAGAGGAACATACGGTATGGGAATAATGACAGTTTCAAGTGGACAAGAAATATATGAAATTAATAAAAAAGCTCGAAACAAAATGTCAGTTATTAAAAACAATACTTCAAATGCTGAAATTATAGTTCAAGAAGGAGTAAAAACATCACTTAATGTTGACAACAAACCTTGTGAGGCCTTTATATACCAGATTGGTGGCTCAACATGCGGAACTATATACCGTATTAATGAATCAAAAACTGCATATTCAAACTTAAATTCAAAAGGCGTTGAATTTTTATCTGTTGAAAAAAATAATCTTGGTAATTATTACTATTTATATGATGTGATTGCTTCATTATCAACTCTTGCTGCAACGATGGAACATGACTATAAATAAAATTTTTTGCCTTTCAGGATTTTTAATTAAACCAGAATTAATTGCTAATTCACTTGATCAGAAAATTGATTATATTGATTATATCCAAAATAATGAAAATTCATTTTTTCAAAACTTACAAAATACAAAAAATAATTATGACCTTGCTATTGGATTCTCATTGGGAGCTTGTTTGCTTTTAAAATACCATAACTTTATTAAAGCAAAAAAAATATTACTTATTGCTCCTCCGGCAAATTTTATAAGCTCAAGCAAAAACCCATTCGGCAAACCAAAAGAAGAGATATCCAGTTTTATCAGTATGTTAAAAGAGAATTTTAATCTACTACATCAAAAGTTTAACTTTAGCAACTCATTTCCAAGGCGGCAAATTTTCAAGGAATTAATGGATCATAACAAATATCAAGACACCATAAATAAAAGCTATTTATTAGAATGGCTTTTTTTTCTAGAATTATTTGATGCAAGCCTTTATACTAACTGCAAAAAAGAAATTTATATTATGCATGGTCTTCAAGATAATGTTGTAAACTATCAACAAACTAGCATTTTTAAAAAAACATTCAAAAATGTTAATGTTAAGCTTATTGAAGATGCGCCTCATGCCCTATTCCTTTCTCACCCGAATCAATTTCAAGAGCATGTAAATCACATCTTAAATTTATGACAGTAAAAAAGGATAAAATAAAACATGATTTCAACAAAAAAGCTGATTATTACAACTCAAATGCAAAAATTCAGCGTAAAATAGCAAATGACTTAGTTGCTTTTGCTTACAGTAAAATAAAAAACAATAGTATAATTTTAGACGTTGGTTCCGGTACTGGACAAATTGCTGAAGCTTTAGATCCTAAACATCACAAAAACATTACTTTGCTTGATAATTCAAAATCAATGCTCGAAATTGCACAAACTAATTTCCCAGCTTGTAAATTTATTTATAAAGATTTTGATGATTTATCAGATCTTCCAGATCGGTATGACTGCATTTTTGCTAATATGAGTTTACATTGGAGCAATGATCACAAACTAATAATTTCAAATCTAAGGAATTTACTAAATGATAAAGGTAACTTATTTATCTCACTTCCAACAGAAAACTCTTTCAAAGAGCTAAAATCAATCAATAAGAATTTACATAAAAAACTAGATTTAGCACCTCTGATAACAACCGATGATCTTGATGCTAACAAAATAACTCTGAAATCATATAAAGAAAATTTTAATTCACTATTTGAAATATTAAAACATTTCAAAAAAAATGGCACAGGATCCAAAAACACAGGCATCAAACCTTTAAAAAAATCTGATTATCAATTTTTGTTAAATAATAATTATAAAGTCAAATCGCTGAGCTGGGAAATAGCTTTTCTTAAATTTAATAAATAATCGATATATTAACTTTTCAACAAAGTATCTTTGGCC
>JADHOX010000048.1 GCA_016778805.1 Rickettsiales bacterium
TTAGGATCTTTAGTTGCAGAAATATTTTGCAAAACCGCTAAAGCAGGTTCATTGTCTTTAGAAGCTTTCATTAGCTTATCTATCATATCATTTACTTTACTATTGTCAGGATCATTCGAAAGAGATGCAAAATATTTTTGTGCAGATTCTTCCTCTTGTTGATAAATCTTATCGGCATAATCATCTCTTACTTTCTGCTCTGCTGCTTCTTTTTCTTTAATTTTTTGTTCATACTCTCGTTGTGCTTTTTCTATAGATAATTCGTACTCATCTTTATATGGTTTACGAAACGTACTTCTACTAAAATCCCACAATCCTAATCCCATAACTTACCTTCCATCAAATATTTTTTATATTCCTCTTCCCTTATCTTTGTCTTTGTCTTCTTCCGTGACTTTATTTACCCATGAAACTTCTTCACTGGATCTAAGATCAGAATTTTTTTGCGAAACATTTTGTATCTCTCTTTCAATCTCTTCTTTAAAAATGTTAAACGTTCTTAAATGCTCAGGGTTAGTAGAATCAAAAATAGCTTTAGTTTTCATAACACCCCCTTGTACCTTCTCGTATGAAGTTACAATTAGATCTTCACCTTTAAATTTCATATAAGGTTTATTCGAATCTATTTCTAATCCATTTTTAATCACATCCTTTATCTTGTTGTATAATGGAGTAATATTTTTGTTTTGAAAAATCTCACTTTGGCTTTTTTTTGCTTCCGATTGGATTTTTTCTGCTTCCAATTTGGCTTCAGCATCTTTAGTAAAATCTACAGCTTGATTTATAGCTTTTTCTATTTCAACAGTTTTAGAAGCCTCTACAGGTTGTAAAACTTCTAATTTATGTTCTTTTGCAAATTCTTGTAAAGTCGCTAAAGAAAGCTCTTGTTTTTTAGGAGGTTTATCAAGATCAACTATTGTAAATGAGAATCCTTTCTTTTCCCGCCTAATAACCATATATTGACTATCATCAACAAAAAAATAACCATTTTTTTGTGTCGCATCACTAACAAATTTTTGTATTAATTCATTTTCTAAATCTAAAGATGTATTAGGTTCAACCACAGAATCATCAATTATGGGTAATTCTGATTGTGACTTTTTAGATTCAGATTTAGTTTCTAATAATTTTACGAAATCTGTCTCAGCTATTATATTTTTTTCTGTCTCAGCTATTATATTTTTTTTGGGACCCAAGATAGATGGAATAAAAGTGGCTGGAAAATATACTCCAAGCACCTTGAATGTATTAGCCATCGTATTAAAGAATTGTCTCATAAATTTTACCTTCTAAAAACTTTCCCTAAAAAATTAGAGATTAACCAATATTATAATTATAACATGGTTTTTAAGTTCAACAAAATAAAATTTTACGCTAATGATCAAAAAGCTATTTTTGATTCATATATATCTGGAAGATCATTTTCAAACAAAATAATATCATTAGATTGTGAATTTTGGTCAAGCCAAGCCTTTGCTGATTTAAAATCATCAAATTGCATTAAGATCTTGCCCTTTGAATTAATTTTAAAGTTCTCAATTAGGCTTTGTATTCTCTCAGGTAATATTACAACTAAAATATCACATTTTTCAGCAATCATTTTACCCAAATTTTTGTGCTCAATATAATGATCATCTCCCATTTCGACCATACCTGGAGTCACAATGATTTTCCGCGCATCTTTATTTGCGGCCCCAAACATATCAACGACATCTAATGCGGCCTTAAAACCATCAGGGTTGGAATTATAGGCATCATCAATAATAATATGATTAGCCTGTTTTTTGACTTCTAATCGATGTTTAATTTGAGGTAATTTACTAAGGCTTGCAATTATAGCATCAGATTTAAGACCAATTTTGAGAGCCATAACAAATGCTAAAGCTATATTCTCAATTTGAATTAAGCCATAAATAGGTGCAAAAACTTTATATAAACTATTGTTATATTTTAATTCAAATTTGACACCATCAACTGTATTTATGGCATTGACTATCTGATAATTCAATCCTTCTTCTTTACTAACACAAGCAGAATTTGCTGTATCAACTTGGTTATATTGCTCAATATAACTAGCTTTGATCTGATCATTATTTAGAACCAAAAACCCATTTGAATTTGCTACATAATTAGATAGTTCAAATTTCGCTTTTGCTACATTTTCTGTTTTTTTATAACGTTCAAGATGAGCAACCCCAATTGCAGTAATGATCCCATGCAACGGTGATACTAACCTACATAACCTATCGATAGAACCTATACCATAGGCTCCCATTTCAACGATAAAATATTTATGCTCTGGTTTTAGCTGTTCGCGAATAATTCTTACAATTCCCATGACAGTATTCACACTTCCAGGAGTAGCTAAAGTTTTAACATTACTTGCTAAAATATGGTTTAAAATATATTTTGTCGATGTTTTCCCATAAGACCCTGTTATTGCGATGACTTTGGGGTTAAACTTACTCAAAATCGATTTAGCCTCATTATAAAATTGCTTTTGAACAAGTTTTTCAACAGGTGTTAAAATAAAATTTGCAATAACTAAACAAATCGGAAGGGCTTGTATTAACAAAATATAAAAAAGATAGTGTAGATTAAGCTGAAACTGTGATATCAGAGCTAGGCCTGCCACAATATTAATCACTAAACATACAATCATTATTAATCTAAGACGCTTAGTAATAACTAATGGTTTCTTACCATTTCTTAACGGATTAAACTGGTTAAAGGCTATATAAAGAATAAAACACAAATAAATTATTGCGAAAATCAAATCTTGTTTAAACCATATTGTTGAAGCAAAAACTAAAATTGTTACCAATGTGAATTTACGGTCTATATAACGAAGCTTATGAAAAATTAATTTTAGAAATCTTGTATTATCATATTCCTCCTGTTGAAAGAAATGGCTTAAAACCAGAGTTCTTTTTATATTTAACGCAACAAAACCAAAAAAAATTAGATATTGTATATTGGCATATATAAATTGCATATTAGTGCTTTTACAAAGTTTATACGAAATAATTGATATCAAGCTTTGTAGCAGAGAGATTTTATTTGAACAGCTAGAATCTTAAACACGCAGATAATCAAACAAAACTTAGTATTATTTACTAGACTCTATTAAGTTTAAGATTATAAAACCTTTGAAAAGATGGCTGTGTGACTGCAATTGTTTTCAATTGAGGAAAGTCCGGACTCCACCGAATATAGTACATGGTAACTCCATGCTGAGGTAACTCAAGGGCTAGTGCAACAGAAAATAAACCGCCTATTTAATAGGTAAGGGTGGAACGGTGCGGTAAGAGCGCACCAGGTTTCTTAGTAATAGGAAATGCTATGTAAACCCTACTAGGAGCAAGGTCAAATAGAGATAGCTGGTAATTTCGGACCGTTACTATCTGGGTAGACTGCAAAAGGTAATTAGTGATAATTATCTCAGATGAATAGTCACACTCGACAGAATCCGGCTTATAGGCCATCTTTTCTCATCATGTTTTTTTCTTAAAAATATCAAAGACTTTTGGATATTCTTCCTCAACAAAAGGCGGTATTACATATGGATAATTATCAATTTGACGTTCTTTCGAACATCCTAAAACAAATAAAAATAAAGAAATTATGGTTATTTTTTGGAGCATTTGTACCATTTTATTATTAGATCTTCAAAAATTAACATTATCGCACCGACGAAAACAAAGCTATCTGCAAGATTAAATGCTGGCCAATGATAACCGGCGATATGGAAATCTAAAAAATCAGCTACAGCTCCATTAATCATGCGATCAATGATATTGCCAAAGGCACCAGAAATTACTAGGGATAAAGCTACAGCAACAAATTTTGATTCGGTCGTTACCAACCATCTAAATAAAAATATTACAATTAATAGCGCAATTACTGAGAGAATAACTGGCGCATATGGAATTGTATTAAACATACCAAAACTTACGCCTCGATTCCATACCATAACAAGATTAAAAAATGGGAAAACAGATAATTCCTGACTAGGCAAAGTCTTTAAATAATTAAACGTGGCGTATTTTGAATATAGATCAAGTACAACCATTCCAGAAATTGCCGCCAAATAATAAAATAAATTTGATTTGTTAATGTATCTCATAAAGCTAACCTTAAAACTCCAATATTTTCTTAACCTGCTCACAATCATGAGCAATTTGAGAAGTCAATTCTATTTTAGATGCAAATTTTTTTTCATCCCTAATGAAGTCGATAAACTCAACAGATATTTCTGCATCATAAATCTCTTGATTAAAGTTAAATATATGGATTTCCAAAACTGCTTCAGAATTCGAAGTTAATGTTGGTCGTAAGCCAAAATTTGCAATAGCTTTATACTGTACCCCAGCTAATTTAACTATTACTGCGTAAACACCATGTTTAGGCCTGACATAATCAGCTAACGCTAAATTTGCAGTTTGATATCCAAGTTCTTTACCAATCTGGTTGCCATGAATAACCTTACCTGAAATAGAAAAATTATCTCCCATTAACTCACTTGCTAATCTTACATTGCCTGTAGTTATGGCTTTTCTGATTTCTGTTGAAGAGAAGATCAAGCCATTTTTTTGACATGATTGCGATGGTATTTGCGTAAAACCAAAAGGGTGTTTTTCTGTCATATGGTTTAAAAAATCAGCATCGCCCTTTCTATTCTTTCCAAAAATAAAATCATGACCAATAACAATATGCCTTACATTTAAATTCTTAAGCAAAATCTCAGTAAGGAAATATTCAGCTGAAAGATTGGCAAAATCCTGATTAAAATTTTGGATTATTGCAAGGTCAGCTTTCAAATTTCGGAATTTTTGAATTTTATCTGCTAAAGATAATATCCGAATATTCTGTGAACGAGAAAAGAAAACAACAGGATGAGGTTCAAAAGTCATAATAGCAAATTTAAGCTTCTGAGCTTTAGCAACATTAGCCGCAACTTTGAGCAACTGCATATGACCATAATGCAAACCATCAAAGTTGCCTAAAGCACAAACATAAGCCTCTTGATTTTTAACTTGAGTTGCATCTTTGATTATTTGCATTTTTCCTATAAATTCTTAACTCTTTATTATCATCTTTGTCATACTAATGACAATAATCTTTTTTTGTAACGAAAATAAAATCGCTATTTATAAATGATTAATATATTAAATTAGAGCAAATCAAATCATTTAAATTAATAATGCTTAATATTAATGCTATTTTAGAAATTGTCAGGGAAGCTGGGAATCTTGCATTATCTTATCAAAAAAACAATCAGATTAATTCTGTCAAAAAAGCCGATAATACTCCCGTTACTGAAGCTGATCTTGCCGTTAATAAAATTTACCTTTATAAACTTTCTAAAATTCATCCCGAAATACCAATTATTTCAGAAGAAAACCCACAAGATGAAAATATAAAAAATTTAACACAAAGATTTTTTTTAATTGATCCAATTGATGGTACTAAAGCATTTATACAAAAAAGCCCTGATTTTGTTTCACAAATTGCTTTAATTGAAAATGGGAAGCCTATTTTTGCAGCTATTTTTAATCCAGCAAGAGATGAACTCTATTACAGCGATAACAGAAATTCCTATTTGATTCATAATAAACAAACCCAAATAATTTCCGTTAAAAATAACACACCTCCTGTAATATATTTTAGCAATCGACTTAAACAAAAGAAGGCTTTCAAAGCCATCAACAAACTTAATTATCAATCAACTAATATTCCAAGTAGCTACAAGTTTTGTTTATTAGCAAAAGGCGAGGCAAATCTTATCCCATTTTTGAGCCCTGTCCATAGTTGGGATATTGCGCCACCTGACCTTATAATTAGGACTGCTGGTGGTATTTGCCAGAATTTACAAGCGCAAGATTTAACTTATATTGATAAGGAATTTAATTGTGAGAATTTCATAGCCGCTTCAAGTAAAGAACATTTCCAAAATTGTTTAAATGCCATTAACGCGATATAAACTAACCATTGAATATGATGGGACATCTTATGCTGGTTTTCAAATTCAGGATGATATCAAAACCGTAGCCAGTGTTTTAAAGCAAGCAATTTACAATGTTTCACGTGAATCAATTACTATAACCTGTGCAGGTAGAACTGATAGCGGAGTTCACGCAGAAGGTCAAATTATTCATTTTGATCTAAAAAAAATATTTAAGCCATATCAGATTATTGAAGCTATAAATTCAAATCTAAAAACAGAACAAATTGCAGTTATTGGATGCGATATTGTTGATGAAAATTTTGATGCAAGAAGATCCAGTATAGGCAAAATATATCGATATCAAATTTTGAATCGCAGAACAAACTCTCCATTAATGCGTAATAGAGTTTGGCATATAAAACCAGAGCTTAACATCAAAGATATGCAAGAAGCTTCTCAATTTTTACAAGGGGAACATGATTTTGAAAGTTTTAGGGCAAGCGGATGTCAGGCGAAACATGCAATTAGACAAATAGATTACATTAATGTAACAAAAAAACAGGATCTAATCACAATTCATGTCAAAGGTAATGCTTTCGTCCATAATATGGTTAGAATTATTACCGGAACCTTAGTCGAAGTTGGGCTTGCCAAAATAGCGCCTAATGCAATAACAGAGATAATTCAAGCAAAAGACAGGACAAAAGCTGGAAGAACAGCACCTGCTGCTGGGTTATTTTTAGAAAAAGTTTTACTTTAAAAAGTAAAGCTTCTTCCTTTTACCTGATCTTTATCAATTTTGTCTACAAAGCTAAAGCTTTTTTCTCCATTGCCTCTAAGATCTGATATATCTAATTGGGAGTATTCTTGTTTGTTTAATATATGATCTTCTATACTTCTAATGTCATTTTCAGTTCGAGCTGAGTTTTCTCTTAATCCACCTTGCTGTTGTTTTCCCTTAGCCTTATGACTTATCTCTGAATAGGCTGAGTTTTCTTGCTCATATTCTAAAAAAGTTTGAATAACAGATGTGACATCATAAACTTTATCAATTGAAATTTTGTTATTAGTTAAAGGGTTAGTAAATGTATAATTTTTTTCACCTGATACAATTTTAGCATTACAATTAATCCAATTAATTAAGTTGTCCATTTTGTACAAAGCTTTGAAGTCTTTATCAATACAACACACTTGATCAGTTGTAGTTAGTTCTTCAAAAGATATGAAACAAGATAATGGGCTTTTACTCTCAAGCTCCGGAAGTATTCTCTGATCAAAAGGTCCTAAGAACTCTTGTATTGTATCCTGTGTAATAGATATAGATCCATCAGAATTTTCACGCCGTCTTCTTACAGCTAAATATAAGCAATATAGTACAGAAAAATATATTGTAAGGCCTATAAATGCAAACTGCATAGCTTTATGACCTTCTTTTTCTTTGTTTTCCTTAATATTAGAATTATTATATAAATTTAGGATCTCCTCGTAATTTTTAATTTTCGCAATATTTCCCTTTAAAGGCTGTGTCTTTAGGAGAGCAAGCATCGATTCAGCAATAGTTTTAGCTGACCAACCATTACCATCAACATGATCAATGTTAGCCCCGTAATTTAATAACAAATTAACAATGTTCAAATTTCCTTGCTGAGAGGCTATAATTAGTGCAGTAACGTTATTTTTATCTTTAGCATCGACAACTTCTTGCATTATTTCCTGGATATCAGACTTCGACATTTTATAACGAAAATCCCAGAATTGAAAGTGATCATTTTTTGAGAAATGAGCTTTTAATAAAGCTCCCATAGTATAAAAATTTTCTTCTAAAGCAGCAATATGTATTAACCTTTTCTCATCATAAATCTTAAATTTATAATCTGCACCGGCTTCAATCAGAGCCTTCACACTAGATGGATAACCAGTCTCTACAGCATGATAGATAATTGGCATACCTCTAAATTCTAATGAATTCACATCGACTCCTTGCTGAATGATTTTTTTCAATTCAATAAGGTTGCCAATATAGATTTGATTAGAATATTTATGTTCAATGTAAGAGTAGTGATGCTCATTCTTGGCTTCAGCGTAAGTAGTATAACACCAATCATCTGGTCTGTATAATTCATAAGCAGGTAGTAAAGGCCTATCAAAACAAAGATCACCATATTGCTTAACTTCAACATTAGTATTTGTTGTAAATATATTGTTTGTACTCCTGCCTGTAATTGCCGAAACAAAAGATAAAATACCATTTAGAATTCTCATAATCTCAAAAAATTTGATAAAATTATATCATAATTCGAACTTTATTCAAAGAATAAAAAACCTCATAAGGATGATGTATATCAATTAACTATTAATTGTTAATTCAAAATAGAGAAATTTCATCTAATTTAGAACTGAATTAATTAGTTATCCTTAGATTTTGAGGAGTTAATAATTTGCGATTTCGTATCTTTCTTTGCATTGGCAAAGTTTGCTGTGGTTAACTGACCAATGATATCTGAATTTAAGAATTTAACGCCACTGAAATTTGTCTCTGACATTTCAGAATTATATATAACACTATCTTCTAAAACAGTATTAGCAAAACTAGCATTATCCCAAATAACATTTTCATTTGAAGTAA
>JADHOX010000049.1 GCA_016778805.1 Rickettsiales bacterium
GCATTATGTAACTTGTGTAAGTATATATTCTAATGTCAAAGTTTTATAATAATATAATGTTTATTGCAACAAAGCTATATGCTTATTTTTTTGGGAAATTTGTTGGTAAAGATGATGCGGGCAACTGTTATTACAGAATATCAAAAAAAGGTAACAAAAAAGAAAGAAGATGGGTTATTTATAAAGGTATTGTAGAAGCAAGTAAAATTCCTGCAAATTGGCACTTATGGTTACATCATGTAACTGATCAATTACCTCATGAGTTTGCCAAAGATAAATATTTCTGGCAAAAACCTCATAAACCTAATTTTACTGCCACAAGTAAGGCCTATTATCCTCTTCCAGAAGATGAAAGATATCAGGCCTCTAAGAAATCATATTATCAAGCATTTGATCCTAATAAGAGGTAATTTGTGAATAAAAACTATTTTGAAACCATTATTGGTATAATTATTGTTGTTTTAACAATTGTATTTTTTGTAAGTGCTAGAAACACTGCTGAGGTTTCTGTCGAGACTGATAACTCTTATGTTTTAAGTGCTAGTTTTATTCGAATAGATGGGATAGAAATTGGAAGTGATGTAAGAATTGCAGGTATTAAAATTGGTTCTGTTATTGATGTTAGTCTTGATGAAGAGACTTATGAAGCGCTAATCAAAATATCTCTTGCAAATAAATTTCAAATTCCAGAAGATTCATATATTTCAATAATAAGTTCGGGTTTAATAGGTAGTAAATATATTGATATTGAGCCAGGAATATCAGAAGTTTATTTGCAAAATAATGAGAGTTTTGCTTTCTCAAGATCTTCTTTAACTATAGAAGGCTTACTAAATAAATTTATACTCAAAAATTAAGTATAAAATATATGACTAAATTAAGATTTTGCTCAATCTTTTTAATTATCTTTAGCATCTGTAATTCTTCATTTGCTTTTGTTGATATGTTCGATGCTGAAAGTGAAAAAACTATTTCAGTTAATGATGAAGTAATGAGTCAAGTTAATCAGTATAAATCTGATGCTAAAATTTATTTCAAAGAAAAAAATATTGAAGCTGTTTTAGATAAATATGAAAAATTATATCAGCTAATTGATCTATATGATTTGGCTGAGGAAAGGCTAAATTATTATCTTTTTTTAACAAAGGTTAATTATTATCAGCGTGATAATTTGGCATTATTGACAAATCTTAATTCGGCAATGTTAGTTGCCATTGAAATAGATGATAAAGAAAAACTTGCATATATCTACAGTAGAATGGGTTATGTTCATTATGAAGAATCAAATTTGATTTTAGCAAGATCCATGGTTTTTCATGCAAATGAAATTTTCGCAGATACTGGTAATGAAAAGGGTTTGTTAGAAACTTATTATAATCTTGCAATAATTAACAAAAATCTTGATAAGCAGGATGAAGTTGATTCTTATAATCAGTTATATGAATCTTTATTACCAAAATATCCAGATTTAGATTTTCATAAATTAGATTTAGAACAAGATCATAATAGTTATCTTAATATTAGAAACAAATTTGCTAGTGAGGGCTTTATTGAGGCAAATATCGCTAATGTGCAAATATTAAATAAAGTGACAGCAAGGGTTTATGATTTCAAAATCAAAGTTGGTCATAAAATTAAATTCGAAAATATTGATCTAACTGTTAGAAGTTGTTGGAAGTCTCCATCTGATCAATTACCTAATAATTATGCATTTCTAGAAGTTATGGATAATAAAAATTTTGATAACATCTTTTATGGTTGGGTTCTATCAAGTAATCCTGGTTTAAACTCGCTTGCACATCAATTTTATAATATTTCATTAAGTAATTGTATCACTAAAGATTACAAATAGATTTCAAGATTATGATCAAAAAAGTTTCATGGCAAACATCAAAGGGGTTTATTGATTATCAATATGCTGTTGATGAGATGGAATCATATATAAATCAAATTATTCTAGAAAATGCGCAAGAAAAAATTTGGTTATTAGAGCATGATCATATATATACCATGGGTGTAAGTGCAAAAGAGAGTGACATTTTAGATATAAAAGATTATAAGATTAGCAGATCAAATAGGGGGGGCAAGATAACTTATCACGGTCCTGGTATGAGAATCATATATACAATGCTGAATTTAAATTATTTTAAAGGTGGCAAAGATATTAGAAAATTTATCACAGCTTTAGAGAATTGGATTATTAATTCATTAAATCACTTATCCATAGATGCTTTTGTTCGTGAGGATAGAGTAGGTATTTGGGTGATGCATAATAACCAAGAGAAAAAAATTGGTGCTATTGGTATAAGGCTAAGAAAATGGGTTAGCTATCATGGAATTGCAATTAATATTAATCCTGATTTGAAAATGTTTCAAAATATTGTTCCTTGTGGTATTCATAGTAAAAATTATGGAGTAACATCCCTCAGGGAAATGGGCATTGATATTAGTTTCTCTGATTTTGATAAAATTTTAAAAACAGAATTTTCTAAGCAATTTAATAAGTTAATAGCATAGAATGAGCAAATTAAAAATTTCAACATTGTTATTTTGTTTGTGCTTTGTGAAAAGTTTATTTGCTGATTCTGTTGAGATATTAAGTGAAGCAATTGAGTATGATAACAATTCTGGGTTAGTAAAGTTTACTGGTTCAGTTGAAGCATCAAATTTTGAGTATAATTTTTATTCACAGGATATCTTATATGATAAGAATTCAAAACAGATATTTGCAAATGATGATTCAAATTTAGCAAGTAAAAATTTTAATCTTATAACCGAGAAAATTATTCTTTCTGAAGATTTTGAAACAGCTGAAATCGGTAAATTGAATTTAAAGTTAGCTGATATAGGTAATGTTTTTGCGGTTTCTGGTAATAAGCATCAAAATGATTTCGAATTTAAAGATGTGTATTTTACATCTTGTCAGATTTGTAAACAGGGTGATCGAAAAGCTCCCCTTTGGCATTTGAAATCTGAAGATGTTAGTTATAATTATGAAAAAGATCGTATTTATTTTCAAAATGCTTCTTTTTATGTTTTTGATGTTCCAGTATTTTATTTTCCATTCTTTGTAGCTAATGGTGGTAAAGTAAAAAAAAGAACAGGTTTTTTAACTCCTGATTATGAAAATGATTCGCTATTAGGAAATGTAATATCAACACCATTATTTGTGAATCTAAGATCTAATTTTGATATTACTTACACACCGTCTATTTTTCGTGATTATAATGTTAATCATAATTTAGAACTTAGATATCTAAATAATTCATCAAGTTTAATTACCGATATATCTTATTTAAGGGTAAATGATAGCTTTGTAGAATACCTTAGTAATAAAAATTATCAAACTTATGATAAAACAAAATGGCAAATTAAAGCTAAGGCTAAACATAGCAATTTTTTAGGTGATTATAATTTGTCAATTCATAGAACATCAGCCTCTGAATATTCAAGTAGATATTTGGGGCAATATTTAACTTTTGAAAATAGTAATATTGATTTTTTAAGTTCTCATGAAGACTTATTTGTTGGTTATAGCTATTCTAAAAATTTTAGTAATAATAGTTTGTCATATTATCGTTTACCACATTTCGATTTTAGCAAAAATATAGCTATTACTGATAAAGTTAAAATGAAAAATCATGTTAATTACGACAATGTAAATTTATATGATGAATCAAAACGTGATCGTATTAGTTATTCTAACATTATTACATCAAGTTATGAGTTTGGTAATACCGATGAATTAAATTTTACTTTGTTTAATAGGTTAGATAATTATGGTTTGTTCTATGATGAAAGTCAGGCTTTTCGTTATCAAATCGGTTTTATGACAGATGTAAGTAGGGATTATATAAACCATTCAAATGGTTCTGTAATAACTCCAAGATTATCATTATATTCAAGTAATATTATAGTTGATGATAATGTTGATAATTATGATTCTCAAGCGAACCAACTAAATTTTTTAAATTTAAATAAAATAAATAATGCATTTGGTTATGATTTAATTGATGAATCTTCAACTGTAGCTTTAGACCTTAATTTTTTCAAAAAATTAAACTCTCACCAATTAGATTATAAAGTAGGATTTAAATATACTGATAATATTTCTCCAGAATATACAGAGGGTACAGGCTTAGATAGCAAGTTCTCTGATGTTTTGAATAATTTTTCATACAAAGTAAAAAACTTTAATTTAAAGTATTTTAATAGATTAAATGATGAAGATTTCTATCCTTATTACAATAGTTTGGCAATGGCTATTAATTTTGATCGATTTCAATTTTCTTCTTCATTAGCTCATATTGAATATAGCCATTTAAATTCTGATTTTAATGATGTTAAAAATTTATATGTTCGTGGTGCTGTTAAGCTTAATTCTCAAGTTTCGCTAGAGAATACAGCTTATTTTTCTTATGAGGATGAATCTATATTATCAGGAGCTATGACTCAAAATAATTTCGCTATAATTTATAAGAATCAATGTGTTAATGCAAGAATTGACTTAAAGAATAGTTATTACAATAACTCTGAAATTAAAACTGATCAAACTATAAAGTTTTCAATTGATATTGTTAGTGAGTTACTCAATTAGCAAATTGCTTTTTTTGATAAATTTTGTAAATTGTCGTCATTATTGAAAAACATATTGTGATATTAAATAAATTTTTTATATAAATATCATGATCAAAAATTAAGCTATGTGTGGAATATTTGGAATTATAGGAAAAAACGAGGTGACAGATAACCTTATCGATGGCCTCAAAAGGTTAGAATATAGAGGTTACGATTCTTCAGGTATTGCAGTAATTTATCAAGATAAATTGCAGATTGAAAAAGCAAGTGGGAAGATTAGAGAGCTTGAGAAGGTAATAAATAATAAGGATATACCTGGTAATATAGGAATTGCTCATACTCGATGGGCTACTCATGGCCAACCTGTTAAAGAAAATGCTCATCCTCATTCAGATGGAAATATTGCAGTTGTTCATAATGGTATAATAGAAAATTTTAAGATCTTAAGAAATGAGCTAGAAGAGTTTGGTTATAGGTTTAGCTCTGATACAGATACTGAAGTTATTCCATATTTATTAGATTATTTTATCAAAGAAGGTAATGATGTTTATGATTCTGTTCGTAAAACTCTAAAAAAAATACAAGGTGCTTTTGCGCTTGGCATTATTATGAAGGATAATCCAGATCAGCTTATTGCAACAAAAAGAGGTTCGCCTTTAGCTATCGGTTTTGGTGAAAATGAGAAATATATAGGTTCTGATGCATTTGTTATGGCGCCTTTAACTTCAAGAATATGTTATTTGGAAGATGATGATATTGTTTTTTTAAATAATGAAGACGCTAATTTTTATGATGCTAATGATAAATTAGTTACAAGAGATTTAATTCAGCAAAATATTTCACAAATCTATGTTGGTAAAGAAAATTACCGTCATTTTATGCAAAAAGAAATTGATGAACAACCAACTGTTATCGCAAATCTTTTAAATACATATTATGATCGTATTACAAATTCGATAAGTTTTGATGATGTAAATATAGATTTTAAGAAAATTGAAAATATTGTTATTGTTGCCTGTGGAACCTCTTTATATTCTGGTGAAGTAGCAAAATATTGGTTTGAGAAAAACAGTGATGTTACGGTTCGGTTATATATAGCTTCAGAGTTTATTCATAATCACAAGCTTAACGAAAATGATTTAGTTATTCTTGCCTCACAATCCGGTGAAACCGCAGATACATTGAAAGCATTAAAAATTGTAAAAGAGAAATCACTTCAGCATCTTGTAATTGTAAATGCGCAGATTTGTAGTATGTCGAATATTGCAGATAATTTAATTTATTTGCATGCTGGTCCAGAAATAGGTGTAGCATCAACTAAAGCTTTTACTGCTCAGCTCTCTGTTTTTGGTTTACTATCATTAAAAATTGCACAGGAAAAACAAATTATGAGCGAAGCCGAAATAATTGATGTCATGAGAAGTTTCAGAAGACTTCCTGCAAATATTTCAGCAATACTAAATAAACAGGATCAAATCAAAAATATAGCTCACAAACTTATTAATAGTTCTAACATTCTATATATAGGGAGGGGAAAATCCTACGGTATAGCTAAAGAAGCTGCGTTAAAGTTAAAAGAATTATCCTATATTCAAGCTGAAGGAATTGCTGCTGGTGAATTAAAGCATGGGCCAATAGCTTTAATTGATGAAGATTTATATGTTGTTGTTATAGCTCCTGTTAATGAAAATTTTACAAAACTTATTTCTAATGTTCAGGAAGTATCAGCTCGTGGTGGTAAAGTTGTCTTAATTTCTGAAGCAGAAGGTTTACAAGAAGTAAGTGATTTGACTAAAGATTACATTGAGGTGCCAAAAATTTCTGAGTTCTTAGCACCGATATTATATTCAGTACCGATTCAGCTCCTAGCTTATTATGTTGCAGTATTTAAAGGTACAGATGTAGATCAGCCAAGAAACTTAGCAAAATCGGTGACGGTTGAATAATTAATTAAAAATTTTGAGGTTTTAAATGGCAAATTTTGATGTTTTAGTAATTGGCGCAGGACCTGGTGGTTATGTTGCTGCAATTAGAGCTTCGCAATTAGGTTATAAAGTTGCAATTGTTGAAAAAGAAAATCTTGGTGGTGTTTGTTTAAATTGGGGGTGTATCCCAACAAAGGCATTATTAAAGTCTGCTGAAGTAAATAATATGTTAGCAAATCTAGATAAATATGGTTTCAAAGCACCTGTTAAAGCAGATTTTGATTTTTCTAAGATTATTGAACGTTCTAGAAATGTTTCAGCTAAATTATCTGCTGGAATTAAACATTTAATGAAAAAAAATAAAATAAAACATTATGATAATGAAGCTAAACTAAATGGTACTGGTAAGGTTAGATTATATAAAAATGGCGTTTTTGTTGAAGATGTTACAGCTAAACATATTATTATTGCCACAGGAGCTCGAGCAAGAGTTCTGAAAGGTTTAGAACCAAATGGTGATTATTTATGGAGTTATCGTGAGGCTTTAGTTCCAAAAGAATTACCTAAATCAATTGTTATTGTTGGTAGTGGTGCAATTGGTGTCGAGTTTGCTTCATTTTATAATGCTTTTGGGAGTGATGTTACGATAGTAGAGTTGCAAGATCGAATTTTACCTGTTGAAGATGCTGAAATTTCAAAAGTAGCTGAAGCGGAATTCGAGAAGAAAGGAATTAAGATCCTTAAAAATCATAGTGTTATTTCGCATCGTAAAAAATCTGGAGCAGTTGAGGTTGTTATTAAAAATCATAAAGATGATTCAGAGATTACTAAAAAAACTAATATTATACTATCAGCAGTTGGTGTTGTTGGAAATGTTGAAAATATTGGACTTGAAGCAAGTAGAGTAAAAGTAGAAAAGGGGCAAATTGTAGTTGATGAGTTTTGTCGAACTGATGAAGATAATGTTTATGCTATTGGTGATGTTGCTGGAACCCCATGGCTTGCTCATAAGGCATCGCATGAAGCAGTCATTTGTGTTGATCATATTAAAAATCCAAACAAAAACCATAAGCTAAACCGTAAAAATATTCCTGGTTGTACTTATTCGAACCCTCAAATAGCATCAATTGGTCTCACAGAACAAGCTGCAAAAGATCAGGGCTTAGATATCAAAGTAGGTCGATTTCCTTTTATGGCCAATGGTAAGGCTATAGCTCTTTCTGCTGAAGCCGGTCTAGTTAAGACAGTATTTGATAGTCATACAGGAGAGTTATTAGGAGCACATATGGTTGGTGCAGATGTAACAGAAATGATTTCATCATTTGTTGTTGGTAAGACTATGGAAGCTACAGAAGCTGATTTTATGCATTCTATTTTTCCTCATCCAACGCTTTCAGAAATGATTCATGAGTCTGTACTTGATGCTTATGATGAGGCAATACATATTTAAAGGGTTGTAAATTGATTCAAGTTTTTTTGCTTCTAGCTTTAATAATCATTATTTTTGTGATTATTAAATCTAGGAAAGAAATAAGTGTTAACAGAAAATATTGGATAAGAGTTTTTATTGGGCTTGTAGCTGGTGCGATTTTATTAAGGTATGGTCAAGCTCTGTTTGCTTTACTAGCTATTATTGTACCATTCATTTTAAGAAATTTTGGTTCAATAAGTTTCCTGGCAAACTTGTTTCAAAAAAAACAATTTGCTAATAAAGCTGATTTTAACCTTAATGAGAATATGAGTAAAAAAGAAGCTGCAGAAATTTTAGGTGTAAATATCAATGCTTCAGAAAATCAGATTAATGCTAAATATAAAAAATTAATGAAGTCTCTTCACCCTGATAAAGATGGATCAGAATATATGTCTAAGCTTATCAATAAGGCCAAAGATACTTTGTTGAAAAGTTAATATATCGATTATTTATTAAATTTAAGAAAAGCTATTTCCCAGCTCAGCGATTTGACTTTATAATTATTATTTAACAAAAATTGATAATCAGATTTTTTTAAAGGTTTGATG
>JADHOX010000050.1 GCA_016778805.1 Rickettsiales bacterium
TCAAGGCTCGAAAGATACGATCGTTCCAGAGAAATATCCGGCAAATTTGGCCGATAAACTTGCGATGCAAAAAAATATTGAGATTGAATATAAAGTTGTTGATAAGGCAGATCATTTTTTTCGTGATCAAATGTCAATACTGGAACAATCTTTTGCTGACTTTATTGAGGATAGGCTTGATCAGGATAAAAACATCGCAAGCAAAAGACGTGTCGGGAAAAGGCGAAGAAAGTCAAGGAAGTCTAAAGCAAAACCTGAATAATTATATTTTTATTAGTGCTGATAAGAAATTTGAGTTATTTCAAAAAGTTTCTGTAATTACATGATCAAGTTTTATATCATGAGGTTCAGCTGGTAAATCGCTATCATGTTTTTGAATTACACTCGCAATTCCAATTTTTATTATCTTAGGATTTTGTTTCAAATAACGGTCATAAAATCCACCGCCATAGCCAAGTCTTATATTATTTTTATCATAGCTTAATAATGGTGTAATAATAATGTCAGGTTTTAGAATCCTAGATTCTTTAATGTTTGGTTCTAGTATTTTAAATTTAGGGTTTTCAATAAGAGAGTTTTGAGTCTTATCCCAAATGTAAAATTCGATTGTATTATTTTTAACTACCGGTAAAGCAATTTGAATGGATTTGTCTAGTAATGCTATGATTCTTAGAATATCTACTTCTTGTTTTATGGGGTAATAAATCCCTATTGATTCAAAGGATTTTAGCTTAAGAAAATTAAATAAATTTTGAATTATTAATTCTGAATTAATACGACAATTTTGTCTTTTATTTAGAAAATATTTACGAAGCTCTGATTTTGAATTTTTATTCATATTTATAAAGCAAAAAAACCGCTTGGCCGTTGGTTTTTGCTCTTAAAGACCCTTTTTTGAAAAAGGTGCCAGTTATATGCTAAGACCACGATCATAGCAGTGATAACCGCCTATTTAAGATAAGATTGTCGGCCCTGAGAAATAAAAACCTTAATCGAACCAAGCAGTAAGGGTAATGATTTATTTTAATTCTTCTTATTTTGCAAGATGTCAATGTAAGAAACTAAAGAATCAATTTGGTTTAAAGATTCTGCAACGATTGATTTAATGTTATCATTTTGGCCAAACTGCTTTTTTAAATTAAAAACTTCATCTTGTAGAACTAATAGCATAATAATGAAGATCAGCTCACGATCAGCTTTTGGACCAAATTTTTCGAATAAATCGACAGATTTTGTATTAATTAATTTACTAAGCTCAATAATATGACTATCCTCGCCTTCATTACATGAGATTTTGTATTTTTTATTACCAACTTCTATTTCAACAATATTCATTTTTTTAGTTTTTAAGGTTATTCAAAAAGTTCTTAAGTATTTCATGACCAAAATCAGAGGCAATGCTTTCTGGATGAAATTGAACTGATTCTAATGGTAAAGATTTATGTCTAATTGCCATAATCTCATTTTTATTTTTTGTTGTCGCAGTAATGATAAAATCAGGATGTAATGTTGATTTTTCAATCATTAGGGAGTGGTATCTTGTTGCTTTAATTGGGTTTGGTAAGTTTAGAAAACAGCCTTTATTATCATGGTAAATTTCAGAAATCTTGCCATGCATTGGTGTGTTTTTAACTATTCTAGCTCCGAATGCTTCTGCTAAAGCTTGGTGTCCTAAGCAAATGCCAAAAAAAGGAATTGATAGATGAAATTGTTTTAAAATATCAAGACATTGGCCGGCATTTTGAGGATTTGAAGGACCGGGTGATATAAAAATTGCTTTATATTTACCAGATTTGATTTTATTGACATCAATTTGATCATTTCTAACTATCTCACATTCTTCATTGATGTCAGCGAGGTAATGTACTATATTATAAGTAAAGCTGTCATAATTATCGATTAGTAGAATCATGAAACTATGTATTGTAATTCAGTTAATTTAAAATTACCGATAATAAAACTATAAAAACAGCTAAAGGTAAATTTATGATCGATAACCTTCTTAATAAATATATTGAAAAAGGCAATCAATTACAAAAATCAATATTAATAAAGAATTTTAAAGAGCTTTATAAATTAGAAATATTAAAGCCTGGTTTAGATTTAATTTTAAGTGAAGCTGAAATTGGTAATATTACTTTTGAATTGAAAATAATAGATGAATTGGTTCAGCTAAGAGGTTGCTGTTTAACTCATGAAAAGCATATTTATAATAAGGTCTTAAAAAGTTTTGTTAAAACATTTAAACATAAAATTGTTTTACAAAAATTAAATGTTGGAGTTTTAATGCATGAAATGGCACATGCTCTTGAGAAACAGGGGAGAATTCCTCTTTCAAGTGGTTTTGATCAAGCTATGATCGAGGATCTTAAGGGTATTGTAACAGCTTCTCATACCGTAAGATATGCAATTGATAAGATAATGTATAAAGATCTGAAGCTTTATCCTGAGAACCAGCAATCATCAGAACTATTTGCAAGATTATTTCAAATGTTTGCTATGTCAAAAGAAGTTGGGCATTTTGATGAGGCGTTCCAATTTCATTATCAAGATTGTCGAAATTTTTTTAAAAATAGTATTATGTGGATCGAAGGAGTTTTTAATCCAGCCATACAAGTAAGAATTCCTGATTATATTTCCAAACAAACTCAAAAAATTGACTTTGATACAAGAAGTACAAAATATACTAGTCAATTTTCAACTCATTCCGACAAAAAAGCATGGAGTTCTGGTCCATCCTCGAAAATAAAATCAAATTTTGATGATTAAGCATATGAAGCATAACTAATTAAGCTATTTCAAATTATGTTTGCATAATTAATGCTTTAGAGTATTTTGAAGCAAAAAATTAAGTATATGTCTATTGGTATTTGGCAGTTAGTATTAATACTTGCAATTATTTTAATCATTTTTGGTGGTGGAAAAATTCCACGTCTTTTGGGTGATTTTGGTAAAGGTATTAAAAATTTTAAAAAAGAAATTAAATCAGATAATACAGAAGAGTCAGAAGATAAATAAGATTTTTTGCCGCCATAGCTCAGTGGTAGAGCGTCTCATTGGTAATGAGGAGGTCACAGGTTCAATCCCCGTTGGCGGCACCATTTCTAAAGTTAGATCTGATTTTCTGATAATTATTGTTAAGTTAATTAAAATAATTCGATTAACTTAACATTAATTTTAAATGTTCTAATATTGTTTTATAAATAAAAAACATGAAGTCTCTTCTACAAAATTCTAAGAAACATAATATCAAACCTGCAGTTATAGTAGCGTATTATGGAGGAACTGATGTTATTAATGAGATTAATTCGCGTGGTTTTCAAACTATTAGAATTGAGCTTGATGGTCACAAAAAAACAAATCAATATCTAATTCAGCTTCTTGATCATGGACAAGAAATTGCCAATGATGTTGTAGTTACAAAAAAAGGACAGACTCTTGAAGAATTAGCGCAAATCCTAAATAATTTAGGGGTAACTCATATTATTCCAGCTGATGAAGCCGGTGTAGAGTTATCAGATTTACTATGTCATCAATTAAATTTACCTTTTAATGGTATTGAGTACTCAAAATCAAGGCGCAATAAAAGTTTAATGCATCAAAGAATTGCGAAATGTGGCGTGACAATACCGTGTCAAACTATCGTAACAAGTCTCGATGATGTTAAAAGTTGGATGTTAAAGCAAAATCTCAGTTATCCGATAGTTATTAAGCCGCTTGATGGTGCTGGCTCAGCTGGTGTTTCTAAATGTGAAAATGATGCAGATGTGGCAAAAGCTTTCGAGGCTATATGTTCAATAGCTGATCTTAAAAAAACAGTTGTAACGATTGGATCAAAATTTATTGCTCAAGAATTCTTGCAAGGAACAGAATATGTAGTTGATACTGTAAGTTTAAATGGAAAGCATAAATTGATTGATATTTGGCGATGTCACAAAGCCAAACATAATGATGGTTCATTTGTATATGAGTATTTTGATTTGTTAGATAGTAATGATAAAGTATGTAAAGTCTTATTTGATTATGTTAGTACAGTTTTGGATGCTCTTAATATTAAGATTGGTCCAGGTCATTCTGAGGTTTATATTAAAAAAGATGGCTCTCCGGTATTAGTGGAAATCGGTGCAAGGTTAGGTGGGCCAAGAATGCCCTTTGGAACAGCTCCATGCGTCAAAAGTAAGAAGTCGCAAACTGAATATACTGTTGATGCCTATTTAGAGCCAAGTAAATTCAGTGATAATTGGGATGGGTTTTATCAAAAAACCAAAAATAGCAGAATGGTGTTTTTAGTTAATTATAAAGAGATGATTTTAAATTCATATGATTCTTCGATATTAAATAAAATAAAATCGTTAAAATCTTTTTATCACGCTGAATTTGCTTTCAAAGTTGGTGATAAATTAAAGAAAACAATTGATGTGAGATCATCTCCAGGATTTATTTATCTTATTCATGAGGATCATCGTCAAATAGAACATGATTACAGGTTAATTAGGCGATATGAGGCTCTATTACACAAATAACAAGAAAGTTGTTAAAATTTGCAAAAAAAAAGCTTTCAATAACGCAAAAACGTTGCTATAATATTACTCTTTTATGAGGTGTATATGTGTGAAATATTTGAATTATGTCAATGTTGTTGTGAAGGTGGATGCGAAAATTGTGGCGAGCTATTATTTGGTGTTGCTTCTTTACCATTTAATATAGTTTATGGTGTTGGTAGTGGAGTTTGTGAGATTGGATCTGGATTACTAAACACTGCCTCAGTTTGTTGTAATGTTGTTTCAGAAGATGTTTGTTTAGCATCGATTCAGGTTTGCGAGATGACTTCTGATTGTGTTTCATTTTTAGATTTTAAGAATTGTTGTCCAAAATTTTCCTATTTCCCGAGATCAAAGGAAAGGTATAATTTACCTAGTGATCAAAGAGCTAATTCACAATTACCACTAGATATTGTTGTCGCAACTCAGCCTAGACAAGATGATTACGAGACAACTATTGCTGAAGTTTCAAAATCTAATGAAGGTAAAACAGGAGAATATTTGTTGATTACATCTGACCGAGAAAATAAAGACACTAATTCTTTAGATGTTATTTCAGTAAAAAATAATAATGATCCACATTCATTAGATGACATCAATTTAGGTTTTGTTCTTGAGATATTAGAAGCAAATGCAAGAAGAAATGTTTGCGATGGTGTTCCTAATATTAGTCTTTAAGATCAAGAATTAATACTGTATACGAATTTCAAAATTTATTAGAGCGGCTCTAAATTAATATATGTTGTCGCTCATATATAAAGTATTAAATGTTTTATAGAAAAAGCTTTAAGGAATGAATCAAAATAATGATACTTAATATTTAAGGTAAGCAGTAATTTGCTCATAAGTTATTAATCTTGTTTAAATCTATGGTTAATGCTTTATAAAGCAAAGAAACTTTATAAATATAATGGCTTTAGATCACGAGATTGATATTGAAATTACTGATGAATTTGAAGATGTTTTTAATATCTTAGAAAATACTAATCAGCATGTTTTCTTAAGCGGTAAAGCTGGAACTGGTAAGTCAACATTTCTTCAATATTTTAGACAAAATACTAATAAGAATCACGTTGTTCTAGCGCCTACTGGTGTCTCTGCGATTAATGTTGCTGGTCAAACTATCCATTCGTTTTTTAAATTCAAACCCTGGTTTACGCCGAATGAGTTGCCGAAAATGCGTGCCAATCAACTTAAAATCTACCGTGCTATTGATATAATTATCATTGATGAGATCTCAATGGTTAGAGCTGATATCTTTGACCAAATTGAGTTGTTTATGCGACGATATGGTAAAGTAAGAGGTGCTCCTTTTGGTGGTTGTCAGATTTGTGTCATTGGTGATATGTATCAATTACCGCCTGTGGTTAGCAATCAAGATGCAACAGTTTATTATGATTTTTATGAAACACCGTATTTCTTTAGCTCACAAGCCTTTCAAACTGAGGCAGGGCAATTTGTAAATATTAGTTTTACTAAAATTTTTAGGCAATCTGAGGCAGATTTTATTAATATCTTAAATAAAATCAGAGATGGTGCGTTAACGAATTCTGAACTTGAATGGTTTAATGAACAATGCTGTCAGCAAAAAGCAATAGAAGAGATTCAGCCGATTATTCTAACAGCGACAAATTATCTTGCTGAACGGACAAATCAGGCGCGTTTGGGTGCTCTTTCCGGTGAGCCTTACAGGTATCAAGGAATTGCCAAAGGTAGCTTTGAAAAAGATCAATCGAAATTACCTGCAGCATTTGATTTGGAGCTTAAAATCGGTGCTCAAGTTATGTTCCTGCGTAATGATCCTGATAAAAGATGGGTTAATGGCACTATTGGAATTATTAGTCGCCTTACAGCAAAATCAATATTTGTTATGCTTGATGATATTGAGGTAAAAATAGAACAAGAAAAATGGGAGTCGATTAAATATGAATATAATGAAGCTGAAGATAAGCTCGATGAACAAGTTGTAGGTAGTTTTAAGCAATATCCATTACAGCTTGCCTGGGCAGTGACCATTCATAAAAGCCAGGGCAAGACCTTTGATCATGTCGAGATTGATCTTGGTCGTGGCGCTTTTGCATTTGGACAAACCTATGTTGCTTTGAGTAGATGTAGGAATTTAAGCGGTATTTATCTAAGGTCACCAATTAAATTATCTGATATTCAAGTTGATGCTAGGGTCATTGAATTTTCGAATGAGCTGATTGCTTAAAAAATCATTATCTTTATCTGGACTAAATATTAATTTTAGCTGCTTATGTTATCTCTTTTGACTTCACATCAAAACTATTCTAACAATTACAATAAATTAAACAAATCTAGATATTCTTTTGTAAATTTTCTTGTCAAATACCCCAAGTGGTTTCTTGTTTATTTAACTTAACAAAATGATGAGAGTATGTTTTTGGGAACTTTAAAGATTGATGAATTTGTATTATTCTGTTTTTAATATTTCTTTTTTGGGAATTGCAAGGTCATAGCCTTTGAAAATGTAATCAAACAAAAAGTTCATTTTCAAAAACATTAATAAAAAATTATAAATGTGATATTAAATTTTATTTTGCTTAGCATCGCTTAGGATCTTTTGCTTATGGAAATAATACATCATAATTAAAAAGGCGATTTCAGAACTACAAAACAAAACTAGGTTTATTGCGATATTATCAGTAAATCCATAGGAGTGAAGACCAACATTTAGAAGATTGACGCCATACCAAGCTAAAACCACAATTATATTAGTTATGGCAAGACCAATTGCATAAATAAAGTCGTTATATAATTTAGCTATTTTACAATGTAGAATATAAATCAGCCATAAGCAAATTAATAAGGCTCCATTTTCTTTAGGGTCCCAGCCCCAAAACCTACCCCAGGATTGATCAGCCCAGATGCCGCCAAGGATAGTTCCGGTGACAGAGAAAAATAAAGCAATTAAGCTGATAATAAAAATATTATTTAATAGGCGTTTTAACTCTTTAGTTTTGATCTTACTAAAATTAGCCATAAGTAAATAAATATGGGCAAGGCAACCAGTTAAAAGGCAACAAGCATAACCAATAGAGATAGTTAGAACATGAGTTCCAAGCCAAAAATTACTATCTAGAACTGCAGCAAGAACGGCAAAGCTATCTTTATTAACATTGAATTTCTCAGCGATAAATAGTAATGCAATTGCAATAATATTGGAAGTAACGGAGATAGTAATATCGCGATGTTTTAATTGTAATAATATTGCGAGAATAGCATTTATCAAAGCAACAAAAATAATTGATTCGTATAAAGTACTTACTGGTGGTCGCTCCATAATTACAACTCTTGCAATTATTGCAAAAAAGTGGATCAAGGCACCAAAATTAAGAGTGTAAAAAGCAAACCGATAGAATTTAATCTTGTTATCTTGCCAAACTAATCGTCCTAGAAATATCAGCACAAGAGAAAAGCTATAACAAAACAAAGCAAGACTAAGCGGACTATATCTGTTATAAAGGAATTCTAAATCTAGCAATTGGAATGTTTTTAACGAAAGGATAGGAATTAAATTTTTTTTAAGCTCATTAAGCTTAGAGTTAAATTTTGGGTTATTTTCTGAACGGTAAGATTTTACAATTGCATGCCAGTTATTAAATATCTTATCATTAGGATCAAAGTTATTGCTATTAAAATATTGCCAAGGTGATAACCATTCATCATTTGAAATGGGAATAATCTTGATATTTTCATTATTAGAGTTTTGCGCAAAATGCTGCATTGATTGAACAAGGTTTAATAATTCTTTATCTTCATTATCAAGCTCAGTTTTACTTAAC
>JADHOX010000051.1 GCA_016778805.1 Rickettsiales bacterium
CATTAGTTGCATTTATATCAAGTTCTGGTGCTTTGTTATTATCATATGCTTCTTTCCATCTTAAAGCACAAAGACACCATTTGTCACCAGCTTTAAGACCTTGGAATCTATATTCTGGTTTAGGGGTAGAAAGATCATTGCCTTTTGATTTGGTAAATTTTAGGAATTCATCAGTCATAATTGCGCAAACAACATGAGTGCCATGATCACGATAATTAGTATTGCAATAACCATCACGAAAAAAGCCGGTCATAGGTTTTAAGGAGCAGATTTGAAGTGAACCACCATTTATATTTTCGGCGGTTTTTTCTGCCATGACCTCACTGCTAATTAAAATACTTAATATTAATATTAATTTTATCATGTTTTTTTACCAATTTTGATGCCAGTTAAAATAAGTAAAGCCCAGCCAAGCATTATAGTCATGCCACCAAATGGGGTAATAAATATAAGAGATTCGATCTGAAATGTAACAGATAAATATATGCTAAAACTAAATAAAATAGTGCCAATGATGAATAAAATGGAACTTAATTTTACTAATTTAATTTCAGCTAATTTACTGTTACTTAAAAAGGCAAGACCGATTGAGCTTATCATCACTGCGTGAATTTGATTATAGCGAATTGCTGTCATTAAAAAACGAAAATGTTCATCGGAGATATTAGCCTTTAAACCATGTTCTGCGAATGCACCAAACATTACCGATATAAAACCAAGTATTGCACCAATTGATAAAATCATGATTCCTCCATTTGTTTAGCTATTTTGCAATGATCCAGTCTATTAAAACGCCAATTGGCAAAGACTTTATAAAAAACTTTAGCGATTTGATAAATAACAGGTAGCGAAATAAATTTTGCAAGAAAATGCCATTTTTTTAACTGTTTCCAAATCAAAATAAATGCATCAACTCCGATATGAATTTTGTTTTGATTGTCGGTCGCATGTAAAAGTTTTAGCCCGTCGGCTAAACTAATGCCGATTTCGCTGAGCTTTGCGTTATCTTTTGTGATATCTTGCCAGTTGAAGATGCCTTCAGGAGCGATATTGATATAGTGATTTATTTCTTTTGAACATAAACCACATTTACCATCGTAGAAAACTGTAATCATAACAAATATTTTCTTGTTAGAATAATGTACAATATTCAAAAGGCAAGTAATTCAATTAATAAATTTTTAAATAATGAAAATAAAAGTTTCTTTTATATCGAGCGATTATTTATTTTGCACTATCATATCAATTTAATATTTTATTTGATTAATTTGGTAAAACTTTTGTTTTAGGTGTTTTTTGTATAATAAGTCTATCAAAATGTTTTTAAGCTTTTAGTTTCTTGAACTATGATAAGTAATATATCGTCAGAGATTTTATACTAACCAATAAAATGTTAACTATGTCTAATCAAAAAATAAATCATTAAATGTTATGAATGTGTTGCATTATCCATTGATTTCAGAGGTTTGTAGAAGTAGAATGCTTAAAATTTATACAAA
This sequence comes from Rickettsiales bacterium, assembly GCA_016778805.1. Taxonomy (GTDB): domain Bacteria; phylum Pseudomonadota; class Alphaproteobacteria; order Rickettsiales; family JABIRX01; genus JADHOX01. The sequence goes on from JADHOX010000051.1 coordinate 1,500, forward strand.
GAGATGAGAGAGTCAGGATATGTATCACCAAATTCGCATTTGCAAATCTGCAATAATGATATTGATATAGGAGCTTTGCCACAATGTAATTTAGAATTAGCAATTCAAAGAAATGAGATTGATGAAATAATTCAAGCATTTCAGAGTGGCGCTGTGATTATAAATGATGAAGAGGGTGTTGAAGACACTTTGTCTAAAGCCATTCTTAATAAAAGCTCGTATAAAGTAATCGAATTATTAATAAATCATGGAGCTAAAATTTCTAATGGTATATCAGAATATGCTCATTTTGATATGACTCAAATTATTTGGCTTTTTCAAGGATGCTTCGAAAGTATTATTGATGGTGAACTTATAATAAAACGTAAAACAAACTCTCTTGCATTAGCAATTAAAAGTCAATTACCTCAAGAAGTTTTTGAGTTACTGATATTGAATGGTGCAGATCCATCAACCTTACCACCTTTTCTTCTGCAAAAAACTCAAATGATTGATTTACAGTGGCAGGTAAGGCAAAAGTTTTTTGATGATTTAGAAGAGAAAATGATCGTTATAGCAGAAGCTCTAATAAGCCCTATATTAAATAAACCAGAAACTTCAACAGATAAGAGCAGTAAAAAAAAGGTCACCATAGGAAGTTTAGACGTTATGATCAAGATCTTAAGTTTCTTAGCGGAAACACGTCAGGTCATTGTTAAATCACAAGAAATAGCAGAGTTCTTTTTATCTGTTACTAGAAAAAACTACAAAATGCTCGAACCTCAATTACAGATATTGGATGATAATGGTCATGCATTACCTTATGAAATAGAGATGCAAGATGGCCAATTCTTTTATTTAAAAGATGGCCAATTAAAGTCTATATCAGAATTAACATCTATGGAATGTCAATATTTATCAGACCAAATTCAAGAAAAAGCTTCGTTACAACCTGAAAACAACCAAGGTTTTGTTAAATTTATTCAAGAAGAACAAGCAAATGCCACAGAAATATGCTGTTCTTTGATGTAGTACACATTGTTATTATAATAGAGTTAACCATGAAAATTAAGAAGTTCTTCCTTGTTAACAAGTAGAATTCTCTAACATTTTATGTAACATAATTTGTTGATATTTTTCTTATTGTTTTGAGCTTTCTGTATGCTATATCTTTTAGTAAGAGTTTAGTAGGGAGGTCTAGTTTGCATCCTGTTTTTTGTTCTAACTTTATAATATCTGAATATTGTTTGAATTTTAGTTGCTTAACTATCTAATTCTGTTTGTATTTTTGCTTTGAATTATAAAACTAATATTCGTTCATTATTTAGTTTTATTTGGTGATTTTACTTTAATTTTATTACCACCGAACAAAGTGCCATGAAGGTTTTTTATTGCGTCTTGGGCTTCATCATCATTTGACATTCGAATAAAACCAAAACCTTTTGATTTTCCCGTCTCTTTATCTGTAACTATATGACATAATTCAACTGTTCCATATGTTTTGAAGAGTTTAATTAGCTCTTTTATTGTTGTTTTTCGGGATAGGTTAAGTAGGTTTATGTTTATATTTCTATCCATTTTTAATGTTAAGATTAGTTACTTTATGTTGCATCAAAAGCTTCTGGTATCATGTTAATTATTTAAATTTTACTTTAATTCCAGCAAGAATAGATAATGGCGCACCAGGTCTTGCTCCAGCAGGCCTTCTGGCAACTACATATTCTTCATCTGTAATATTATAAAGGCTTAGGAACAATTTATTATTATTATCAATTTTATATTCTGCTGTTGCGTCAAAAACTAAGTGATCGTCAGTTCCAGAGCCATATGCTATAGGGCCTGATCCAGCTTCGCTTCGCATTTCACTAATATATTTTGCTGAGAAAAAAGATGACCATTTTTTTGCCTCAATACCAATAGAGGCAAAGATTTGATGCGCTGGTACATATGGTAATTCATCACCTTTGTTAACGGTTCCCCATTCATCAAAACTACTGGTAAAACTGCTATCAAACTCTGAGCTTGTATAGGTGTAATTGATTGTAAATGGTACGTTTAAACTATATTGGTCAGTTAGTTTAGCAAAATCATATTTTAGGCTAGCTTCAATTCCATATACTGTAACTTCACCACCATTATATAAATCACCGGTTCCAGATCCAGAGCTTGATAAAGTATCTTCGCCAAGAAGATTACTATAATCATTATAGAAACCAACCAATTCAGTTTTTAAATTTTGATTATCGAATCGAATCCCAGCTTCATAATTGACACTTTCTTCAGCTCTTTGATCAGTATTTGTTGATGGCCCAGGTGGTGAAAAGCCTTTATAAACAGAGGCAAAAATATTATATTTGGAATTTAAATCATAAATAGCACCAAATCCTGGAAGAAAAATATCTATGTGATTAATATCAACATCTCCATTAGCACGGTTATCACGAGTAAGTTTAATTGATTCATATCTGAGGCCTGGTGATAATTTAAGTTTTCCATAATCAATATCATTTTCCACATAAAGAGCTAATGCCTTAGCTTTACCTACTCTATTTGCATTGCTTCCAGGAGCTCCTGCTGATGTTAAAGCCATTACTCCGTTTGTGATAGAATAACGGTCCTCTTGTTGAAAACGATCTTCTTCATCATAATGATATCTGATGCCATATTCAACTTCATGACTTGCTCTATCTGTTTCATATTGATGAACAATTACGCTCTGTATACCTTTAGCATAATAATCACGGTTATTTGCTCTTAAGGTTAAATTATTGTTTGCGTCACCGTTAAGATCAGTATTACCTTTTAAAGCAGCAAGATAAGAAGAATCTTCTAATGCTGAGGATGTAGATTTTTTATTACCACCTATAGTAACGGATTGAAGTTTGTACCAATTCCTTGAAAAGTTATTTCGATAAATTGTTGTAGTTATATCAATATTCTCTGTTGGTTCAATATAATGGCTTAATTGATATTGGTCATGGTTTGCGGCCATATTATCTAGCTGTGATGCAGCGTATCTTCGATATGGGTTAGTCTCAAAATCCGCCTGAGTTAAACCAAGATATGTCTCGTTTGAATCTTCGGTTGTAGCACCGATTTTAAATTCTAAATATTGATAAATCTCAGCATTTGGATCAAACTCATAGCGTAATTTAGCCATTCCATCCTGAATTGAGTAGCCAGTGTCACCTCCAGTAATATCAATAGTTTTGAATCCATCAGTAACTTCTGTACCTAAATCAAAAACATAACTAAAATTCTCAATTTTATCACCATAGTTAAATTCTAATCTTTGAGTATTATCGTTACCAAAGCCCATTAGTGCTGAACCTGAGCTATTATTTGGAATAGAGCTTGTAATCATATTGACAGCACCACTTGTAGTTCTTGGACCAAATTTTATTGTACTTGAACCTTTTCTGACTTCGACAGCTTCCATTTTATTTACCCTTGGGAAATAATAGGCTGATGGCGCTGCATATGGTGCTGGTGCTATTAAAATACCATCTTCCATCAATGTTATATCAGCGCTTCTCTCTGATCTACCACCTCTGATTCCAATATTAGGTCTGTTTCCGTAACCTTCTTCTTCTTGGATATTAATACCAGGAACTTCTCTTAAAATTCGATTTATATCATTATAGTTATATTTTTCTAATTCTTCTTTATCTAGGAAATGTGCTGAACCTGCAATCTTGTTGATGCTTTCTTTATTACCAATCACCATTAGCCTTTCTGTTTCTTTAGTTTCGCGATTGTCTGAAGTGGTTGCTGATGCAGAAATATTAATTAATGAGGTAATAATTATGGTAAATGAAATTAAAGATATTTTTTTCATAAAAAATTTAAATTATTTGTTGAAACTGAGAATTATTCTCATTATTTTAATATGCAAGCAAATAATGATAATGATTATCAATAACAAGATTTATGTATTTTTTTAACCAAAACCACAATAATATTTCTTTCTTTTTGATTTCGGTTTTATTGCATATTGTCGTGATAACAATGGTGGTGCAAAATATATCTACTAAGAAACCATCATTACTTAAACTTGATATAACTAAGATTAGTGCAAAATTTTATAGTGAATCTGATAATAATAAGGTAACTAAGGAAGTTGTTGAAAAAACATCTGCGCCTCTAGCTAGTCCAGTTGCGCCAAACAATACCTCGCAAATAAAACAAGAGCCCAAAATACCAACCAAACCTTTAGTTGAAAAGGTTGAATCAGAGCAGGAAGCTGAGGAAATTAAGGTTAACAAAGCGCAAGCTCCGAAAATGATCCCGATTAATAATGTTGATATTCCTGGTTTCAAACCATCACCAATTTACCCAAAAAGAGCGTTAAGGTTAAATCGAGAAGGAATTGTGATAATTGAAGCTTTAGTCAGTAAAGAGGGCGTTGTTACGAAAATTGACATTATTCAATCATCAGGATTTGCTATTTTAGACAAATCCGCTAGTAATGCAGTAATGAAATGGAGGTTTGATCAAGCTGCGCTTGCTGGAAGTGAGGTTTTGGTTAGAATTCCTGTAGAATTTATCATTAACAAATAATGTCTGAATTAATATCAAATATTGGGTTTCTTGCCTATCCGCTGCTTATTTTGTCAGTTTTATCATTATCAATAATTATTAATCGTACAGTTTTTGTTTTAAAATTTGGTAAAATTGAAAATTGTGAAAATTTAACAAAACTTGAAGCTACGCTAAAAGCAAATAAATCAAAACCTAAAGTTCTTAGAGATGAGTTATTAGCATTTTTACTAATAGATCTCAAAACCTCATATGATTTTGGTATAAAAACCTTGCGTTTAATTGCAACTATTAGTCCTATGGTTGGTTTACTTGGTACAGTTGTTGGTATCATTAAAGTTTTTAAGACAATCTCACTTGAGACAGGGCCAGTTACACCAGCTTTAATATCAGAAGGTCTTTGGAATGCTATGATGACTACGGCAATTGGCTTATCTATTGCTTTACCTTCTTTGATGGCAGCTTTTATTTTTTCGCGCGTTACTGAAAAACGTATTGAAGCATATCAAGCTAGACTTAATAAAAGCTCTTTTGCTATTGATGGCGTAAAGCTATGATAAATATTTCTAATTTAAAAACAGAACGAAGTAACATTGAAAGCGATTTGATTCCTGATTTAACACCGCTGATAGATGTTATGTTTATGTTGATTATCTTTTTGATTTTGACAATGAATGTAGCTCTTAAATCTTTTAATGTCGAGCTTGCGGAAGATAAAGATAATCTCGTGCAAGATCAAGCAGTTGCTTCGTTAGATCTTGTGATATTTAACAATGCTGATGATTGGTCATTAGATGGAGTTAAGTTATCAAGTTTTGAAGAGCTAAAAATAGAACTTCAAAAACGTTCGGGTAATGATGATGATATAAAAATTAATATTTTATCTGATAAGTCAGTTCCAGTTGAAAAGCTTGTAAGGCTGCTGATTTTTACCAATGATCAAAAAATCGACAGTTCAAATATAGTTGTAAAGTAATAACATGTTTTTTTTGTGGTGATTGTTAAAAAATATGTTATAATTCGTCGAGTTAAAAATTTTTGAGAGAGATATTATGCCCAATTTGACAAAGTGGCTTGTGAAAGCAAGTTCTGGATATGCAAATATAGTTGATGCTGCAGAAAAAGGAAATCTAGAAGCTGTACAAAGGTTAATAGCAGCTGGATATAATGTAAATAGAAGACGTGACAAAGATGGAAATACTGCATTATTGGCTGCATTGAATGGATCACATTTTGAGATTGTATCATATCTGTTAACACTTCCAGAGATAGATGTTAATCAGTCTAATAACAAGGGTATTACTCCTTTATTTCTTGCTATAGAAAAAGAAAATATTTCTATTGTATCCTATCTGTTAACACTTCCAGAGATAGATGTTAATCAGTCTAATAAAAAGGGTATTACTCCTTTATTTCTTGCTATAGAAGAAGCAAATTTTGAAATTGTAAAATTATTGTTATTAAGAGATGATATAGTTGTAAAAAAACAAGTTGGCTGGGGTTATTCGCCTATATGTCTAGCTGTTGAAAAAAATTTGGTAGAGATATTAAAATTATTAGTTAACAAACCTGGAGCAGACATTAATGAACCTGGTTTTAAAGGTGATACACCGTTAATACTGGCTCTGAACAGCCATAATATTCTTAACTGGTTTATGGCAGATGCTGATCAGAGTATTTTAAGAATACTACTGGATGCTGGTGCCGATGTTAATAAAGAAGGTTACAGGAATCTTTGTCCTATGTATTATGTTATTGAAAAGGAATTGAATGATGTTTTTGAATTATTGATTAAATGTGATATTAATAAACTTGAGATTAATAAACTTTTTGTTTCAGGTCCTACACATTTTGATACAGCATTAACCTTTGCTATAAAGAAACGTAATTTGCGTTTAGCTGAAAGCTTAATCAGTCATGATGCAGATCAAGGAATTACTGATAACAAGGGTATGACCCCATTGATGCTTGCCATTAACAGAGATTACACTGATTTTGCTGTTGAACTAATTCAGAAAGCAACTACGGAAACTATTAATAAGAAAAATGATAAGGGTGATACAGCATTAACCTTAGCTATAGAACAAGGTAATTTGCGTTTGGCCGAAAGCTTAATCAGTCATGATGCAGATCAAGGAATTGCTAATGCTAAAGGCATGACTCCATTGATGCTTGCAATTAGAGAAGGTCATTATGATCTTGCTCTTAAGTTAATAGAAAAAACAACTACGGAAACTATTAATATGCAAAATCCTGATGGTGATACAGCATTAACCTTTGCTTTAAAGAA
>JADHOX010000052.1 GCA_016778805.1 Rickettsiales bacterium
ATTTGATTGAAGAGTTAAAATCAAAAAATCAGAGTTTGGATGCTACAATAGTTTCTTTAGAAAAAGATAATGCTAGAATATTAGAAGATTCAACAAAAACTTCTAAAGATAATTTAAAAGAAATAGAAAATAAAAAAACTCAGATTAAAAAATTAACTGTTGAAACAACTTTAACTTATAATCAAATTAAATCTTTAGAAGATGAGAAAGTTGATTTAACGTCAAAACTTGAAGCTTCTACTAAAGCTAATCATGAAAACACATCTAAAATTTCAGAATTAACTGAATCTACAAGAATTTTAAATGAAAAAGTTATTGCTGCTGCAAATGAAATATCATCATTACAAAGTGAAAAAGCAGATATAATTGATCAAAATAAGGGTCTATCTAAAGCTGTGGAAGAATCTATTAACACATCTGAACTTTTAAGTAAAAAATATCAAGAAATCTCATTAGATCAAGAAGAAAAAACTCAAAAGTCAGTATTAGAAATCAATAAATTAAAAGAAGATTTAAAATTTGCTAAGATTCGTAATAATCATCATATGTCAGGTGAAAGCATATATAAAAATTTAATTTCTAATAATTCCACTTTTAATTCATCGCTATCTCAGTTCAGAGATAGAGTGATTGGATCAGTAATTGATATTTCAGGTAAAGAAAATTCATCATTTTCACAAAAGTACTACCCTCAGTTTTTTGATCTTGATTATTCAATATCTGGAAATTTATCTGATTATCCTATATTTAAAACTCTTCAAGAATCACTTGTTTTTTTGGATAAAGAACAAATTTCTGAAGATAACATTAATGATTTGAACGCAAGAGTCAAACAAATAATACAGGGTTTTGATAGTGTTAAAAAAAGTGCAATAGTTCGTCACTACAAAAAAGCCTCAGAGAATTTGAATGTATTTCTTTTAAATAATTATAAAGATTTTGAATTTAAATCAATTAAAGAATCTGTTGATATAGTCAGAAATATTAAATTATTGGTTACAAACACAATAAAAGATCTTCATTATCAAAAGGAAAAGTTATTTGATAAATGCTTAAGTCAATTCGAGACAATATTAGCTAAAGATATTAGTGGTTTAAATCACGAGGGAGTATTAAGCATTGTATACTTTACCGATAAAGAGAAAGAATATATAGTAGCAAAACATGCTGATAATAATTTACCATCAATTTCGGGTTCAACGCCTAAGATAAATAAATATTTTGAAAGTAAGATTAGAAAAGGATTCAATGATTTTATTAAAGCAATAGTAAGAAGTGAACATCAGATTGAACGAGAAATTGATGGATTTGAATTTCTTATACGTAGGCTAGATACATCTGAAAGCCTGAATGAAAAGCAATTAAAAAATAAAGAAATTTATAAATCAAAAATCGACAAACTTAATGAGAAAAAAAATAAATTAATTACTATAAGATCTGAAGTTTTTATTTCTGATGGTACTGATAATTTTCAAGAAATTAAAAAAGCATCTAATTTTATAAAAGGTTTATCAGTTATGATTGATTTAAATTTTGAATATTTTAGAGCATATGATTTAGCGGAGAAATTAAAAAGTTATGTTAATTCAAAACGTTATCTTCCATTTGGCCTTGAGGAATTATCTAATTGTTTTTATTTTATATCAAAATTAAGAAGAGTTGGTTCTAATCTTATTGATGATATTCAGCAGCAATTTCCAACAATTGAAAACTCTGATGTTAAAACATCTGTTGAATATTCTGTAAGAGCACATCAAAAAACTGATTCAGATACAAAAAATACACTTCTAAGCAGATTTCATGATAAGAATTATTACGAAAAAAGATTTATACAGAAAAAATTTATTGATAATATAGAATCAAAATGTCTTGATACCCAAAAATTTTGTTTTAATCAATTCAATGTTTTTGAATTTTTAGCATCTCAATTATATTTTGATCCTAATTGTAAAAGATTGGATTTAAATATTGATGTAATAACTAATGATGTTAATAAATTAAATAAATATCAAGAAGCATTAAAGTTTATTAATAGTTTTAATCTAAAAGCTTTTAATCTTGAAAGTTTAGGTCTATTAGATGATATTACCCCTCCCCAATCACGAACACAATCGTCTGCAGTTCAACTAATTGATCCAGATGATCATGAAATACATAATGATGTAAATATTGCTTCAGCCGATAATGCAATTACAGTTGAGAATTTAAAGCTTCATATGAGAAAGGATGCTGAAGTTTCTAATAAATCTTATGTAGCTTCTTTAGATTCTAATAACTCTGTTGTAGCTTCTATAGGAGATGGTTCATTTATGCATGATATCTGATTCTAATGACTTTTAAAGATAGTTTAGACTTTTTATTTAAATCAATTGATTGTGAAGTTCCAAATACTTTTGTATTTAACAAAGATGGTAGTATTAAAGTTCCTAGTTTGCCAAATCATTTGCTGCGTTATACTGATGATGCTAATTGTCTTTATAAAATTAAATATTACTGTGATATAATTACATCTATTCGTGGTAATGGTTTTCTTGATAATGGTTTATTAAAGCATCATAAAAATGATTATAAAAATTTATTAGGAGCTATTTATTATAAATTAAGTAATAAAGACCTTTTTGATAAACATGGTTATCTTAATGATAAAAACTTCCCATATTTAAATTGTCCTAAGGATTATAATGATATGGAGCGTATAGAATTTATAATTCTCCTTCATATTGTTATGATAATTGATCCTAAAAATTCAATTATTGAAGAAATAGAGTCTAAGAAAGATTGTCTTAAATATTTTTTTAATCAAGGTTACCCAGTTCTTAATAATAATTTTAATGAAACTAAAGTAAAATTATCTAAAATTTTATTTAATTATTATAATACTAAACAGACCCAAACATCGCATGAAAAAACTCTAGGATCTTTTATTGGTGATAAAATTAATGATTCTTTTTTGCATAAATATTTTCAAACAATACTTAATATCACTGAAGCTGATTTAATCTCAAAAAAAGATATAATATTAAAAAAAATCATTGATGCTTACAAAGAATTAAATCATAGTTTTGAAAAATCTCGTACATTTCTTGGTTTTGAATGTGTATTAACTGACTTATCAAATTCTATTAAAGTTTTTTATGATAAACCTAATTTTAATAATCTTACATTAGTAATTGAAGAATATCTTAATAGAGAAGGACTTTTAAAGTCACATCAAAATATGATTCATGATCAAAGTAAATTACCTGAGCCAGTTGATAATTTTGTTGGACTTCCATTACCTCCATTACCTCCAAATGCAAACAAAGTCAATAGAACAAGAGTTTTACCAAAAACCACAGATTATGGTTCTTCAGAATTCAAAATTGATTCTTCAGTAAGTACAATTGATAATACTTTATTTAATCGTGAAACAATCACATCTAAAAATGACCGTCCTTATGGAAAAGGACTTTTAAAGTCACATCAAAATATGATTCAGGATCGCAGTAACTTATCTGCGCGAGAATATAATGATGTTAGATATCAATTACCTCAATTACCTCCAAATGCAAATATAGGCGAGAGTCGAAGAAGTTTTTCAGAAACCACAGATTATGCTTATTCAGTAAATACAAATGATGATGGTTTATCTAATGATGGAACAAGCACATCTGAAAATGCCCTTCGTAATACACCACATAATTCTTCGGCTACACATTCGAAATCAGTTTCTTCGTTTGATCTTGATCGTTTTTTAAAAGATCATGAAGAATGTTTCAATTCTGAACAATTTCTCAAACTTAATCTAAAAGTAGTTAATAGTTTAAATGATAAATGCGATTCAGAGCTTTACACAAGATTTGCCAAGATTGTAGTTGATAATAATGTAAATTTTCGAAGCTTAAAATTTATCTCAAAAGACGATAATTTTAATAATTATTTTATTGAAGCTTTCGTTAGTCAAAATCTTGATCAGGATGCTTATAAGAGGTTATTAGAATATGTATGTTTAAGTTGTAGTGCTGATAAGAATGCCTTATTTGAAAAGATAATTGATGATATTGATGATAATAACACTTTCAGTGAAGTTATTCTTGGTTCTGAAAATATCAAAACAAGGTTTGTAAACTTTCTTGTTGAATCTGATATTGAGGATGCTAAATCCGATTATTTAAGAATTTCCAGTAATAAAAAACCTAGATTTGATAGATATTTGAAAAAAACTAATACAGAATTATATAACTTATTACAATCTGAAAAAGTTGTTTCAAATAAGCAAGATAATCAAAACCTTATCCATAATGATTCAGTTTCAGATTTAGATTTTGTGGCTGGTGATCGTCAAAATTTAAATTATATCAAAGAGCCTGAAAAAATATCTAATGAAAGTGCTGTTTTTGCAACTACAGCTTCAACAGTTGTAGTTGGTTCTGCATTGGCAATGGCTTCTGCTGCGGCATTGTTTACCGCTGGTGCCTCAATTATTACTGCTGTTTGTGTAATTGCTGCAATAAAAAAATATAATATTGATCAGGAAGTTAAATATGATAATCTGCCTGACAAATCTACACATTTTTCAGCAAATGAATCTATAAGGGTTAAATAATTAAGTTTCTTTCTTAATAAAATTAAAGAAAAACTTTTGATCTGATTTTGCTTTTCGATAATATTTGGTAATTATATATTCTGGAAATTCTTCATAAATATTCAAAAAATTTATATGATCCCAACTCAAATCTGATCTATTAATTAAATGTGCTATGATCCAACTTGCATAGTCATAGTGATCAGTAGCAACTTTCAAATTAGCATTAGTTTTTAATTTCGCTGAAAATATATCAAGATTATTATGGGAAATTATTCTGCGTTTGTGATGTTTTGATTTCGGCCATGGATCTGGGAATAAAACATAAATGCTATTAAAAAAATCATTCGGTAATTTTTCAAGTAATGGGAAAACATCATCCGCTAATATAAAAATATTAGTTAAATTATTTGTGTGAATTTTATCAATTAATTGTAGAACGCCAGTTTCGAATGGTTCGCATCCGATAAAAAGTTGATCTTGGTTTGCCTTTGCAAGTGAAAATAAAAACTCTCCAGAACCAAAACCTATTTCTAAATTAATTTTACCTTTGAATTTTTTTATTTCCTCTATCTTATTTTCGTTTAATTGATAATTTGGAAAAATCTCGTCACGAAGAAATTTTTTCCTTTGTGATAATTTTCTTGTTCCTCTTTTAGTAAAGCTCGCTATTTTATATTTTGTTTTTATTGATTCCACTTATGCAAAAAAATAAAAAATTAATTATAATGATATCCCTATGTGGATTAATGCTTTTATATATATGTTATTCTTTGTTTTGGCAAAGAGAAAAAAACCGCTCAATAGCTGAATCAAGAAATCAAAGAATTGTAATACCAATCCAAAAAATTAAAGAAAGTTATTATGAAACGCAATCCCAATGATTATAGAGCAGGAGTGGGTGCCGTAATATTAAATAATAAAGGTGCAATATTTGCTGGTAAAAGACTTGAGAAATTTGTTGTTAAAGGCTGGCAAATGCCACAAGGTGGAATTGATGACGGGGAAGACGAATTAACCGCATTAAAAAGAGAGGTTTATGAAGAAACGGGAATAAAGTCTTTTAATGTTTTAGCACAAACAAATTGGCTTTATTACGATTTACCAGAATCTGTAGCAAAAAGATTTTGGTCGGGAAAATTTAAAGGCCAAAGACAAATATGGTTTAAGTTGGAATTCACTGGTGATGAAGCTGAAATTGATTTAGCGGTTTTTGAGCCTGAATTTGCAGAATATAAATGGAGTAATAAAACTGAACTTATTAATGAAATAGTTGAGTTTAAAAAACCACTTTATCAACAAGTTTTTAAGGAGTTAGAAATATAGTCATGATATTATCACAAAGTTTTTTACCAACACTTAAAGAAGACCCGAGAGAAGCCGAAATTATATCTCATAAATTAATGTTAAGATCTGGTATGATCAGTAAAACTGCATCTGGGATTTATAGTATTTTGCCTATTGGTATAAAAGTTCTGAGAAAGCTTGAAAATATTATAAAAGAAGAGCATGAAAAAGCTGGTATTCAGGAATTATTGATGCCTATTCTGCAACCTGCTGATTTATGGCAAGAATCTGGTAGATATGATGATTATGGTCAGGAAATGCTTAGAGTTAAGGATCGTCATAATAAAGATTTTTTATTTGGTCCAACTAATGAAGAAGTTCTTACAGATATTTTCCGCAAATTTGTAAATTCATATAAAGATCTTCCAACTAATCTTTATCAAATTCAATGGAAGTTTCGTGATGAAATCAGACCAAGATTTGGTGTAATGCGTGCTAGAGAGTTCTTTATGAAAGATGCTTATTCTTTCGATATTGATAAAGAATCAGCAATTAAAACCTATAAAAAATATTTTAAACTATATTTAAATATTTTTAAAAGAATTGGTGTTGTTGCTATCCCAATTCGAGCGGAAACTGGAGCTATTGGTGGAGATTTATCTCATGAGTTTCAGATACTTGCTGATACTGGTGAAAGTGAAGTTTTTTGCGATAAACGCTTACTTAATGATCTTGAAAACGGAGTTGATGATTTTGAAATCCTTACAAATTATTATCAGGCTGCTGATGAGCTTCATGATAAAAATAAAATTTATGATTTTGAACTTGTATCAAAAAGAGGTATTGAAGTAGGGCAGGTTTTTAACTTTGGTGATAAGTATAGTAAATCGATGAATTGTGGAATTAATGATGCAAATGGTAATAAGATTTTTCCAAATATGGGTTCTTATGGAATAGGGGTCTCAAGATTAATTGCTGCTATCATTGAAAGTTCTCATGATGATAAAGGTATTATTTGGCCAGAAGCTGTCGCACCATTTGATGCTGTTATTATTAATTTAGCACCAAAAGATGAATTATGCTCACAAAAATCATTAGAGCTTTACCATAAATTAAAAGCACAAAATCTTGATGTTTTGTTAGATGATAAACAAGATCAAGCTGGTGCAAAATTCGCAAGAGCTGATTTAATTGGTATTCCAAAACAATTTATTATTGGTCCAAGAGCCATGAAAAATAACAAAGTGGAGGTTAAAATTAGGAAAACATATGAACGCTATGAAGCAGAGTTCTCTAGTTTATAAATACTCTAAAGTTTATTTGTTACTTTATCTGCAAATTCTTCAAAAGTGCCAGCTTTAATATGTTCGCGCATAGTTTTCATTAAATCTTGGTAAAAATGAATATTATGAATAGATAATAAAACTGAGGCATTGATTTCTTTAGCTTTTAATAAATGGTTTAAATAGCTAGATTTATAATTCTTGCAGCAATAACAATCACATTTAGCATCTATGGGTTCTAAGCTTTCCTTAAACTTTTCATTACGTAAGTTTTTGGGGCCATCCCAAGTAAAGACTTGGCCATTTCTTCCTGATCTTGTTGGTAATACACAATCAAACATATCAATGCCTTGTCTAACTGCTGCTATTAAATCTTTTGGTTTGCCTACACCCATAAGATATCTTGGTTTTGATTTAGGTAACATAGGTTCTGTATATTCAAGAGTTTCAACCATTAAATTATGACCCTCGCCAACAGCAAGACCACCAATCGCATAGCCGTCAAAGCCGATATTAATTAGTTCTTTTGCTGATTGTTTACGTAAATCAGGGAATGTGCTTCCTTGAACAATTGCAAATAAAGCATGACCTGGACGTTCAATATAGGCTTTTTTTG
>JADHOX010000053.1 GCA_016778805.1 Rickettsiales bacterium
CTGATAAAACAGATAATGGTGCACTCGGAAGGATTCGAACCCTCGGCCTTCTGATCCGTAGTCAGACGCTCTATCCAGCTGAGCTACGAGTGCAAAATAAATTGATAGTAAATTTTATTGGTGTTTATAGTGTTTATGAAAAATATCAAACAATAAAATGAAAAAACATTTTCCAAAAAATGGATTCACACTAATTGAGTTAATAATTGTAATTACAGTTGTGACTGTTTTGATTTCATTAGTTGTATCACTAAATAAGTTTTACATTCATAGTAAATATCAAATGGTCGCAAAAGAATATAGCAATATTAAAAATTCAGTGGATAATTTTAAAACTATTTTTGATCAATTACCTGGAGACTTTAATAGAGCTAGTTTTCATTTTGACAATGTTTTATGTCCTAATGGAAATGCTCCAACCGGTTGTAATGGTAATAACAACAACATAATTGATACTTATGATGAATCATATAGGTTTTGGCAGCATTTGTATTTATCAGGTTTAATTAATAAAAGTTTTACTGGAGTAAAATCCATTAATTCTCCATTTTCAACGGATGCTAATAGCTATAGTTCAAAATTCATTAATAATGCCCTATTCTTTGTTGGTTCGATTAATGCTTCTATGAAATTTGAACCTTCATATGGTAATCGTATCTATCTAGATAAGGTTGTTGCAAGTTATTTCAGTAGCACCTCTGGTGTTCTTTCTCCTCAAAAAGCATTAGCATTTGATAATAAATTTGATGATGGTAAACCAAGAACAGGTATTATTAATTCTGAGACATTTTATGATCAAGTTAATGTTCAAAATTCTCCATATTGTACAGAGCTTGGTCCTCTTGGATCAGAAAGTTTTAATACATTAATAAATGATAATTATAATTCGGCAATTGAGCAAACTGTATGTCGATTAATTTTTCGTTTCTAATAAAATAATTTATATTGATCATGAGTAATACAAAAAATATATTAATTTTACCCGGTGATGGTATTGGACCAGAAGTATGTAAACAGGCAAAAAGAGTTTTAGATTTTTTTAGCAATAATGGAGACACTAAATTTATCTGTAAAGAAGCTTTGATTGGAGGTATTGCGATTGATCAAGAAGGTAAGCCCCTTTCAGAAGCGACAATAAATTTAGCTTTAGCTTCTGATGCTGTATTACTTGGTGCTGTAGGAGGCCCTAAATGGGAATCTATGCCTTATGAAATTAGACCAGAAAGAGGTTTGTTAGGAATAAGAAAATCATTAGAATTATTTGCAAATCTAAGGCCTGCAATTTGTTTTGATGAGCTTGTAACTAGTTCTACACTAAAAGAAGATGTTGTTAGTGGTCTTGATATAATGATAGTTAGAGAGTTAACAGGTGGAATTTATTTTGGCCAACCTAGAGGAGTTGAAATAGATAAAAATGGTAACCGTAAAGGTTTTAATACTTTAGTTTATCATGATTACGAAATTCAAAGAGTAGCAAAAGTTGCTTTTGATATAGCAAAAAAACGCAATGGACGTGTTTGTTCAGTTGATAAAGCTAATGTTTTAGAATCAACTGAATTATGGCGTGAGGAAATTTCAAAATTACAAGAATCTAATTATCAAGATATTGAATTATCACACATGTATGTTGATAATGCATCTATGCAGCTTGTTAGAAATCCTAAACAATTTGATGTAATAGTTACAACAAATATGTTTGGAGATATTTTATCTGATACCGCATCTATGCTTACAGGCTCACTTGGGATGTTGCCTTCTGCATCATTAGGTAATGAAGTAGATGGAAAAATTAATGCTTTATATGAACCTGTTCATGGATCTGCTCCAGATATTGCTGGACAAAACTTAGCAAATCCTATTGCAACCATTTTAAGTGTAGCAATGATGTTTAAGTATTCTTTCGATATGCAAAATGAACATGATAAAATTAACAATGCTATCAAAAAGGTTTTATCTAAAGGTTATAGAACAAAAGATATTGCTACTGAAGCTGATAAATTAGTATCTACAGAAGAAATGGGTGATTTAATCATTAATGAGTTATAAACATGTTAAGAATCTCTGTAATTTTAATATTCTTTTTTAACTTTAAAATTTTATCTGCATCAGATTTAATTAATTTTAATAACTTCCAAAATAATGAAGTTGTTAATTGGTCAAGTGAAGAAGGACAAAAACGTTTCTATAAATCAAAATATAAAGCAGATTTTGTTGTTTTAGCGCCTAATTTTCAAGCTCAGATTAATCCTTTATATTGTGGTATTGCTTCAACTGTTGTTGTTTTAAATAGTTTTTATGATAATTTCCGACCAAATCAAAAAGAACTTGCTACAAATTTTCCAAAAGAAATTGGTAATAAAAGAATTAATTTTAATCTTTATAGTCAATTAACCTTACTAGATGAAAAAACAGATCAAATAAAATTACGAGATATTATTGAGTTTAAAGCTCCTAATATTGATGGTCGTTATGATCCTGGTCTTTCATTATTAGATCTGAGTTTGTTATTTCAATATTATGGATTAAAAACCAAAATTTACTATGTTGATAAAAAAGGCGATTCTGAAAACCTTGATATTTTCAGAACTTTTTTAAAAGAATCTCTAAATAATTCAGATGATGTAATAATTGTGAATTTTTATGGAAAAACATATGGCGCTACTACGGGTGGTCATATTAGTCCAATTGCAGCTTATGATCAAAAAAGTGATTCTGTTTTAATTTTGGACGTAGCTTCTCATAAAAATCCTTGGTATTGGGTCAGGACAGATTTGCTTTATCAGGCAATGAATACTAAAGATTCCTCAAAATATAGAGGTTATTTATTAGTTTCAAAATAATTACTTGAACTTTTTTTAATGAATACTGGTATTGAAATCAGAAATATTGGGGTTTCCAATATAATAAAATGTTATATTTAACTTATATAACAGTTAATATTTAATTGTTCTTTTGAAATAAGAATAAAGAAATAAATAAGATTCTTAAATTTTATAATTAAATTTAGATTATAAAAATCTTATATGAGAATAAAAAAAGCCTATCTTTATTATTATAAAAGATAGGCTTCAATAAAATTAATTATAAAGATTTTCTTGAATTTGTGTTAATTCATCAGAAGTGATAGGAATCAAACCTTTAAATGTTAAATAACCATCTTCTCCAATAGTGTCTTCACTAACTAAAGTTTCAAGAAATGGGAATAATGCTTTATTAATTTCGATATGCTGCTTCTTAGCATATATAAAAAGAGATCTAGAAATTGGATATTGTCCAGTTGATATGTTATCAAAAGTAGGCAGTTTTGAATTAATTGTAGACCCTTGAACCTTATCTAAATTTTGCTCTAAGTAGCTGTAACCAAAAATTCCTAAAGCATTTTTATTAACAACTAATTTTTGTATAATAAGATTATCATTTTCACCAGCTTCCATAAAAATATTATCTTCTCTTATTTGTGAACATTTATGTTTACGAAGTTTTTTATCTTTATAAGCTTTTTTAAATTCTGGAAGATTTTTACAGTTTTTGATCAAAACTAAATCAACAAATGCATCTCGAGTTCCAGATGTTGGTGGAGGGCCATAAACTTCTATCTCAGTATCAGGAAGAGATGAATCAATATCACTCCATTTTTTGTAAGGATTAGCAATTAGCTTTCCATCTTTAGGAATTTCTCTGGCTAATGCTAAAAATATCTGTTCAACAGTTAATGAATATTTTTTCGCTTCGTTACTATTAGCTAAAACAATTCCATCATAACCAATTTTTATTTCTAAAATATCAGTTACACCGTTATTTTTACATAATTCAACTTCAGATTCTTTAATTTCTCTAGATGCATTTGTAAAATCTGGTGTATTTGCTCCAATACCTGCACAAAATAATTTAAAACCACCTCCTGTTCCAGTAGATTCTATAATTGGTGCATTAAAATTAGTATCATTACCAAAATTTTCAGCAACTAAAGTAATGAATGGATAAACAGTTGATGACCCTACAGCAGTTATTTGTGCAAACAACTTTGAAGGGAAAACTATGGAAAAAATAATAAGATATAATTTGATATAATTTTTCATGATGTAAAATAGTGAATTAATTTTTTATCTAATATTGTGTAATAATGTTAATGTCAAATAAATGAAAATTGTTTATTGTTTTTTATTTGATATGTTTTCAAATGTTTTTTTTGAGAAGATGTTTAGATATTTTGTTTTGATAAATATAATGTTTTTTAATTTGGCATTTGCAACAAATGCTAAAATTGAATATAATCAAAATGGTTCAGATTTTAAGATTTCATTTATCTTGGATAAATCACTTGAATATGACTTCTTATCATTGTCAGATCCTTATCGACTAGTTGTAGATCTAAAAAATTTAAATATAAATTTAATTGGTGATAAAGAGCTAGCTAAAAATAATTTAATCAGAAATGTATCTTTAGAAACTGTAAATGATTATAGTAGAACTATTATTGAATTTACATTACCATTTCAATTGCTGGAAGTTAATTATAATAAAAACAATAATTTTTATTCTCTTAATTTAATTATTAATACTAGTAACGAACCACTCTATAAAAATGATGCTAAAAATATTGATGAATTCCTTGATATAGTTTTTGCGCAAGAAGAATCATCTGTAAAAAATGATAATTTAATTGATTCAGTTCCTAAAAACAATTTAACAAATAAAATCCAAAATAGTAAAAATTCAAAACCTGTAATTGTTATTGATGCTGGTCATGGTGGTAAGGATCCTGGTGCAGTAAATAAAAAAGGTGATCTTGAAAAAAATATCACTTTAAAATATGCTAAAGAATTAGCTAGTAAGCTTAAAAAATCCAATCATTATCAAGTATATTTAACAAGAGATAAAGATAAATTTGTATCACTTGGGGGAAGACAATATTTTGCTAGAAAGAAAAATGCTGATTTATTTATTTCGCTTCACGCTGATTCTGCAGCATCATCAAAAGCAAAAGGATTTTCTATTTATACCCTATCTAATAAAGCCTCAGATCGTGTTGCTGCTCAATTAGCTCGTAAAGAAAATAAATCAGATGTGATTGCTGGTATTGATTTAACTGGAGAAAATTCAGCACTTACAGATTTTATGATTGATATGTCACAAAAAAAAGGCATGCAAAAGTCTAAAACTTTTGCTGAGATTTTGCATAAAAATGTAAAAGATAAAATTGACACTGTTAGTAAAGCAAAAAGGTTTGCAGGTTTTGCAGTTCTAAAAAATTCAAACATGGCATCTGTTTTAATTGAACTTGGTTTTGTATCAAATAAATCTGATGTAAAGAAACTTAAAACTTCATCATATCGTAATAAACTTACTAATACGATAAAAAAATCTATTGATGAATATTTTGAAAATTAAAATTTTGTTGCTTCAAAAATGACTGTCAGTAGTAATCTCAATGATTTTGAAATTTTCTTTAATGATTTTTTTTTTATAATTTATAAAATAACTATAAATGAACATGAAGAGAAAATTGAATATTTTAATCTTCTTTATAACACATTCTTAAACACAAGATTCGAGGATGAAAATAAAAGGAATGAATTAATTAAATATTTTAAAGACAATAATGTTATTGAAACATTTAAAGAATTAAATAACGATGAAAAGCTAAAATTAGTGACAAAAGATAAGTGTGAAATATCTAGTTTTACTAATTATTGTAAATTTGTTGAAGATAATTTAAATGATTTAAAATTGGTTTTTAAAAAAAATATTCCAAAAAGAATTTTAGATCTTTATGGTGTCTTTTTTAATATGAATAATAGTAAAATCAAAACATTACATAAATTATTCGTTAGTGAACTTAACAATTTGCTTTTAACAAATTACCTCAATAGTGCTTTGTTTGAGGATTTGGCTGAAGATAAAATCATATGTGATTTTTCATTTAAAGATTTATTAATTTTCAAAAGCGATCAATCTATAGAGAATCATGAGTTAATTAAACAGGTTTTTGAAAATGATTTAATGTTAAAAGATTTATGTGATGGTTTTGCCAATATAATACTACCAACTATAAAATCTTTTGATGAATATATAATTAAGTTAAATACTTTTATTGAAAATCATAATATATTTAATGAAATGTCCTTACGTTTTCAATTAATTAATGAAATTAGCAACAAAAGTAATCTTTTAGAAATCAAACATTTTGAAGAAATTAATCATAATTGGGTTAATAAAATTGTTAGAGAGGATCAAAATACTCGTTCTTTATGACAATAATTGTGATAAAATGTTATTAATTAATTTTAAGTTTTTTTGAGTGATTCTGACATGATTATTCTCAAATTTTAGAAAATCATCATTAATTAATATTCTGTAATTTTTTATATTTATATTTTCAAAAAAATTTACCTTAAATCTAGTATTAAAATCATTAATATTTATTCCTTTTCTTAATCTCAAACCCATCATTATATATTCATCAATTTGGGTTTCTAATGATAATAATTCCTTACTTTGAATTGAATTATTTATCATTGCAGATTTACTCCATTTTTCAGGTTTATGATAATTTATAAAACCATATCTTTTATTTTTAATTGTTAATCTTGAATGAGCTCCAGCGCCAATGCCAATGTAATCTCCGGATTGCCAATAGTTTAAATTATGTTTTGATTCAAAACCTTTTTTTGCAAAATTTGAAATCTCATAACGATTATAACCATTTTTTTCAGCTTCATAAAATGTAAAATCATACAAATCAGCCTGCAGATCTTCATTCATTACTTTTAATTGGTTTTTATTATATCTTCTAAAAAATTCTGTCCCTTTTTCTATAGTTAATTGATAAAGCGAAATATGATTACTATTATAACTAAAGGCTGTTTTTAAGTTGTTTTTCCAATCATCAAGGTTTTGGTTATGAATTCCATAGATTAAATCGAGTGAAAAATTATTAAAATATTTTTGTATATTTTCTAATGCATTTACAGCTGTCTTTACATCATGTTTTCGTCCTAAAAATTTTAACACCTCTTCATCAAATGACTGAACTCCCAATGAAATTCTGTTAATACCAATTTCATGAAAAAATGCGATTTTATTATTCTCAATTGTTGATGGATTTGCTTCTAAAGTTATTTCAATATTATCAGATAAATGATAATTAGATCTTATGTGGTCTAAAAGCTTAGAAATTAAATTATTATCCATTAATGATGGTGTGCCACCACCAAAAAAGATAGTATTTATAGTAATATCATCTCCAACTAAGTTTTTGTAATAACTTAATTCATTAACATATGAATGCACTAGTTCATTACTATCAATAGCTTTTGCCACATGAGAATTAAAATCACAGTAAGGGCATTTAGATAAACAATAAGGATAATGGATATAAAGACCTAACTCCATATATTAAAAAGATAAATTTAGTTATATGGTGGTTTAAATAATTTTTTTGGAGATAACGTAAATATCTCATATCCATTCTCAGTAACTGCTAGAGTATGTTCGAATTGAGCAGATAGAGATTTATCTTTTGTTACAACTGTCCAATTATCCTTTAATGTTTTACCTGCATAACCACCAACATTTATCATTGGCTCAATAGTAAAAAACATTCCTTC
>JADHOX010000054.1 GCA_016778805.1 Rickettsiales bacterium
TACCAAACAGGGAAAGGTACTCCAAAAAATCTTTGTCTAGAAATACACCATTCCCAAGAAAGTTTTTCAATCCATTGGTCTAAACGTATTTGCATATGTTTAGGATACCAGTTAATTTCAGAAGATTTTTTCAACAAAGCCTCTTTTTCTGAAGTGACTTTAATAAACCATTGAGGTGTTACTAGTATTTCAATTGGTTTACCTGATCTTTCAGCGCATTTCACCACTTGCTTAACAGGTGTTTGTTTGACAAGTAGTCCAGCTGCCTTTACAGCCTCTATCATAATAGATTTAGCTTTGCTGACATGCTGGTTTTGAATGATTGTAAAAGCCTTTTGATATTTATCAAAGTCACAATTTGCTTTGATGTCATTAATTAAATCTTGATCATAATCGTCAGAATCTTGACTTGTAAATTCTTTAATTAAGCCTTTTTTATTAAGGATTGAGCGAATGGGTAAGTTATGTTTTTTTTGCCATTCGATATCTGTTACATCTCCAAAAGTACAGCACATTACAAGGCCAGTTCCTTTTTCCATTTCCACTAAATCATCAGCAAGAATTGGCACTTTAACATTAAATAGAGCGGTTAATGCATTTTGACCAATAAGATGTTGATATCTTGTATCATCAGGATGACAAAGTAGAGCAACGCAGGCTGGAATAAGCTCTGGTCTTGTCGTGGCTATTATTAAATCATTTTTACCATCCTCAGATTTGAATATTATATCATTCATAAATCCATCTTGCTCTTTATCTTCAAGGTCTGCTTGAGCAAGAGCTGTGTTGTCATAGCAATCAAAATAACAAGGAGTGGTTTTGCGTTCTAATAAACCTTTAGTATATAGATCCAGAAATGATAATTGTGAAATTAGTCGAGTTTTATCGGAAATTGTTTGATATTCTTCATTCCAATCTACTGATAATGCAATTGATTTAAATAAATCTCTAAAATCTTCTTCAGCTGAGATAACTACTTCTTTACAAAGTTTTACAAATTCATCACGAGGCAACGAAGAGCCTTTAATTTTTTTGGTTTTTTCAACTAGTCGTTCTGTAGGTAAT
This sequence comes from Rickettsiales bacterium, assembly GCA_016778805.1. Lineage (GTDB taxonomy): Bacteria > Pseudomonadota > Alphaproteobacteria > Rickettsiales > JABIRX01 > JADHOX01. The sequence goes on from JADHOX010000054.1 coordinate 1,066, forward strand.
CCATTATCGTCAAAACCCATTGGGTAGAAAACAGTTTTCCCTTTCATTCTTTGGTATCTAGCTATAAAATCCGCTTGAGTATAACTAAACACATGGCCCATATGAAGCATTCCTGAAACAGTTGGGGGCGGTGTATCAATTACATAGGTTTGAGATCTAGTTTTGCTTGAGTCATATTTATATGTATTGTTGTCATGCCAGTATTTCTGCCATTTTAGCTCTGCATCTTTGTGATTATATTTTTTAGGAAATTCCATGGTTAGTTCACATTAAATTGACGCTTTGATGATAACGCTATATCAAAAGGCTTCAAGCAAAATTATCTTTTTAGATAACAATTAACAGTATTTTCGTATGATTTTGTTGTAGTGACATATAGATTTTACTTTAAAAATTGGAATAAATCTGTTTAATCATTCAAAAAATTGGTATTAAGATGGGTACAACTTTTCAAGACATGATTTTAGGGCTAACTGATTATTGGGTAAAAGCCGGTTGTATAACATTACCTAGTTATGACTTAGAGGTTGGCGCTGGAACCTTGCATCCTGCAACAGTGCTGAGAGCTTTAAAAGAACCAAAATGGAATATTTGTTATATTCAAAGTTCAAGAAGGCCTAAAGATAGTAGGTATGGAGAGAATCCTAACAGATTGCAAAGTCATATGCAATTTCAAGTTATATTGAAACCTTCTCCAGATAATATTCAGGATTTGTATTTAAAAAGTTTAAAATTTATCGGTATAGATCCGAAAGAGCATGATATAAGATTTGTTGAAGATGATTGGGAAAACCCTTCAGTTGGTGCTTCTGGTTTAGGTTACGAAGTCTGGCTTGATGGTATGGAAGTTTCTCAATTCACTTATATGCAACAAATTGGCGGCGTTCAATGTGATGTAATTCCTGGTGAGCTCACATATGGCTTGGAGCGTCTTGCTATGTTTATTCAGAAACAAGATAATGTTTATGAACTTCGTTATAATGAAGATTATTCTTATGGTGATGTTTTTTGGCAAAATGAAAATGAGCAATCAAGCTATAATCTTGATTATGCCGATACAGAAATTCTTCTTAGGCATTTTGATGATGCTGAAAAAGAAGCTGAAAATCTTGTGCGTGAAAATTTACCAATACCAGCTTACGAACAATGTTTAAAGGCGAGTCATTTGTTAAATTTGATCGAATCAAGAGGTAAGATGTCTGTAACTGAAAGAGCTCAGTATCTCAAACGAGTTCGAAAAATTGTTAAATCATCAATTCAATTGTTCTTAGAAAAGGATGTTGTCAAATCTGCTTAACAATGTTAAGAGTGGCTTTGTCCAAATTTTTATTTGGATTTGAAACTTTACTAATATTTAGTAAATATTGTTATGGAAAAAGCAGAAGATATTTTGTTTGAAAAAGCTTTAAAATATTTGAAAGAAAAAGGTTTTCAAGAAGTTGAAGAAAGACTCTCTAAGCGAAAAGAAGAGGTGCTTGCTTTATGTCAATATAATGACAGTAGATTCATAACTCTGTTAGAGTTGGCTTTAAATGAATCAACTTCAAATGCAGGAGCTTTGTTAATTGAAAACGCCAATGGTTTAGCTCATTTGTGTAAATCAAATGATATTTTTCATGCTATAGTCGATATGTCTATTTCAAGTGATATTGATTTGCATGATTTAGCACAAATAGTAATTAAAAATTCTATAGGTATTGCTTCTTTAATGCAGCAAACTGATAAGCAGTCTTTTTATAAAATAGTTTCATTATACGAGGATATAGATACCAGGCCTAAGTCTATGTTTATTATTGAAAATATTGATGCAATTTTAGCATTAACAATTAACGACCATGAATATTTTAACAATATTATTAATTCACAAATAGAATTTACTAAATTAAAAAATGATGTAAGGGGTATAAATTATAATCCTGATACTAGTTTATTTGACGTTCAGCCAAGTATTGCTCAATTGCGGAGCCAAAATCATCAAAATAATAGCTTAAGTTTGAATAACGATATTTCTGATCTTGATCAAAATAATCAGACGCCAGGTAAATTTGTTGAAATGATTACAAAGAATTCATTGCCGCAAATTGCTGTGAAATAAAACCTTTGCAAAGATGAAACAAGAGGTTTATCATTTTGGTTTTTGTCGTTTCTCATATGCAATTACATTTTTTAAAAGCCAAACTACATAATGTTAAAGTTACAGAAACTGATCTTCATTACAATGGCTCTGTTTCAATTGATGAAGATTTCTTAAAAGCAAGCGGAATTCATGAATTTGAAAAAGTCGATATTTATAATATAACTAATGGTAGTAGATTTACTACCTATACTATCAAAGCAGAAGCTGGTAGTAAAAAAATAGGCATTAATGGAGCTGCTGCTCATCTTGTTAATATTGGTGATGCTGTTATTATTTGTGCATATTGCAGCATTGACAAAAGCGAAATAGAGTCCATAAATCCTACAGTTATTAAATTCGACGACAAAAATAATATAACAAATGACTGAGTTACTTATTGAGCTGTTTTCTGAAGAAATTCCTGCAGGAACCCAGAAGGCTGCTGCTCAATTTTTGCAAAATCAAATTTCCTCTAGTTTTAGCAAATTTAATATAAAAGATTTTCAATCCCAATTCTATTTTTCGCCAAGAAGAATCACAATTTTATTTAATGATCTTCCAAAATCTATAGTTAATGAAGGTAAGGAAATTAGGGGGCCAAAAGTTTCAGCTCCAGATACCGCTCTTAATGGTTTTTTAAATAAGTTAGGGCTTTCGGATAAGTCAGATCTAGCTGTCAAAGAACTGAAAGGCGATGAATATTGGTTTTATAATGAGCAATCTTCTGAGAAATCTTTAAATGTTTTATTGCCAAATATTTTAACTGAGTGTTTTAATAAATTGTCAAATTTCTGGCCTAAAACTATGAGATGGGGAAGTTATAATTTAAAATGGTTAAGGCCTCTTCATAATATTGCTGTTATTTTCGATAAAAAAATCGTTGAGTTTGATTATTTTCATTTAACAACAAATAATGAAATTTTTGCTCATAGGCTATTAAATTCTGCTTCAAAAAAAATAAAGTCATTTGCTGAATATCAAGCTTTCTTGGAAAAGAATAAGGTAGTTTTTGATCAACAGGTTAGAAAAAACATTATTCATGAATCATTAATTAAGCTAGCTAAGGAGAATGATGTTGAGTTAATTCATGATGAAGATTTACTTGATGAAGTAACAGGCTTAGTAGAGTATCCTAATGTGCTAATGGGTGAGTTCGCAGAAGAGTTTCTCAGATTACCTAAAGAAGCATTGATAAGTGTGATGAAAAAGCACCAAAGATATTTTGCACTTACCAATCAATCTGGATATTTAACAAATAAATTTTTGTTTGTTGCGAATATGGATTACGGCAACATGAATGAGTCTGTTGTACAAAATGTTATCCAAGGTAATGAATATGTATTAACGGCGAGATTCAACGATGCAAAGTTTTTCTTTCAGCATGATCAGGCAATCAAATTGATTGATAGGGTTGATATCCTGGATGATATTATTTATCACAAAGATATTGGTAGTCTTGGACAGAAGGTTTTGAATACTGCTGCACTTGGTAAGTTTATTTCAGTATTTGTCCCACATAGTGATTTGTTAATGGTTGAGAGAGCTAGTTTATTATGTAAATGTGACCTTACAACGGATCTTGTTGAGGAACTGCCTGAGCTTCAGGGAATTGCAGGTTATTATTATGCTTTAAAAAATAGCGAAGTTTCTGAAGTTGCGCTTGCAATTCGAGATCATTACAAGCCAATTGGTAGTAATGGTGAAGTTCCTAAAGAGCCAATTACCGTAACATTAGCTCTAGCTGATAAAATTAATAGTTTAGTTTCTTTATATGCTGTTGGAGAAAGAGCTAGTGGTTCAAAAGATCCTTATGCTTTAAGACGATTGGCTATAGCTATTATAAATTTAATTATTCAAAATAAGCTTAATATTTCTCTGTCATTAGTAATTGAATATGCGGCTCACCAATATTCAAGTTTGATAAAAAAACGAAACAAATCGCAAAAAGGTAATAAAAAAGTTACTGAGCCAGAGCTTATTAATGAGATTATTGCATTCATTATTGAAAGGTTTCATGGTGTTATGAATCTTCATGGTATTTCAAGTGATTATGTTGATGCGGTTTCTAAGGATGATAATGCTGATGATTTATATATAATGTATCAAAAAGCCTCTATTCTCGTTGAGAGTGTAAAAGATGAAGAGTTTATGAAAACTGTTTCAGCCTATAAAAGGGCTTTCAATATTTACAGACGAGCAGAAGAAGAGGATAACAAGGTTTATAATAAAAAATTAATGAAGTTGTCATTTAAGCATGATGTAGAGAAAAACCTTTATAATACTAACAAAGAGCTTAAAGAAAAAATAATAAATAATATAAAGTCTCAAGATTATCAGAGTGCTTTTAATGAGTTACGAACAATTGCTGCACCAGTTGAAATATTCTTTGAAGAGGTGATGGTAAATGATCCTGAGCCACAAGTACGAGAAAATCGATTAAAATTGCTTGCAACTCTTTGTACAACTGTTAATAAGCTAGCAAATTTATCCTATATTAAATCAAAATAGATTAAAATTATGAACAAATGGGTTTATAGCTTTGGCAATGGTACCGCAGAAGGTAGTGTTAATGATAAAAATTTGCTTGGTGGTAAAGGTGCCAATCTTGCAGGTATGGCTAAAATTGGTCTTCCAGTTCCTCCCGGATTTACTATTACTACTGATGTTTGTACATATTTTTATCAAAATGAGCAGCAATACCCAAATGATTTAGAGCAGCAAATTAATGATGCAATTTCATTATTAGAGCAAAAGCTTGATAAAGAATTTGGTAGTAAAACTAATCCATTATTAGTATCTGTTAGATCTGGCGCTAGAGTTTCTATGCCTGGCATGATGGACACTGTTTTAAATTTAGGGCTTAATGATGATTCAGTAGTAAGTTTAGCTAATAATTCTAATAATGAAAGATTTGCTTATGACTCATATCGAAGATTTATTCAAATGTATGGTGATGTTGTCTTAGGAGTTGAGCATTACCTTTTTGAACAGGAGTTAGAAAGCGTAAAAAACGATAATAATATATATGCAGATGTTGACTTAACATCTGATCTTTTAAAACAATTAGTTAAGAGTTTTAAAGATATAGTAAAAGAGCATACAGGTTCAGATTTTCCTCAAGACCCAAAAGAACAGCTTAAAGGAGCAATAAGCGCTGTGTTTAATTCTTGGATGATTGATCGAGCGGTTGCTTATCGTAAAATGCATGATATTTCTGATGAATGGGGTACTGCAGTTAATGTCCAGTCAATGGTTTTTGGAAATATGGGTGACAATAGCGCAACAGGTGTTGCGTTTACGAGAAACCCATCAACTGGTAAAAATGAGCTTTACGGTGAATATTTAATTAATGCTCAAGGTGAGGATGTTGTTGCTGGTATAAGAACTCCATGTCCAATATCGATTGCTGCAAAAAACGAACAAGGATCTGATCTTCAAGCTATGGAAGAAGTATTGCCTGAGCTATTTAAAGAATTTGTTGAGCTTTACACAATTCTTGAAAACAACTATAGAGATATGCAAGATATCGAATTTACTATTGAACAAGGTAAATTATGGTTACTTCAAACACGAAGTGGAAAAAGAACTGCAAAAGCAAGCCTGAAAATCGCAGTTGATATGGTTGAAGAAGGTTTGATTGATGAAAAAGAGGCGTTACTTCGTATTGATCCATTGGCAATTGATCAGTTGCTTCATCCAACATTAGATCTTAGTGCACAAAAACATGTATTAGCTAAAGGTTTGCCAGCATCTCCTGGAGCTGCAGTTGGTAAAATTGTTTTTTCAGCAGAGGATGCAGTTGAAGCAGCATTTAGAAAAGAATCAGTCATTTTAGTTAGAATTGAAACATCTCCAGAAGATATTAGTGGAATGAATGCTGCTGCAGGTATACTTACTGCAAGAGGTGGTATGACATCTCATGCAGCGGTTGTTGCACGTGGTATGGGTAAAACTTGCGTAAGTGGTGCAAGTGATGTTTTAATTGATTATGCAAACAAAACCATGACAATTGGTGATGAAGTTTTTTCTGAAGGAGATGAAATCACTCTTGATGGTTCAAAAGGTGAGAT
>JADHOX010000055.1 GCA_016778805.1 Rickettsiales bacterium
TGACCAATGATATCTGAATTTAAGAATTTAACGCCACTGAAATTTGTCTCTGACATTTCAGAATTATATATAACACTATCTTCTAAAACAGTATTAGCAAAACTAGCATTATCCCAAATAACATTTTCATTTGAAGTAATAGATAAGAAGCGATTAGATAAGTCCATTCCTGAAAGATCATATTTATATTTTAGACCAATTAAAACAATATCATGCCTTTTCTTATTTTGTTTTGAATATTTAGGTATTTCAGCATAAGCACGAGTTGAAAAATATATTTTCTTATTATCAACAAGATTCATTACCTCATCATCATCAATTGAAGCTTTAATTAAATTAAGATATCCTAAGATTTTAATTGCATCTAATTTAACTTTATTAAATGAGCACTCATTGCAGCTTACTCGATCAATAATAGCCCCAGAAAAATCAGCGTAATCAAAATTTGATCCCATAACCCTAAGATCTCCAGACCAATGAGAATTTCGCAAATCAGCATAACTAAAATTAGACACACCGGTATTTATACGATCTAAAGAGAATTTTGTTCTCTCTGCAGTAACTGATTTACAATCTAACAATTGCCTTGTTTCTGTTTTAGTTTTAGCAATTTCATGACGGATATCACATTCTTTACATCGATATAATGTACTTCCTGATATATCAGCAGAAGCAAGACTTATATCACTACAAGTACAAATAGCATTTTCAGTAAATTTAGTTTTGGAAAAATCGCTATTCCAAATTGGGACATCATCGAGACTTAACTGACTCAAATCAACCCCGCTCAGATCTAAATCTTCAATTATCGGCAATTTATCCTTGTAAGCCTCTCGAACTGAAACTCTTTCGCCCTCTTTTACATTTTTACTTGCATATTCAATTAATGAATCAATATTTTGTTTTGTTAGGAAAACTGGGATTCGACTAATATTATTAAGAAATTCCTTAGGATAATATTTTTTTAAAGCATCATCACCATATTCTTTATTAATTGTATTTATAATATTATGACCAATTTCATATAATAATACTTCATAAGCTAAGTCTCTTGAAATAGGGTTTGTATTATCCTTATAAACTTGCTCGCTCAAAAGCTTAATTTTAGAATTTTTAATATCATCACTTTTCAAATATTTTACACCTTCTTCATAAATCCTTTTTAACGGCTGATTTAATTCATTAAAGCGACTTTGGACCTGAATATTTGACGCTATTTCACCAGCTCTTGTTTTTGTAAAAACTACCTTTGATTCGTCCGAATTATTATCAGCAAGTAATACATTACTAAAACTAAAAAAAACTAATAATACAAAACCTAAAAATTTATTAATCATAACATTATAACAAAAAATTAACGCATAAATTATAAATGCAATTTAACAAGTATATTTCACTCCTTATGGTATGGATGTTGATTTATAATTGAGATAGCCCGATATATTTGTTCAACTAATAACAATGGGACAAATTTATGAGGGAAAGTCAATTTTGATAGCGAAATTTGGCTATTAGCTACTTGTTTCACTGATTCATCTATACCAAAGGCACCTCCAATTAAGAAATCTAAGCTTACAGTTTTAGATAGTTGCTTGGAATACCAATGAGCAAAATTATTACTATTAAAATTTTCACCATTCTCATCGAGAATAATTAAATTTTTTATATTTTTGTATTTGTTCAAAAAAATACCAGCCTCTTCTTTTTTGCACTCAAGAGGATTAGAGCTTTGTCCTGGTTTTAATTTTATAATATTTGTTTTAATCGTGATGCGCTTCAAATATTCTTTTATTTCCGGTTCAAACATCATATTTTTTGAAAAGCTGTAAATATTTATCTGCATTATTTAAACAATATTTGTATCTTTTTTTGTGCATATCGATCAGTCATTCCTGCAATGTAATCGCAAATTAACTGCATTAAAGCCTTCTCACTAAGTTTTAAAGGATCAGAGCCAGAATATTCTTTTAACAACTCTGGATGCGCTAAAAAATGCTTAAATAATCTTTTAATAATTGTTTGAGCATTTTGACACATTAGGTCGATTGATTTATGCTTATAAAGTCTAGAATACAGAATTTTTCGCGTTATGGCCAGATCATTTGCAACTTCTTCACTAAAAGCTGCTAAAAAACCACCAAAATTTTCAACATCTGCTACAGTCTTTATCTTATTCTCTATTAAATTTTTCTCAGTGTTTTCAACAAGGTCATCGATCATTCTTGTATATTGAGCTCTTAATGTTTCATGAACTAAGACTGATCTTGGGATTGATTCACCTAACCCCATAATTTCCTGCATTCGATTATATAAAAATGGTATTGTTCTAAAATCTTCAACTTGAAGTATTCCTGCTCTAAAGCCATCATCAATATCATGATTATTATATGCTATATCATCAGCAAGTGATGCTATTTGTGCTTCAATAGTTGGATAAAGATCTAAATTAAATTTATATTTTGTCGAAATTTCATTAATATAATCAGATGCTTTTATGATTGGTCCATTATGCTTAATTATTCCTTCAAGCGTTTCATAAGTTAAATTTAAACCACGAAAATTTAAATATTTATTCTCAATGACTGTAAGTAATTTTATGACATATTCATTGTGATTGAAACCACCATATTTATTCATAATTTCATTCAATGCATCTTCACCAGCATGACCAAATGGTGGATGGCCAAGATCATGAGCAAGAGCAAAAGCCTCTGCTATATCAACATTTAAACCAAGACGTGAAGCTAAGACTCTAGCAATTTGGGCAACTTCTAATGTATGTGTTAATCTCGTTCTAAAATGATCTCCTTCTGAGTTAACAAAAACCTGTGTTTTATACTCCAAACGCCGAAAACTTGCAGAATGTATTATCCTGTCTCTATCTCTTTGAAATTGGCTCCTAATACTCAGAGGCTCGTTGAACAGTCTTCCTCTTGATTCATTTGGGTTTAAAGCATATAATTTTAACATGACTTTTTGTAATATAAAAATTATGTTACTATAAAAACTTAAAAATTAAAATCATAAAATGAACAGTAATTGCGAGATAACAATAACTAACGCAGCTGAAGCGAGAATAAAATTCCTTATGGAAAATTCAAATAATCAAAATGTTTTCTTGAGAATATCTATTAGTTCAGGAGGCTGTAACGGCTTTCAATCTCATTTTGATTTCGATCATAATCTTAAAGATGATGATTTAGTTATAGTTAAAGAAAAAAAAGTATTTTTAGCAATTGATGAAATTTCTCATAACCTTGTTAGAGGTGGACAAGTAGAATTTGTTGATGAATTGGGCGGTAGTTTTTTCAAATTAATAAACCCAAATGCTTCATCAAATTGCGGCTGTGGAAGCTCTTTTGCACTTTAGTCACTAAAAAAATGAAAATTTTATTTCAGATTGATCCGATTACTAAATTAAATTTGGCAAGTGACTCTTCTATTGCTTTGGCAAAGGAAGCAATAGTAAGAGATTTTGAAGTTTTTGTTACCACTCCTAATCAAATTGAGTTAAAACAAAGTAAAGTTTTTGCTAATGTAAAAACTATTAATTTCTCACAAAATGAAATATTAACATCAGATTATGGTTACCAAGATTTAAATCAATTCGATATTATTTTCATTCGTCAAGACCCACCTTTTGATATTAATTATGTCACAAATTGTCATATCTTATCATGCTTAAACCACCCTCTTTTTATAAATGATCCAAAAGCCATAATTTCTCATTCAGAGAAAATTTATACACATAAATTTGCAGAATTTATGCCTAAAACTTTAATTTCTGCTAATAGTGATAACTTAATGCACTTTTTAAAGCATCATAATAAGGCTGTAATTAAGCCAATCAATCTTTGCGGCGGCAATGGTGTCGAATTGTTAAATTATCAAGATAATGATGCTTTAAATAAGATTTTAGCTTTAATTGAAACGGTAAAAACCCCTATCATTATTCAAGAATTCCTAAGTGAAGTGGCAAAGGGTGATACCAGAGTTTTAATTTGTTGTGGAGAGATTATTGGACAAGTTTTAAGAATTCCTGAAACAAATAGCATTAAAGCTAATTTTTGTGCCGGAGGTAGTGAATCTGAAGCGATTTTAAGTCAGAAACAACAAGAAATTAGTGAAATAATAGCTAAAGATTGTTATGAAAATAAGCTTTATTTTGTCGGCTTAGACTTCATTGGAGACAAATTAACAGAAATAAATGTAACTTCTCCAACAGGTATTATTAACGCTTCCAGACAAATGCAAAAAAATCTTAGTAAAGATATTTGGGATAAAATAATCGTTTGCTTTAATAGCAAGTTAACAAATTAATTTTCGTTATCTTTATTCTCGTTCTTACGCATAAATGTTGGCACATTTAACATATCATCGCTAATAGACAAACCTGATTGACTAGTTTGGCTTGTACTCGAATTATTTGCAGCGGAAGTTTCATCTTCTTTAGTTGTAAATTCATTAAAATTTATGCTTTCTTTGAAAAAGCTAAATAGATTACCTAAAGATTTTTTGCCCGCTAATTTCTCTGCTTCAACAGCAGATGATCTAGAAGCAAAATTTTGATTTTGAACATTTGACTGATTCGTATTAGCAAAATCCTGATTATTGTTAGACTGAGCCGAAGTTTCAGTTTGTGAGTTACTGAATTCATTTGGATTAGCTTGAGCTTGAAAATTAGGCTCCTGAGCATATGCCAAATTAGACTGACCAACCTGATGATTAATTTCAAAATTCTGATTTATATTAGTTTCTTGAGCTGAATTATTAACAGCTCCTAAATTTGCCTCTACTTCTGCTGCAAAACTATCGCCATTATAGAAATTTTGATTTTCTTCAGTTGCCTGAGCAGTAGCAGTTTGCTGAGTACTGGCTGGTTTAACAGCGGCTGGCGGAATAAAAACATTATTATTATTATTTGACGTTTCATTAGCAACTTTATTAGTTGTATTCGAACTTGGGAATAAAACTTCTTTTGTTTCAGTAATTATCTTATTATCTTTATTTTCGATACTACAAATTCCAGTCGCAACTACAGAGACTCTAACACTTCCTTCAAGGCTTTTATCAAAAGTTGAACCAAAAATTATGTTAGCTGAAGTATCCACTTCATCTTTAATTCTTTGAGCAGCCTCATCAGCTTCGAATAAAGTCATATCAAGGCCTCCAGAAATGTTAATTAAAACACCACTAGCTCCCTTCATTGAAGCATTATCAAGCAATGGATTAGATATAGCAGCCTCAGCAGCTTCTAAAGCCCTCTTCTCACCATTAGATTCACCAGTACCCATCATTGCTTTACCCATACTTCCCATAATGGTTCTAATATCTGCGAAATCTAGATTAATTAGCCCAGGCATTGTCATTAAATCAGTAATGGCTTTAATTCCCGAATATAATACATTATCAACCATATTAAAAGCTTCTGCAAATGTAGTTTTCTCAGTAGCTTTATGAAAAAGATTTTGATTAGGTATTACTATTAAAGTATCTACAGCTTTATAAAGATCTTCAGTACCTTTTTGAGCCAATTCCATTCTGTAAGCGCCTTCAAAATGGAAGGGTTTGGTAACAACACCTACTGTTAAAATATTTTGTTCTCTACACGCCTTTGCGATAATTGGAGCAGCTCCAGTTCCTGTACCTCCTCCCATTCCAGCAGTTATAAAAACCATGTTACTATTGGATATTACAGACATCACTTCATTTAATGATTCTTCAGCTGATTTGGCTCCAACTTCTGGACAAGAACCAGCTCCTAAACCTTTAGTAAGGTTCTCACCTAGTTGCAATTTTGTTTCACAAAGCGAACTTTCTAAGCTTTGGGCATCAGTATTTGCAACTACAAACTCAACTCCCTGAAGGCCTAACTTCATCATATTATTAACGGCATTTCCTCCAGCACCCCCAATTCCAAGAATTGTGATTTTAGGTTTTAGAACTTTTGTTTCAGGAACGTCAATATTCAAAGGCATAATCAGAATAAGAATTTAGTTAACTATCTATATGAAGTTTTAATTTTAATAAGCCAAAGAGACAAGCTATTTTTAAAAGTATTTATCAATTACAGAATAAAATTTAGTTTTAATTACATTTTCCTTAATAAATTTGAATAAATTCAACTCCTCTTCGAATAGGACAAGCTCATGTAAATTTGCATGATGATATTGTTCAGCAATTTTTAACATTCCATACAATGTTGCAAAACATGGATCGTTATGTTCATCAATCAAATTTGAGAAATCTTTTGGGGTTTTGATGGATACTCGAGTCTGAAAAATATTTTGAGCTAATTGCTCAATTCCAACTAAATTTGCAGTACCTCCTGTAAGATGAATTGAAAGCTTAGCTTTATGGAATAATTGCGCTACATTGCTATCATTTGTTAGATATTTTTGAATAAATAGAAATATTTCTCTTACCCTTTCATAAATTATTTCTGATAATTTATGTTTTTGAATATAATTACCAAATGATTCATCATTAATATTATCGAAAAGGTCTATATGATTCTTTTTATCTCTATTATCAGGAAAAACATTTCCATAAATTACTTTTAAGCGTTCCGCTTCTTGCATAGAAAGATTAAATAGCTGCTGAATATCCCTAGTAATTAATGACCCTCCGATTGGTATTGAACATATATAGTGCATTTTACCATCAATATACATAGCAATATCCGTGTTTTTATCACCGATATCAATGACAACAGCACCATCATTACTTTCATCACGAGTAAGACAAGCAATTGATGAAGCATAAGCTGAAGGAATAATCCCTAAAACATTTAAATGGCTCCGTGACAAACAATTTAATAAGTTTCTTTTTGCAGTTCGCGAAATTGTCACAATATTTAAATATGCTTTTAATCTATGGCCAAACATATGTGATGGATTTCCAATACCAACAATTCCATCTATATCATAATTAACAGGAATTGCCTGAATTACTTCTGTTTCATTATTGGAAAACCGATAATAAGCATCGCGTTTAATTTTTATTAAATCTTGCTCTTTAACTTCTCCATTTGAAATATCAAAATCAATCATGTGAATTTTAGAATCAAGCATATTCCCTGAAATATTCACAAAAACTTTATCAATTGATTTACCAGAATTTTTTTCAGT
>JADHOX010000056.1 GCA_016778805.1 Rickettsiales bacterium
CTTTAATTATCATAAAAGCTAACAATCTCAAAACAAATAATGCCCTTGATCCGTTACTAGTTCAATTAATTGGAGATAAAGATTTGGTGCAAAATAAAATCCTGGAAATTGAAAACTTTGCAAATAACTTGAATGAATTTGAAAAAGTAATTATTAATATTCTTGATATATTATTACAAAAGGGAATAAAACTTTACAATTACCCAAGTAAATGTTCATCTGAACAATTTAGTGATTATATTCATATAACTCGTAATGGTAATTAAAATGAACAATATTATTGGCATTGGTAATGCAATTTGTGACATATTAGTAAAAGTTGAAGATGATTTTTTTGAACAAATTTCATATGAAAAATCTTCAATGTCATTAATTTCATACGAAGAAGCAAATAAGCTGTTAGATTTAATTGCTGCAAATAATTATAATTATAAAATTTCCTCTGGTGGATCTGTTGCAAATACAATTGCTTTATTATCAACATTAAATGTAAAAACCTCATTAATTGGTAATGTTTCAGATGATTTTTATGGAAATAAATTCATAAAAGATATTGAAAAATCTGGTGTAAATTTTCTTAATTACCATAATGAACAGGATAAGAACTCTGCAAAATGTATAGTTCTTGTATCAAATGATGGTGAGAGAACATTATGTACTTATCTAGGCTGTAGCAGTTTTATGAATCTTGATAATAACAAATCTTTAGAGATTTTTCAAAATCAAAACTTTGCTTATTTCGAAGGTTATCTTTTTGATAATGCTAATACATCAAAAGAAATATTAAATTTAATTAATAATAAACTTAATAGTAAATTAATTTTATCCTTATCTGATAAAGGTTGTATTGAAAGAAACCGAGAAGCTATTGAAAATTTCATTAAAAAGACTCATACATTAATAGGTAATGAATCTGAGTTTTGTGAATTGCTAGGAATAAATGAAATTAACAAGAATAATGTTTCAGCAGCAAATAAAATTTTTGAAAATAATAATTTTATAGAAAATATCGTAATTACTTTAAATAAAAAAGGCGCGTTTTTTATTAATAAACACACAATTGAATATATAACTGTTGAGCAAATAAAAAACCCAATTGATTCTACTGGTGCTGGTGATGCATTTGCCGCTGGATATATTTTTGGTTTAGTTAATAATTTTGATTCAGTTAAATCTTGTAAAATTGGTAATTTATTAGCAGGAAAAGTTATCCAGCATTTAGGAGCAAGACCAAATATTGAAGAACCAGAAATAAATATAGAAATTAAAAAAATTGCATAATCTCTATGGGTAATATTAATTATTTTAATTTATTTCGAGTTTTTATTCTTGGTATTGCCTCAGGACTTCCCATCGTTTTGGTATTATCAACTTTTAGCGTCTGGTTGTTTGAGTTAGATGTTTCTAAAACAACTATTGGATTATTTGCCTTGGCTACAGTACCTTATAGTATAAAATTTTTGTGGTCACCATTTGTTGATGGTATAAGTTTACCAATTCTTAACAAATTACTTGGTCATAGGAAATCTTGGTTAATAATTTCACAAATTGGTTTAATTACAGCAATAATTTTATTAGCAATAATTGATCATCAAAATCATCTTTTCTTTTCTGCTATTGTAATTCTTGTAATTACTTTTTTTTCTGCAACTCAAGATATCATTATTGATGCTTACAGAATTGAATTGGCAAGAGATGAAGAGCAGGGGATTTTTGCTACTTTTGTCATATATGGTTATAGAATTGGTATGCTAATTTCTGGAGCTGGTGCACTTTTCTTAGCCAGTTATCTTAATTGGAGTACTGTATATTTTATAATGGCATTGATAATTTCTGTTATCTCAATAATTGCATTAACATTTCCAGATACAGGTCATAAAATTAAAAATCATGATCATGATATTCATAAATGGTGTAATAATTATTTGATTTCTCCATTTACTAATTTTGCTAAAAATGAAAATTTTATACTAATTTTATTATTTATTGTTCTCTATAAATTTGGCGATGCTTTTGCAGGAGTTATGACTAATCCATTTTTACTTGAGAATGGTTTTAATAAAATTGATATTGCATCAATTGTTAAAACGATAGGATTAGTCTTTACATTAGTTGGTTTATCAGTTGGTGGTGTAATCGTTGCTAAATTTAATCTAAAAAATATATTAATTTTTTGCGGCATTATTCAAGCCTTAAGCAATTTAGTCTTCTGTTTACAAGTCTATTTCCCAGGAAATGTTAATTATCTAATGATTACTATTGGTTTTGAAAATTTAGCTGGAGCAATGGGAACTGTTGCATTCGTAGCTTTTATATCAAAGCTTTGTAATATTAATTATACAGCTACACAATATGCATTATTATCTTCATTAGCAGCAGTTGGAAGAACTGTTTTTTCATCCGGTGCTGGAATTGTTGCAGATAGTTATAATTGGATTTTGTTTTTTATTATTTCTTCAATAGTTGCAATTCCTGGTATAATTATTTTATTTTTTTTAAATGATAAAAATTTTATTTTAAAAAATGAAAATAGGAATTCCAAAGGAAATTAAAGATAGTGAATATAGAGTTGGTTTATCACCTGAAAAAATCAAATTACTAATTCAAAATAATCATGAAATATTTGTAACTAAAGATTGTGGAATCGGTATTGGTTTTTCAAATGAACAATATCATAATGTCGGTGCAAAGATATTAGCAAGTAACCAAGAAACATATAATGTTTCTGAATTAATTATTAAAGTTAAAGAACCTCAATTAAGTGAATTAGATTATATTCGAAAAGATCAAATTATTTTTGGTTTTTTTCATCTAGCAGCAAATAAAGAATTAACTCTTAAGTTATTAGATAAGCAAGCAATTATTGTTGCCTATGAAACATTAGAAGATAATAAAGGTAATCTACCAATCCTAGAACCAATGAGTATTATTGCTGGTAAAGTTGCTATTCAATCAGCTTGTTTTGCTTTGCAAAAAAACAATTTTGGTAATGGTGTTTTAATTGGAGGAGTTAATAATATTAAACCTTGTAATGTTTTAATTTTGGGGGGTGGGATAGTAGGTCAAAATGCTGCTAAAATTGCTAATGGTATGGGAGCTAATGTTTCAATTCTTGATAAATCATCAGTCAAAATAAATGAATTAAAAAAAACTTTTAGCGACTCTATTAAATGTGAATTATTTTCTAATAAGAAATTAAACCAATTACTAGTTCACACTGATATATTAATTGGAGCTATTCATAATGCAGGAAAAGCTACAGACAAAATTCTACAAAAAGGCAATATTACAAAATTAAAAGAAAATTCAGTTTTTGTAGATGTTGCTATTGATCAAGGAGGATGTTCTGAAACGAGCCGGGTAACTACAGTTACTGATCCTGTCTATAAAAGCTATGGAGTAATCCATTATTGTGTGGCTAATATTCCAGCTCTTGTTGCTAAAACATCGAGCTTAGCACTTCATGATGTTACTTTTCCATATATAAAATTATTATCAGAAAATAATATTATTGATTTGATCAAAACAAATATTTCATTTAGTTCAGCAATTAACATTTATAAAAACAAAATAGTTAATTATTCTGTTGCTGAATCATTAAATTTACCATATACCAAATTCAATTTATAACTATGCATTTTCTAATTAAAGATTATCTTACTCATATTTCATTAGGTGTATATCCAATTGAAAAGAAAATTAGAAATAAAGTATTAGCTACTATTGAATTTGATTATAATGTTGATAGAGCAAAAATTAATGATCAATTAGATGATACGATAGATTACGATAAAATAATAAATGTTTTAAATCAGGTGATTGAATTAAAGCATTTTAATTTAATTGAACATTTTTTATATTTACTTCATCAAGAGATTTTAAAATTAGATAACAAAATAAGTAATCTAAAAATTTCTCTTAAAAAATTATCTGCAATTAACGATGCAGAATTTGTTCAAATAACATATAATGGTTCATAATTAAAGATTTTGAATTAAATCATCAATATTAGTATATATCTCAATATCAGTAAAATTTTGAAGACTATTAATATTCTCAATTAGATTATCATTATATGGATAATTATTAAAAAATAATTTTATATCAATTGCAGGTAAATTCTTTATTATTGATAAGGTATGACTCAAACATCCAAGATAATTATTTGAGACTAAAATTAATTTTATATTTAAATCCTCAATTAAATTTAAAACCAATTTTTGTTGATTAATAGGCACATAAACACCACCAACACCTTCAATAAAATTAAAATCATTTTTTTTATTATTTTCTAAAAAATCCTGAGTAAAATTTAACAATTCTAAATATGATATTTTTTTATTAATTAATTTTGCAGCTTGGTCTGGAGAGAGTGGATGCTCAAATTGAAAAGGAGAAATATTTTTTAACGAATTATATGTTATAACTTCATCTGAAAGAGCTTTAGCAATTTTATAACTATCACTTTCATAAAAATTATTTTCATTAATCCCTGATATAATAGGTTTTATAGCATTAACTTTTTTCTCGGATTTAATTAAATTACTTATTAAATTTTCTAGTAAAAAAGTTTTACCAATTTCGGTTCCAGTTGCCGAGATAAAATAGTCGGTCATTTAACTAATCGAGAAATGTTTCACCAAATAAATCAAAATGTAAATCATTGGTTTCATCTTTAAGAAATTCAACAATTACTTTTGCAGTGCCTTTTGTAAAAAAACCTAATTCACGAGCAGCATATTCTGATAAATCAATAATTCTATCTCCAACAAATGGACCACGATCATTAATAGTTACAATAATAGATTCGCCATTATCAAGATTAGTAACTTTTACAATTGATGGTAAAGGAAGCGTTTTATGAGCAGCAGTCATTTGATATTTATTAAAAATTGCTCCATTAGCAGTTTTTTTATTATGAAACTTATCACCATACCAAGATGCAATTCCAACCTCAGAATATTCATTATTTATTTCTGGGTGATAATTAACACCATCTATTTTATAGGGCTTACCAACTTTAAAATAACCTGCATAATTAATATTATTTGGTTTTAATGCTGATAGGAATATGACGCTAAAAATAATTAAAAACTTTTTCATAATTGATCTGCAAAAATACCAACAGTTGTAGCAAAATAATTAGAATTATTCCAATCCCATAAGATCTCAAAATTATTAAATGTAACAAAAAATCTATCATCAAGTTTTATGATTTTTACTTTTTGTTTTAATTCATAATCAGTGAATTCTTTGTTATTAATTCTTTTTACACCTTTAGATTCAAATAAAGATAATTTATTAAAAGCATTAAGTTCAACATTATCAATTTTTTTGATCTCATATCCCCAAGGAACATTATCATCCCAATCTAAAGTATAAAGATAATTGGCAATTGAAGTAATAATATCATGAGGATTATGCCAAATATCTTTTACACCATCATAATCACCATCATATGCATAAGAATAAAAAGACGATGGCATGAATTGACATTGACCATTAGCACCAGCCCATGAACCATAAAAACTTCCTATATCAACATGTTGTTCTTGAATCATTTTTAAAGCAAAAATTAATTGCTTTTCAAAAAACTCACTTCTTCTAGTATTATAAGCAAGATTTGCTAATGATTCTATTACATAATAATCACCAGAGAGCTTGCCATAATCAGTCTCAATTCCCCAAAGTGCTAAGATGTATTGTTGTTGAACACCAAATTTATTCTGAGTTTTATTTAATAATTCTAAATATTTTTTTTGTGTTTCTTTACCCCTTGAAATTCTTTTATTATTAACATGATTGAGATAATAAGCTGCAAATGTTTGATCACGATTATACTGCTTGTTATCTTTTTGTTGATATTGAGGATTTTGTTTTACGTTTTTGAAAGCACTATCAAATACCTTTAAGCTAATATCATTATTTAAAGCTTTAGTTTTAAAGCTTGCTTTCCATTCATCAAAACTTGCATTAGTTTCATTATGAACACATGAAAATAAAAGACAGAATAAAAATAAAATATTTAATTGATAATTTTTAAATATCCGCATAACAAAATTTTTCTTTTTTCTTACCTGGGTGAGTAATTGCTCCATCTTTGGCTTTAGAAACTGTTTGAACATATTTCCACAATACACCGCTACTGTAATCATTTTCTTTACGAACAAAACTCTGTTTTCTTTTACTAATTTCATCATCAGATAAATCAACATTAAGTATTTTGCTTTCAGCATCAATAGTGATAATGTCACCGTCTTTTAGTAATCCTATCATACCACCATCATAAGCTTCTGGTCCAACATGTCCAACACATAAACCACGGGTTCCTCCTGAAAATCTTCCATCTGTAATAAGTGCAACTTTTTCTCCCATTCCTTGGCCATATAAAGCAGCTGTTGTAGAAAGCATTTCACGCATACCAGGTCCACCTTTAGGTCCTTCATATCTAATCACAATAACATCATTTTCTTTATATTGTTTTTTTTCAACAGCTAAAAATGCATCTTCTTCACAATCAAAAATTCTAGCTGGACCAGAATGTGATAAATGTTTTAAACCAGCAATCTTTACAATTGCTCCATCTGGAGCTAAATTTCCTTTCAGAACTACTACACCACCAGTTTTGGTAATTGGCGAAGTGGCGGGATAAATTACATCTTGTTTTGGATCAAGAACAATATCTTTAACATTCTCACGAATAGTTTTTCCAGTTACCGTCATTTCATCACCGTGAATATATCCAGCATCTAATAATGTTTTAATAACAACTTGAACACCACCAACTTCAAACATATCTTTTGCAACATATTTTCCACCTGGCTTTAGATCTGCAATATAAGGTGTTTTCTCAAATATTTTTCCAACATCGAATATATCAAAATCAATTCCACATTCACTAGCCATAGCTGGTAAGTGAAGCGCCGCATTAGTTGAACCACCTGTTGCAGCAACTATGGCTGCAGCATTTTCAAATGATTTTCTGGTAACAATATCTCTTGGTCTTAAATTCTTTCTAATTAAATCAACAACAACTTTTC
>JADHOX010000057.1 GCA_016778805.1 Rickettsiales bacterium
ATAGGCATCGTTGCAAAAACGAGGCTAGCATCGCTTGCTTGGGTCATTGAAAGACCAATGGCTACACAAACCGGAAAACCACCAAAATAAATAACGCCTAAAAAAAGGATATAGAATATATCCTTGTCGTAGTATTTTGTGGAGATTAATTTTGGCCGGAATATCAAGAGTAAAACCAAAAACATCAAGAAGTATCTTAAAAAACATAGTGTAAATGCATCAGTTTGAGGAAGAATTAATCTTGTTAATACAAATGTACTTCCACCCAAAGTTGCTGAAATACAAGCACATAAGGTTCCTAAAACTACTTTTGGAACGTTTGGAAACAACAATAAATTATCTTTCAAACAGACTATTCCTTTTTACAATGTAAATTTGTGAAAAAAACAATATTTTGTATGAAAACTGAAAATGTTAATACAACATATAGTGTTATAATAATTGAATATGATAAATTAATATTTTCTTTTTTAAAAAATTCTGTTAATCTGCCGATGAATTTAATCACACAAAAGCGGTATTTTATGTCATTAACAAAAAAATTAAATACAAATCAAGACAATAAATTAATTTTAAAAGAGTCAATTGAAGAAAAATTGTATCAAGTTATAAGGCAAGAGATACAAAATGGTGTTCTAAGACGCGGAACAAATTTAGTACAAGGAACATTAGCCGAAAGATATGGTGTTAGTAGGATTCCGGTAAGGAGTGCGCTGCAATTAATCGAAAAAGATGGTCTAATTCAAAAAATAAACAATAAAGGTTCTTATGTAGTAACGGAATATAACAAAGATGAAATTTCTGAGATGGTAGAATTGAGCAGAATTATTGAACTAAAGATAGTGGCAGATGCATTTGCTTCACTCAATAGTTTTGCTTTAAAACAGTTAACAACGTTAAATCGAAAAATTCAAAATTGTTCAATCAACGACTACCACCAATTAAACTTTGACTTTCACCTAACTTTATTTTCATATTCACAAAAGAAGCATTTCAAGCGTTTTGCAGCAGAGTTAAGAGATAATAGACCTATGTATATGTCCGTAAAAGATTATGATGATGTGCAAAAAGCGTATGAAGAACATAAAAAAATGATAGAATCTATTAAAGATAGTGACATTAATGTTTTTTTAAATTTATATGAAGAACATGTTTGCTGGTAATCTCTACAATCCAGCCATTGCATTTGATATATCAGATAGATCCGCTCTCTCTACACTTTCGTCATAGGTGATCGCACCCCTGTAAAAGATTAAAAGCCTATTCGAAAGTTTTAATAATTCGTTTAAATCTGATGAGAAAAGCATTATTGTTGTTCCTTGTTGATTTAATTCCACCAGTCTTTCGTGAACGAATTCTGCTGCTTCGACATCAAGACCCCATGTAGGGTTGCTAATCACAAGAAATTCAGGGGTTCGAGATGTTTCCCTTGATAAAACCACTTTCTGCTGGTTTCCCCCCGAGAGTCTAGATACAACATTTTGCGGATTATTAGGCATCACGTTGTAATTACTGATTACTGTTTTTACGTCCTCATATAATTTTTTCCACTTGATAAAATTTAAATTAGAATAATCATTAACAAGGTTATTAAGATAAAAATTATTGCAAATATCGAGGTCCATCAAAAGACCTTGTAAATGTCTATCCTCTGGAATGAAAGAAAACCCTGCCTTGCGTCTTTGGTGTGTATTTGATGATGTAATATCATCATCGTAATAAAATATCTGGCCACTTTCATTCTTATATTGTCCAAAAATAAATTGAATTAGTTCCCTCTGGCCATTTCCTTCGACACCCCCTACTCCAATTATTTGTTGTTTTGGTACTTCAAAACTAATATTGTCAATCGCCATTATTTTCGATGTAGTTTGTCTAATAGAAATATCCTTCATTTTAAAAATGATGTTTTTATTATTACTTAAATTTTCCTTTTTTGATTGACTTCCATATAATTGTATATCTTTTCCTACCATTTCTCGTGCCAACATTTTTTCATCAAATTGGCCTTTTTCTAATCTGCAAACATTTTTTCCGTTCCTAATTACACTTACATCATCTGCAACTTTTATTACTTCGGGTAGTTTATGCGTAATTAATGCAACACTACCCCCCAGATCACGAAAAGATTTAATAAATTCTAGGAGATTATCAATTTGTTTTGGTCCTAAAAGTGAAGTTGGTTCATCAAGAATTAAATATTTTGCATCTTTATATAACGCTTTTAATATTTCGACTTTCTGCTGTATGTCAGCCGATAACGTTCCCGCTATTTTATTACAATCAATATCTAAACCAAGTTCATCGCTTTTTTTCTGAACAACCTTTAAGCTATCTTGTTTATTAAAATACCAGTTTGCTTTAATGTTTGTCCCAAGTACAACATTCTCAAATACTGTTAAATTTGGGACTAATTGGAAATGTTGCTGAACCATGGCTATTTTGTATGTTATAGCTTCCCTTGGGGAACTAATTTTTACGTGTTTGCCATCAACCAGTATTTTTCCATTATCAGGTTGTTCTAAACCGAATAAGATTTTCATTAATGTTGATTTTCCGGCACCATTTTGACCAGCTAAAACATGTACTTTATTCAGTTCTAATTTAAACGTTAGGTCTTCATTAGCTTTAACTTGATCATAACTTTTACTTATATTTTGTAGTTCTATCATAGAGAATCTCTTTAAAGTACATCACTTTTTTTGTAATAAAAATATGAAATTTTTTTAATGTATACTAAATATTAGTATAGTGTATAATGTATACTTTGTAATAATAAAATAAATTAATAATTATTAAGCGCCTGTTCCAAAAATGTTATTTGATAAAAAAATATTTTTTTCTATTCTTTCAACCATTTTTATTCTCAGTTTGATTATCTTATCTTTGGGGGTAAACCCGGCAAATGTTCTAGTTGCATTATGGAAGGGTTCAGTTGGAAATAATTATTTTCTGAAACAAACTTTAATGACAAGTGGAATATTAATGTTAACAGCTCTTGCAGCCGTTATTCCCTTTTCTGCAAGATTATGGAATTTAGGAGCGGAAGGACAAATGATTCTAGGAGCTGCTACTGCCTCTTATCTAGGTGTTTTTCTAGTTGATAAAATGCCAGTAACTATCTCTTTTTTCACCATTATATTATTTTCATTTCTAACCGGCGCCTTAATTTCTAGTTTTTGTGGTTTTTTAAAAGTTAAATTTAATGCCAGTGAAGTGGTTTCCACTTTAATGGTTAATTTCATTGCAATATCAGTATCTGCTTGGATGATTTTTGAATTAATACCGGCAAAAATGGTTCAACGAACTATTTCAATTGGAAAAGAATTCAGATTAAGTGACCCAGTTTCTATTTACCTAAATCCTGTTTTCATTGTTGGGATATTATCGTGTTTGGTTCTCTATGTGATCATGACTCGAACCAAATATGGTTTTCAAACTAAGGCCATGGGCTCTAACATCTATGCTGCTAAGTTATCAGGAATTAATCCAGGCCTAATTACAATAATCACTTTTTTCTTCGCTGGAGGTTTTGCAGCCTTGGCTGGTACACTGATAATCCTAGCAAGAGATTTTTCACTATTATTAAATTTTTCTTCAAATTATGGCTATTTAGGTATCGGTGTTGCGTTAGTTGCGAGACTAAATCCAATAGCTGTAATCCCAATTGCATTTGTTTTTGCGATGCTAAGTGTTGGTTCAAATAGTTTGCAAGCAATAACAGGTATTTCTCCGATGATTGGAAACGTATTTGTTGCGATGCTTGTTCTTAGCTTGATGTTTTTTAAAGTTATAAAATTTAAGTACCCAGAGAATATAAATGGTTGATAGTGTATTTATGATAGCTTGGTTAGCTATAAGTATTCAATTGATGGTTCCTATTTCAATCACTTGTTTTGGTGAATTAATATGTGAAAAATCAGGAACTCTCAATATTGGTGTAGAGGGATGCATGCTGTTAGGTGCTTTTGCTACAGCATTCATCGGTATTTATACAGGCAGCATATTATTGGGCTTTTTTGCAGGTTTAGGAACAGGAGTTTTGTGTGGATTATGTTTAACTCTTCTATATTTAATTAGGAATATGGATCAAATTGTTTCAGGGCTAATGTTTAATCTTTTTGCTTTTGGTCTAGCAGGAGCGCTTCACTCTTCATTTTTATCCGGTCAAATGGGCCCAACATTGAAATCTTTCGGATTTTTATCTTCAACTAACAACCCCATTTTACAAGTAATTAGTCAACAGAATATTTCTTTGATTTATATGCTTATTACATTTTTATTCGCTCTCTTAATTACTAATAAGACATGGTTGGGATTACATATTAAAGCGGCAGGAGAAAGGCCTCTTGCAATTGTAAGTTCTGGTAAAAATATTTTGTTTATAAGATTTATAGGTTTGATGATT
Source organism: Rickettsiales bacterium (assembly GCA_016778805.1). Lineage (GTDB taxonomy): Bacteria > Pseudomonadota > Alphaproteobacteria > Rickettsiales > JABIRX01 > JADHOX01. The sequence continues at coordinate 4,409 of JADHOX010000057.1, forward strand.
TGCTCAATTTTAGCAGCTTCAGCTGGTAGTATATTAGTAGCCTCCTCTTCTGGTGGATTTGTTCCAGGAATGACAGCAGGACGCGGGTTTATAGCCCTTGGGATAGTGGTATTAGCCAGATGGAATCCAATTTCTGCATTGTGCATAAGTTTTATTTTTGCATTGATACAAGCACTCCAGTTTGTCGGTAATCAAAATGAAGTGCTAAATACTATATCCCCTCATTTATGGAACGCTCTTCCCTATATAGCTGTGATTGGATTGTTGGTTGCAATAAAAGGAGCTGAATATCCAAAAGCGGTAGGAATTCCTCTAAAAAAATGAATCAAGATCACACACAAAATCCCATTTTTGACAATATTAAAATAGCAAACTTGAATATTAAAAACAGGATATTTAGAGCAGCTACCTCAGAAACAGCTGCAGAAAAAAATGGGAATGTTAGTGAAAAATTAATAGAATTTTATGCAAAAATAGCGAAAGGAAAACCTGGTCTTATATTCACTGGACATATGTATGTAGAAATTGAAGGACAATATGCTCCTTTCCAAACAGGAATAACTCTAGAAAATGAGCTGGAACGATTAAAATTACTTACATCAGTTGTTCATAAATTTAATGTTCCAATAATTGCCGAGCTATCTCATTGTGGTAGTCAGACTATGATGTCTAATGTTGTAACAAAATCACCATCGATTTTACCAAATTTAATTTATGGAAATCAACCTCGTGAACTTAATGAGTCTGAAATACAAGAAATCATAGAAAAATTTAAAATTTCTGCCAGCATAGCCATGAAAGCTGGTTTTGATGGTATTCATATTCACGGAGGGAATGGATATTTAATTTCACAGTTTAGTTCTCCAATTTCTAATAATAGAAAAGATAAATGGGGAGGAAATGAAAGAAATAGGGACCGTTTTTTTATTGAAATTTATAAAGCAATAAGAAAAGAGATTGGTAAAAACAGATTTATCTCTGCTAGAGTTGGAGTCCAAGATGTTCGAGATAATGGACTGAGTATTCAGGAGGGTATTAATAGAGTTAAAAAGTTAGAAATGCATGGGTTGAATGCAGTAGAACCAACTTATAATTTAATGAATACTTATAAAGATAATATTAAACCATTTGCTGGAAACGATATTATTAAATCCATCATTAGCGGCACATTTTTATTTGATGGTTTCAAAATAAGGAACCACAGTGAGGGTTACTATTCTAACCTTTCTAGAGAACTATCTTCATCCAACGTTGAAATACCTAAAATTCTTGTTGGAGGTGTAAGAACCACAGCCTTTATGAAAAAGATGCTTAAGGAAGGGAAAGCTGATTTCTTTGCTCTTTCTAGACCATTTATTCGGGAACCAGAACTCGTTTTAAAAATTAAAAAAGGATATATTAGCAAAGTTGCATGCGTTTCTTGTAATATGTGTTTTAAACATGAAGGATTCCATCAAACCCAATGTTGGAGAAAAAATATTTTCTCAATTGTAAAACACCTCATTTTTAATTTTAAACATAAATTAAATAATTAGAGAAAAATAAATTTTCATATGTCTATTTTTAATATTTCTCAGACAAATATTGGTTTTATTCTAGCCATATCGGGTGCATTTATTTTAAGCTTGGAGGTTTTGTTTCTGCGTTCCTTTACTGATGTTGAGGGATTTCAAATAATGTTTTACCGTTCAATATCTGTCTCCATTGTATTTTTTCTTTATATCTCATTATTCACCAATCCTAAAGATAGGATTTTTTCAGTAAGGAATAATGTAAAGGAGATATTGTCAGGGTTATTTTTGGGCATTTCTTTTTTTTGTTATATATTTTCTATCTTAAATTCTTCAGTTGCTTCAAGTTTATTAATATTGTCTGTATCACCTGTATTTGCTGCGATACTGAGCCAATATTTTTTGAAAGAAAAACTCCCAAAGCAAATTTTTTTTATATTAATAATTTTAGTTGTTGGTCTAATTTTTATTTTTAAAAATTCTCTGACAGAGAGTCAAACATTCGGAAATATAATAGCCTTAATCGGCGCATTCTTTTTCGCGTCTTCTGTGGTTGCGTCGAGGGCAATTGGGTCGAATAAAATTGCCTTCGGTGGTTTCTTTGCGGGTACATTCGCTTTGGTAATAACGGTACTATGCCTTTTGGCATTTAACATCTCTTTATATATAGAAACTAAGACGATGATATTAATATTTTTGATGGGATTATTTACGACGGGTTTAGGTATGTTGCTTTTATTATCGAGTGCCAAATATATTTTAGGTCCTTATGTCAGTTTAATTGCCCTTCTAGAAGTTATACTCGCTCCAATATGGAGTTTAATATTTTATTCAGAAAAAATAAGATTTGAAGAATTAGTTGGAGGATTTTTTATTTTGGCCTCAATTATTTTTCTAGTTGGAATCACAAATTTTAATCAAATAAAAAATAAGAATAACATATAAGTTATT
>JADHOX010000058.1 GCA_016778805.1 Rickettsiales bacterium
AGGAATAAATTTTGAATCACTTAACCAAGGTGATAATATTTTTTACACTGAGTTTGAAGATACTAAAAGAGGAAAAGTTAAAGCTGTAAAAATATCACTAACTGAATAATTCAGTAAATTAGTTAAATTATTGATAATAATCAAAAAATGATTTTTTCAAAATATAAATCAAATTTAATTATTTACCGATAGTTACCTGTTTACTGTTAGAATGAGCTACTAAATATTGATTTAATCCTCGATAAGATTCAGATAACACTGGTGTTAATGCTAAATTACTTGATAGCTTAGATTCCAATGTTTTTATATTTTTTAAATATTCATTTATTAACTCATCTAAAAAATCATGTGAATTGAATGAATCAAATTGAGGTTTATTTTTTTCTAAAAATACTCTTATCAAATTTTTTTTATAGATTTCACCAGAACTCGGTGAAAATTCATAATCATTAGCTATTTCTCGATCAATAAAATAGAGACTCATATCAATATTTTTAAACTTAAAATTACATAATGATTGTGGTTTTATACTATTATCAAAAAAACGATAATTTTGCTGCTGTTTAATAAAAACAAGCAATAATGATAACTCTTGAAATTTCCCTATAAATTCCTCGCTAAATGGTTTATTTTGTTGAAAAAAATCATTAATCTCGTCAATTTCAGTTTTCGAAATTTTAAAAAAACTATCTAAATCAATATCTGATAATTGATGGAATAAAGCACTACCTTTTATCGCAACTTTTAAACCAATAGTTTCAAAAGAATTAATAATAATATTAAATTGATCATTAACATATTGTGTTTGTTCAAACTCCTGTCCCAAATATCTAAAACCTTGTTTATTTTGATTACTTGAATAATTTCTGGCATCATCTTTAACTGTATATCCCTGATTATAATAAATAAGCTTATCATTATGTTTACTACATCTTAAAATTATAAAATCATATTGATCATTTATAATATCATTTAACCTTTTAATTGCATATTCACGCAAAAAAGACTGATGCAATAAAGTATCATAACTACTACCTAAACTATCTATATATTTTATTTTTAAATTATAACTTTTTATATTGTTAAATACTTTATCTACCTCTTCAAAAACATATTTAACAAATCTTACGTCATAAAATTTATCAGATAATTCTGCACTCCTTATTACGGAAACTTGATCAGGTTTATCTTCATATGATGATTTATTGTTAGAAATTTTAGTCCTACTGTTATCTTTTGATGCTTTTTTTACCTCCTGTTTAACTTTTTGAGTAAGGTTACGAACCAAAATCTCTGTCGCTTTTAAATTTACGTTTGAGTAATTTTGCGCAAATATTCTTGCATTATAAACTAAAATTAATTGGTTAATTTTCTCGCATAAGTCGGAGTTCCAAGTTTCTAAATGGTTAATTTGAAATTTTGAAATTTTGAACTCAGCTATTTTTTCACTAATTTCATTTTGTAATGATATTTTTAACTTTTTGAGCTTATGAATCTGATAACTTACATCTTTTTGATAATGATCATATTGTAAATTTTCATACTGACTCTGCAAATATCCGATAAATTTTTGGAATTTTAATTCTTGAATTTTATAATCCACCAGACTGTTCATATCATTTAAAAAACATCTATATGATCTAGTTTTTAACAAGTGACTTTCTGTTTTTTCCATCCCATTTTTTTTTGCGACTTGTTTAGTATTGCCATTCATATGAGAACTAGCTAAATTATCAGCTACTATACAATTCGCTAAAGAGTCAAATTTTGCAATTAACAATGATGTTTTAAAAAAAATATCAGGCCCTAAACCTTTTAAAGGTTCCGTAACCAAATTGAAATCAAACCTACCTTTTATAAAAGAACATCTTTTCAAAAGATTAAAAATAGTAATCTTAAAATCATTACTTTTGTTCGTTATTTCATTAGTCTGATTTAATGCTTTAATATTTTCATATTCGCTCTCAAAATCTTTTATAATTTGATCTATTTTGGATCTAGCGTAATTAAGAAGGAAATTTTTTGAGAATTTAAAATCAAGCTTTATTAATTGATCAACAGAATGAATATCTTTTTGATCTAGCTTTGCTAAACACAACTCAATTTTTGAAGTCTCCTTTTTATTATTAAGATCAATATGTACCCTTATAGCTACGGCAATACAGAAACATAAAAGCAAATTAACAGAATCTTTTTCTCCAATTAAAATACTGTCAGGATTTTCATCATATTTCTCAGCTATGAGATTTGCTTGATAAGAAATTAAAAGCTTGAAAACTGTTAATAATCCTATCGCATAATGATTTAAAAGTTGGAAGTTAGATTTTTGAATTTTTATATCTGAAACAATATTATAATAATTATCCTTTGAAGCAAAAAAGAATGAACTTGTCTCAATATCAAAGTCAAATTTTTGATTTGGATTTACTGAATATTCATCAGAATTTAAAAACCTAATTAATTCTTCAGGAGATTTAATATTTTTCGATATAAGCTTATGAATATGTTTTTTTTTGACTTTTCTTCTCTCTCTCATTTTTATGTTCAAAAATTTTAGGGAACTAAACCAAGATAATAAAATGTCATAAATATACACATATATTTAATAGAGTCATTATTATTTTCAGAATTATAATCGAACAAATAAAGTTTGATAAAAACTTCTCATATAAAAACTAATTGTTTAAGTAATAGATAAAAATAGTTTTTATTTTACTTTGTATGATTGATTTATATTTCCAAGATCATAATTCTAACTCTAAAAACACGATAATTTTAATTCACGGTCTTGGTGTTAATGGTGATTCATGGAAATACCAAATTGATATTCTCATAAAAGCTGGATTTCGTCTTATTATACCTGATTTATTAGGATTTGGTTTAAGTAAATATCAAAATGAAGAAATATCGATTTTAAATACTTGCAAGGATATTAATAAAATTCTCAAAAGTTTAAATATTGAGGATGCATCAATAATTGGCTTATCTTTAGGTGGTGTTATCGCGATGCAATTTGCTAATATGTACCCTAAAACTGTAAACAATTTGGTAATTATCAACTCTTTTGCGAAACTGCCGTTAAACTCGATTAAACAAAAGCTATATTTAGCATTTAGAGTTGTTATAGCCAAACTATTACCAATTAGAATTCAGGCCTTAATTATCGCTTATTCACTATTTCCAAAAAACGCAAAGTTACAAAAAGAATTTTATCAACAAATGCAACTTGCTGATAAAAATGCATATATAAAATATTTGGAAGCCATTATTAATTTGGACATAATACATAGTATTCAAAGAATTACTGCTAAAACTTTAATAATCTCAACAAATGATGATAAAATAATTCCTAAAAGCTGTGCTGAAATTTTACAGAAAAATATTCTATCAGCTAAATTAAAAACACTAGATGGTTCTCATGCTGCAATTGCTGATAATGCCAAAGAAGTAAACAAAGCTTTACTTGAATTTCTGTAACAAGTTTATAAAAAGAAATTTTACAATTTAAATATGACTGTCAATAAAACTCATTATCGTCTTAATCTTAATGCTATTTTATTCTCAATTACAATTTCAATAATTTTATTTAGCGTTAAAATTTATGGCTGGATTGTTACTAATTCTGTAAGTTTGTTATCATCATTACTTGACTCTGGTTTAGATGTAATAATCTCAGTCTTAAACATTATGGCTATTATTTATGCTAATAAGCCTGCTGATGAAGATCATAAATTTGGACATCGATCAATCGAAGATATTGTTGGCCTTATTCAAGCAACTTTTATTGCCTCATCAGCATTATTCCTGGTTTATGAAGCAATGCATAAAATAACAACTCCACAAAATATCACAAATAATGTCATAGGAATTAAAATTATTATATTCTCTATTTTTGGAACTTTAGCAATTATACTATTTCAACGACATATTGCAAAAAAAACCAAATCGATAATTGTCGAGACTGACTTACTCCATTATATGAGTGATTTCTTACTGAATATAGCAGTGATTATCTCTCTTTATCTTGCAGTAAAACCAGGATTAAACTTAATCGACCCCTTTATTGCGATAATAATTGCCATATATATTTTGAGAACCGCAGTTAAAATTGGCTTAAGAGCCTTTGATAATCTTATGGATCATGAATTACCAGAAGCTGAGCATAATAAACTAGTTGAGATCATTAATAATCATGAAGGCGTTCTTGGTTTTCATGAACTAAAAACTAGACGATCTGGAAATAAGAAATTTATCCAATTACATATCGATGTTGATGCTAATCTAAATCTTAGAGAAGCTCATTTAATTGCCGATTCTTTAGAAGCAAAACTTGGTCAAAATGAAGATGCAGAGGTTATAGCTCACTTAGACCCAATTGAAATATCGAATCCTTAAATAAAATCGATTTACAGATTTAAGATTATAAGCATAATAAAGCAAAATTTACGGTAAAAAGCTATGTTAGAATATGATCAAATTTTTAAAAACAACCAAAAATGGATAGCAGAAAATAAAACCACTAATGAAGATTTCTTTGAGCATTTATCTCAAGGCCAAAGTCCAGAATATTTATTCATTGGTTGTAGCGATAGTAGAGTCACAGCTGAAGCTATGATGAACGCTAAACCAGGCGAAGTTTTTGTGCATAGAAATATCGCAAATTTGATACCAAATAATGATATAAGCTCATCTGCTGTAATTGAATATGCTGTAAAACATCTTAAAGTAAAAAAAGTTATTGTCTGCGGTCATTATGGCTGTGGTGGAGTCAAGGCTGCAATGCAAAGTCAAGATCTAGGAATTTTAAATCCGTGGCTTAGAAATATTAGAGATATATACAGACTTCATAAAAATGAATTAAATAATATTCAAGATGAAGAAAAACGTTATGAACGATTAATCGAGCTTAATGTCAGAGAACAATGTGTAAATGTAATTAAAAAATCATCTATACAAAAACTTTATGCTGAAAATAGTTATCCAACTGTTCATGGCTGGGTATTTGATATTAAAACAGGAAGATTAATTGATCTTAACATTGATTTTCTGAAGACTTTGGCTGAAGTAAAAGAAATATATGATATTACTTAATTTATTTCACTTAATAAAAACATAATAGCTATTGATGCATAATATCATAATCATATATATTTTAGATTATGAATAAAAAACAAAATATTTACCCATATTTACTAGCATTTGTAACCGTTACCTTGTGGGGTTTTATTTTTGTAGCAGCTAAAGAAGCCGTTACAAATATGCCACCATTTGCAATTTTATCTGTTAGGTTTTTACTAGCTACAATTTTACTAATACCATTTTTTCCAAAACCACCAATACCAATTAAAAACATTATTGTTATTGCTTTAGTATTTGGTGTTGGTCATTTGGGTACTATGTTTTGGTCACTGCATCTTGGGCTTGATTCGGCTGTTGGAATTGTTGTTGATCAATTAGGTATTCCAATATCATTAATTTTGGCATTTTTTATCTTTCATGAAAAACCCACAATCTTCGGTATTTTAGGTATTATACTAGCGATGTTTGGAACTTACATCTTGGCAGATACTCCCAATATAAATGCTCACCCACTTGCCTTTTGGCTAATGGTTATCACTAGTTTTTTCTGGGCTTATTACTGTATTTTACTTAAGAAATTCCAATCTCCGTCACCACTTGGTTTAATTGCCTGGCTATCACTCTTTAGCTTTATTATGAATTTAATTTTATCATTAATCTTTGAAAATAATCAATTAGATAGCCTTAAATCCGCATCATTTTCACAAATTACTTCATTATTTTACACCGTCATTTTCGGTCTAATTATTGCCCATAGTATTTGGGGCTATTTAATGAAAACTGAAGCAATGAATAAAATCATTCCGATGGTTTTACTCGTGCCAATATTTGGAATTTTTGGCGGCGCCATTTGTCTAAATGAACCAATAACAAAGGCCATGATATTTGGCAGTATGATAATGCTATTAGGAGTTGGGATAACTTTTTTCAAACCAACTAATATAAAGAATAATGAGATATAAATTAAGCATTTTTATAATTTTAACCTGCAGTTTTATTGTAGCGTTTTATTATAATCAAAATCATCAAACTGTTCTTGAAAGAACAAATTTTAATGAGCTCAACCAAGAGCTCACAACCTTAAAACTTAAAACCTTAGAAGGTACAGAAATTGACTTTAAGGATATCAATAGCCGGATTATTTTATTAAACTTTTGGGCTTCATGGTGTGCACCATGCCTTAAGGAATTTCCTTCCATGCTTAAATTATTAAATGAGGCAAATGGTGATATTGCTATCATTGCCATCTCAATTGATTCGAAAACATCAGATGCTATAAAATTCCTTGAGAAAATTAACTACAAAGAAGCTATATATCCTAATAGCTATTTTGTAATTGATAGTGAACAACAAATTGCAAAAGATAAATTCGGCGTTTTCTTAGTACCAGAGACATTAATTATCCGTAATGGCGAAATTACGCAAAAAATCCAAGGTGGAATTGAATGGAATAAAGAGACAGTAAATTTGTAAATATAATCAAAATCTCTGATATCCTTAAAACTCTTGCTGTCAAAAAAAACTCTTCTACAAGATGCTTAATTTACAGATTTAACCTCTCTGTACTTGTCCAACATTTGGCTTTTGGCTTCCATTTAATATACCTGCTATTGTATTTAGGGGTTCTATATCAGCAAATCTTGTTTTATAATGAAAATATTCTAGAGGATTATGAGCTATTAGACTATAAGCACCTAATTGTGCAGATCGCATTGACTGAGATTCATTTAAATTATTAGGATATTGTCTTGCTGCCCCATAAACTGCTATAAGAGCAAGAATACTC
>JADHOX010000011.1 GCA_016778805.1 Rickettsiales bacterium
CTGCTCTTACATAATCAGAATCTGGCTTAACTGTTGCTACTTGTTGAGTTCGTTTTTTATCAAGAAAAACATTACCTGCTTCATCACGATATAACTTAGAACCAATTTTATCTCCTGATGAAGATTTAGATTTTAGATTAGTACCAAAATCTAAACTTTTAATTATTGTTTCTAAATTTGTGTTTTGATATTTACCCGATTGTAGTTGTAACTTTGCTTCCTGAAGCGAAAATAAATTATCACCAATTTTAATATTAGAAATTTTAGTTTGGTTTTTGTCATCTGTAACACTCACCAATTCAAATATTGGTGATTTAATTGTATGTTTAGGCTTAGACAAAACACTAAAGGCCCGACTAAACAATGAGGGATTCTTGGGAGTTATACTCTTATCTGAATTTATTTTAATTAAACTTTTAAAGACTCCTTCAACTGAAGATAGTCCTTTTGAAAAATTCATACATCACTAAAACATACATTTTAATGATATCATGAATTTAGGAAAACAACAAACTCCAATACGAGTCTGGAACAGGGATTAAGACGTTTTATTTGATTTTGAAGCAGCGCCAATAAAGCTAAGCCCACCATACTTATTGTTAAAATTTGCAACCTTAGAAACATTTTCATTAACGACTACACCGCCGCCAACCCATGCAGGATGAGCACAAGGATCTACATCAAGTGTCATAGTATCACCTTCTTTACCCCAAGTAGATTTGGTTTGAAATGATGAACCATCTGTCATTAGAACAGTTATTGTATGATAATCTGGATGTATGTCTTTTTTCATGCTTATACTTACTTAAAAGGAATAGTATTTACATTAGAAAACTTTATTTGCAATATCAAAGACGAAAATTTTTAATTTACCGCTAGGTTCTGCTCCTGAAAGAAAAAAGAGGTTATTAATTTTTTACTAATAAAAAAACTCTTTTTTAAATCATTTCCTAATATTAAATTACATGCAACAGCAGATGCAAATTTACAACCACTACCTCTTAACCTGCTTTTGCATCTTAATGATTGTTCAAGCTTAAATAATTCTGACTCATCATACAAGATATCTGTCGCAAAATTCTCATCATCTAAATGCCCACCTTTGAGCACGATATTTTTAACGCCTGTTTGTTTGATTAATTTACAGGCTAATTTCATTGAACTAATATCATTAATAGTTAAATCAGTTAAAATTTCAGCTTCAATTACATTCGGGGTTATTAAATACGCCATTGGTATGATATTTTTTTTAACAAAACTCAATGCATCATCATCAAGAAGCTTAGCGCCTGAACTAGATCTAATAACTGGATCAATAATGACCTTGATGGTTCTATTAATTAAAGCTTTATGAACCTGCTCACATATATTAAGATTTGCAAGCATGCCTATTTTTACATAATCAATTTCATAATTATCTAATATATGACAAATTGAATCATAAATAAATCCAGGATCTTGATCAAAACGATTATAAAAATTATCATTATCCTGAACTGTTACTGATGTTGTAACAATAGAAGGATTAATATAATAATGGTTACAGATTGATTTATCAGCCTGAACTCCTGCCAGACCACTTGAGTCTGAACCTCCAATCAGTAAAATTTGATATGGCATTTTTAAACTTTGTAATTTTGTTAGGAATTGCAGATTTTTGTTCAATAGCCGCGACGATGCTATCAGCAAGCTTTGTTATTTCGCTTGTTTTTAATCCCTCAATCATAACTCTCACAATTGGTTCCGTACCAGATTTTCTAACCAGAACTCTGCCATTTTCAGCCAATTGCTGTTCAGCATTTTCAATTGCCTCAACAATTGCAGGTTGCGATAAATCAATATTAGCTTCACATTTTACATTTCTTAGAATTTGCGGCATTGGATTATACAAATTACTAATTTGACTAGATTTAAGCCTTTTCTCTTGAATACAAGCTAAAACTTGGAGTGCTGCTACCAAGCCATCTCCAGTAGTTGAATAATCACTTAAAATAATATGACCTGATTGTTCACCACCAATATTAAACCCTTTTTCACGCATATATTCAGTTACATAACGGTCACCAACATTGGTTCGTGCAAGAGTTAAATCTATATTTTTTAAATATTGTTCAAGTGCTAAGTTCGACATTTTTGTTGTGACAACACCACCACCTTTCAATTTGTTATTTTCATGCCAATTTTCAGAAATAAGAGCAATAATTTGATCTCCATCAATAATATTACCTTTATCATCACAAACAATTAAACGATCAGCATCACCATCTAGAGCTATACCAATATCTGCTTTATTTTTTGTGACAGCTTTAGCCAATCTTAATGGAGCAGTAGCACCGCAATTATCATTAATATTAAAACCATTAGGCGTTACTCCCATTGCAACAACTTCAGCTCCTAATTCCCAAAGAATTGTTGGGCCAATTTTATAAGCAGCACCATTTGCGCAATCAATTACAACTTTTAGCCCCTCAAGAGATAATTCACGTGGGAACGTATTTTTAACAAATTCAATATATCTTCCGGAAGCATCATCAATTCGTGTGGCTTTACCAATTTTGTCAGATTCTGCCAAATATTGAGATAAATCTTCTTCCATTAAAGACTCAATATCATTTTCGATTGAATCTGATAATTTGTAACCATCAGGACCAAAAAACTTTAAACCATTATCATGATAAGGATTATGTGAAGCTGATATCATAACACCAAGATCAGCGCGCATAGATTTGGTTAGCATAGCAACAGCAGGAGTGGGCATAGGCCCTAGAATAATAACATCCATACCAACAGAAATTAAACCCGCGGTTAAAGCATTTTCAATCATATATCCAGATAATCTTGTATCTTTGCTTATTATGACTCTATGAGTATGCTCTCCCCTTTGAAACTTAACACCAACAGCCTGACCAACTTTTAAAATTTTATCAGCTGTTATTTTCCCTTCATTAGCCGACCCTCTAATACCATCAGTTCCAAAGTATTTCTTTGTCATTTTTGTACTAATTTAAATTTATTTTACAAACTTAACATAATATTAAATTTGCCTAATGATATAAAATTATACAATTTTTTCAATCAATTATTTTATCGACAATTTTGAGAAAAGACTTCACTACGAACACTTCGATTTTGAGGCGCGGAAACACTCTTTTTCTTATCACAACCTAATTCAACATTACTTAAATCTTTATCTAATTCACCATTGATTATTGCTTTGAATTTGTTGTCTTGTTTTTTTACAACCTCTGTTGTATCAGCTTTGCACGATGAGCTTGTTATTTTATCAAGAGCGCTTTTAATATCTTGCTCGTGATTACAATATTTTTGAGCTAAATCTTGTAAACTTTTTTCAGTATCTAGCGAAGTAAGTTCTTTATTAGATGTTTTTGATAAATTTTCAAAAGTCTTAATATCCTGCTTTATGTCATTAACTGCATTAGCAAAATGACTTTTTGTTGCCACCATTATTCCAGCTCCAACACCAAAGGCACCGACAGATCCAATAGCAATCATTCCTACAGCTCCTCCAGATACAACTCCTAATGTTGCAATCATTGCAAGAACAATAGAACCTAAGAAAATGGCATTTGCACCTGAAACTAATCCATTTTCTTTATATTTGGTTTTAAATAGAGTTTCTTGCATTCTATGCTCAACCATCTCGTCTCTTAAAGATTTTTTTTCATCAGGACTTAAATTCTCATTATTAAGCTTTACTAAAGCCTCTTTTTTTAAATTTTGATGAGCCATTTTTAATTTATGGTTTTCGATGCTTTCTTTACCTTCATTAAAGATATCCCTTACTACCAAACTTGAGCCAACAGCTATACCAACAAAAGCAACATTTAATGAAGCTGCAGCTATTGCTGCGAATCCAGAGAACATAGCTAAAAAAGCCACTGCACCCAATATCACAGAAACTGTACCAACAGTTCCAACAAAACCAGCCTCAATTTTTTTATTCATATTTACAGAATTAGTAAATGTTGGAACAACTGAAACTGCATCAGACTTCTGTGCGAAATATTCTACAGCCTTGTTTAAATCCTCATCTTTAACATCTTTTATATTTGCTATCTTACAACATGCTTTAATTTCTGATTTATAAGGAGCTTTAATAACCTGACCATTTTCTACTATACCACTTGCTTCAAGAGCCTTAATAAACTGAGATTGATTATTGCCAACAAATGATATTGCTGGATCCTTTGAATTATAAGCATTATTTAGAATATTTTTGTGAATTCCAGGATCATAAGATTCTAATGATGATATTTTATCATTAACAACAAATCCAAGATCATGTGCTAATGATTTTATAAGACGATTTTTATCCTGTTCACTTATGTTTTTGAAAGCCTGCTTGTGTTCATCAAGGGCATTATTAACCGCTTTTTTGAAGTCTTGAGCCCTTAAGGAAGAATCGTCGAGGGGATTCCTACGCGCAAAGGAAACAAAGCCTTTTTTATCTGTAAATTGTTGTTCTTGAAGCTTTGTTTTTAGGGATTTAGTAAAGCTATCAATTACCTCCTGACTCTGACCTTCTGAAATTTTATCTACAGCTTTTTCTACAACCTCATTATTTACACTAAGCCCTGAAGCTAAACGCATTAATTTGACAGCTTTCATAATAGTAAAAGCTCCACCAGCCATTAATAATGAACCACTTATCCCATTTAGGACTCCTTGTTGAGAGGTAAAGCCTACATTTTTTAAATTGGTTACTTTACTTAACTGAGATGTATTTGCAGCAGCATTTTCAGCAGTTCCACCAATAATATGTGCCCTTTGTCCGGCATTTAAGTTTTTACCAAGAACTCTTTTACTGAAATCAGTATTTTTAGTCATCTTTGGACCCCTTTGCCTTCCTCTCTAGGTTCACTCATTGCTGTTGTTGGTGCAATATTATTGCCATTGTTAACCTCAACATTTTCAACTTCATTTATATTTTGTGCAGCTAATGGATCAAATTCTGTACCTTTATTAGAAGAATGATTAGCGAAAAGACTATTAGTAGTATCCATGCGATCTATACCAGCTGAGGGATCAATTATCTCATTCTTTTTTTGATCTAAAATTTTTTCAACATCCTTGTCACCATCACTACCAAGCCCTGATTCTTGTCCCTGAGATACATTTGACTTACTTTGATTAGGGTCAACATCAGTACTTTCCTTACCATCACTACCAAGCCCTGATTCTTGCCCCTGAGATACATTTGACTTACTTTGATTAGGATCAACATCAGTAATTTCCTTACCATCACTACCAAGCCCTGATTCTTGCCCCTGAGATACATTTGACTTACTTTGATTAAGATCAACATCAGTACTTTCCTTACCATCACTACCAAGCCCTGATTCTTTATTTAAGCTATCCCATTTTTCTTCTCCCTCCTTTAGGATTGAGTTTATATCCTTTCCATCTTGAAAACCTTTGATCATTGACTGAGCCACTTCTGTTGCTCTTTCCACATTTTTAGGATCTTTAAGAAAATTAATAGTATTATTAGCCACTTCTTGCATTTTTGGATCCTGTGATAAATTTTGTAGCAAATCTATAGGGTTTAACATTTGATCTTTTCCGACTCCTGTTTGTTGCTGTTGAATTTGTGCTGATAAATTATCAACTTTGGCACCATAATTTGATTTTGCATAAATTGTCGCACCAACACCAACTCCAAATGAAGCCACAGCAGCAATAGCAAGGCCTGCAACAGCGCCAACTCCTGTTGCAGCTAAAACCATAGAAGCGGCTGTCAATAATAAAGAAGCCATAAACATTGATCCACCAAGAGTTTGAGTTTGGCTTTGCTTTGCTTTATTTTCAAACATCTCAGCTTTTAGCTCATGTTCTTTAGACAAACCATCATTAGACTTGCCAACTGTATTGGCTAATTCTTTATGAGCATTTGCCAACTGTGAATTTGATTTTGATGCCTTGGAATCTTTATATATATCACGTGCGACAATAGAAGTTGTAACAGCTAGGCCAGTTACAGCAATTCCAAAAGACGCTGCCGCCAATGCTGCTACACCAGCAAAACCCGCAACCAAAACCAAAGCTCCAGCTGTTATAGAAGCAAGCCCCATAGTTCCTACCATAGCACTTTCGGCCTTTTCCTTACTGTTTACTGCATTAGTCCATGTAGGAACTTCAGCAACTCCATTTGCTTTTGAAGATAAAAAGCTTTGTGCTAACGCCATTCCTTTTTGATCAACTCCAGCCATTTTAAAAATAGCCGACATATCAACATTATCAGGGGCCTTTCGAACTTGACCATTTTCTATTACTCCACTAGCTTCTAATGCCTCAAATAACTTTGCAGGATTTCCTTGGGTGAATACTTGTAAATCTTTTGGCTGGATTGCCTTTGTTACAACTTTAGAACGATCATTAAAATTTGTTAAAGATTTTAATTGTCCGTCTTCTCTATCAAAACCAAGATCTTTAGAGATAGGCGCTAAAATACTATTTGCGGCAATATCAAGAGCTTCACCTACTATACCCATTTTACTCAAACCAGATTTTATAGCTGTTTGGAATTTATTCTCGATATCTTTACTATCACTATTTCTAAAAGACGTATTTACAAAATTACCAATTGATGTAATCCCCTGTTCTCTAAAGCTTTGTTTAAAGTTCTTTTGTAATGCCTCCATTTGAACTTCATCTAATGAAATACCTGAGGATTTGACCGCATTCTCAACAGATTCAGGGCTAAGCTCGATACCGGACGCATTTCTTAATGAGGAGAAACCTTTGTAAGCAGCATAAACACCTCCGACAATTTGCAAAGATCCAGCTGAGCCTACTCCGACCGACTTTATGGTATTTGAACTAATACCAGCATTCCGCATAGCAGCAACAGAAACATCAGCAGCTTTACTAGTGAGGGTGCTGGACTTATCACCTCCTTCTAAGGCCTCTGCCATGCCTTTACCAAATTCACCAACTGTTTCTGCTGTTCCAACGGCAAAATGAGATACTTCAGCAGCCTCATATTTTGTATTTGATTCTTCTGGAATCATAATAAACCTTCAAAAATTTATTATGACATATTTTTAAAGCTTTTTAAAGCCTATTATTAATCCAACCGGTATGCTAAAATACAATGTTTTAGATTACCTAGATTTTCATTGTAAAACGACTGACTTAAATCATCGGTATTAGCAAGTATAATATTTGCGTCAGAAATTAAGCACTCACCTGAGTCAAAGCTTCCATTTACAAAGCCATTTCTTCCAGATAATCTTCCTGTTGGAAGACCATTATCAATTTTTTCATCAATTCTTGCAGCTTGAATTGGTGATATTCCTCCTCCATATCCTAGATCTCCTGATTTAAAACTACCCATTATTAAGAAGTTTCGATTCGCTAAGAAATCATAAGTTGGATTAGTTAGGGATAATTGTGTCTCACTGATAGCACCACTAGGTGCATTAACACCTTCTCTTGAAGTGTTATTATCTTGATAACCTTGCCCAGTGTAATTTCCACTTATGTAACCCGCATCAGCCAAGTGTAACCAAGCTAAATGAGATTCTTTATATGAGTCAATAAGACCATTACCATCACCATTACATTGAGTTTCTGATGCACATTTATCTGGCCAGAAATCATATGCTCTTTCAAAATCACCAGGCAAAGATTCAAATCTAGATCTAAAATTATTTATATCAGCCTGATAATCAATAAATTGTTTCATAGCCGCTCTAACTTGTGCTGCACTTTTAAACTCTTTATTGTACATAACAACAGTTGTCAAAATCCCAAGCATTATTATGACAACTACTAACTCCATAATACTAAGAGCTGACCGCATTACAAATACCTCTTAAAAACAGGGTTAGGTTTTGATATTGAGGTTCCAGAACGAAGCCTGAAATTAGCATTTAAATGCTTAAATGCGTATTTCTCATCATCTACCCCTAAACTATTAAAGATTTTTTGAGCAGAATCTGGCATCACACATGATAAATATATCGCAATTAAACGAAGTGTTTCTAAAACAGTATATAAAACTGATTGCATCCTATCTTGATCGGTTTTTCTTAATTGCCATGGCGCCATTTTATCCACATATTCATTTATAGAGTTACTATATTTAATGACCTCGGCTAAGTATTCAGAAAAATTTAAAGCGTCAATATGATGGCGTAAAATATTAATTAAATTATACCCGTAATTTATTAATTCATCATCTTCTGAATTAAGGTTAGAATTCTCAGGAATTTTAGCCTCACAATTTTTGAAAACCATGCTCAATATTCTTTGCGCTAAATTACCAATATTATTAGCAAGATCTGAATTAGTCTTTCTTATTAACTCCTCTTTAGAGAAATCTCCATCATTACCAAAAACCACCTGACTTAATAGAAAATAACGCATTTGATCTAAACCAAATTCATCAGCAACAGCAAATGGATCAATTACATTACCCAAAGATTTAGAAATTTTTTCACCTTCATTTGTCCACCAACCATGAGCAAATATCTTTTTTGGTATACTAAGTTCTGCAGCCATTAAAAAAGCTGGCCAATAAACAGCATGGAATCTTAAAATATCTTTACCAACAACATGAATATTAGCCGGCCAGAAATTTACATAATCATTCGTGTTGGTATCAGGAAACCCAATTGCTGAAAGATAATTAGTTAAAGCATCCAGCCAAACATACATAACATGCTTTGGATCAGAGGGAACTTTTATACCCCAATCAAATGAAGTCCTTGAAACCGACAAATCCTTTAGTGCATCTTTAACATATACTTTGCCCCCTCTAACAAATGAAACTACTTCATTATAACGTGATTTTGGGCTAATAAAATCAGGGTTATTCTGATAAAATTCTAATAATTTATCTTGAAAAGCTGATAATTTAAAAAAATAAGTCTCTTCCTCATGCCAGGCAACTTCTGCACCAGTTGGGGCTTTCCCATTAATTAATTCCTCCTCAGCATAATAAGCTTCATCACGAACTGAATAAAACCCTGAATACTTACCTTTATAAATATAACCTTTAGCTTCGAGGAGCTTCCAAAAACCTTGAGCTGATATTTTATGCCTCGGCTCTGTTGTCCTAATAAAATCATCATTAGAAAAATTCATCTTCTCAACAAGATTTCTAAAATGTTGAGATACTTGATCGGTAAAGCTCTGCGGATCAACCGAATTTTTCTCAGCTGATTGCGCAACTTTCAAACCATGTTCATCAGTACCAGTAAGAAATTTTACATTAAACCCGTCTAGTCTTTTAAATCTTGCGATCACATCACATGCTAAAGTTGTATAAGCATGACCAATATGAGGTTTATCATTAACATAATAAATTGGTGTGGTTATATAGAAATTTTTCATGATTATAATTTTCTAAATTGGCTTAAATAAATGCGTAAAAAATTTACTTTGTCTAGATTATAGATTTTTAATTCATTTAAGTTTGTGGTGAAATTATCAATGAACTTTACCAATTCTTCAGATAATAATTGATTCGTTTTCTCCTCTGACAAACCTGCAAACATATCAGCTTCAGATTTTTGAGGGAGTAATTTTTGATGACACAAATGATATATTATTTTTGTAAGTGAGTTAAAAACAAAATCATCTTTTAAATCAACTTTAGTTAATATTTCTTCTATATCAAGAGCATGAGTATTACTGTTTAAATGCTCAATTTGCTGAAATATCTCTGCAAGATCAAGATCTATATATTTTTCAGCTAACTCAATTGAACCTGGATAAATAGCCGCAGCTTGTTTTATAGATATTGGATCGACATCAAATAATTTTTGAGATAGCAATTTCTCTGTATCATCGGCATCTAATATCGGGAGCTGAATCGATATAGTTCTGGATTTTATAGTATCGATAAGATTGTCTTTATTGTGACAAACTAATAAGAAATAACTATTTATAGGGGGTTCTTCAAGGATTTTAAGCAAAGCATTTGCAGAGCTATTATTTAAATGATTAGCACTATTAATAATGACAAATTTTGGGCCTCCACAATAAGAGGTTTGATGCATAAAGCTATTTATCGACCTTATCTCATCAACTGCAATCTGTTTTTTTGCCTTAGAATTATCGTAATTTACGATTTTGATATCAGGACAAAATTCTTTACTGACATCAAAGTTTAAAATTTTGCAGGCTAAATCTCGACAAAAATCATCAACATAGCTTCCTTCAGCTCCACAAATTAATAAGGCAGAATGCAGTTTATCTTT
This sequence comes from Rickettsiales bacterium, assembly GCA_016778805.1. Classification (GTDB taxonomy): domain Bacteria; phylum Pseudomonadota; class Alphaproteobacteria; order Rickettsiales; family JABIRX01; genus JADHOX01. Next base: position 10,230 of record JADHOX010000011.1, read on the forward strand.
TTGATATAAATCAATGAGCTGGTTAAATTGAGCCTGGTAGTATTGCATTATATTTGACATTGCAAATTATATATAAATATTCTAAAGAGATTTCGAGCATAAATTATATGCCAGCGTTATTAACACATTAATAACTGATATTTCAACTAAAACAAACAGTTAAAGCTATGTCATTAAATATATATTACGATAAAGATGCAAACCAAGAATTAATTAAAAGCAAAAACATAGCTATTTATGGCTACGGATCTCAAGCTCATGCTCACGCACAAAATTTGCGTGATTCTGGGGCTACAAATGTAAAAATAGTATTAAGAGAGTCATCTAACTCAGTTGCAAAAGCTGAGCAAGCTGGTTTTGAAGTTCTTAATGCTGAACAAGCAGCAGCATGGGCAGATGTTAATTGCATTTTAATCCCTGATGAAAATCAAGCTGATTTATATAATAATTCACTTAAAGATAATCTCAAACAAGGAGCAGCTCTTATGTTTGCTCACGGCCTTAACGTTCATTTCAACCTTATAACTCCTAGAGAAGATCTTGATGTATTTATGGTTGCTCCTAAAGGCCCAGGTCATACTGTTAGAGGAGAATATAAAAAAGGCGGAGGAGTTCCATGCTTAATTGCGATTGCTCAAGATAAATCAGGAACTGCCAAAGAATTAGCACTTTCATATGCTTCGGCAATTGGAGGCGGTCGTTCTGGAACAATTGAAACCACTTTCAAAGAAGAATGTGAAACTGACTTATTTGGTGAACAAGCAGTTCTATGTGGAGGTTTAACAAGCTTAATTAAAGCTGGTTTTGAAACATTAGTTGAAGCAGGATATTCAGAAGAAATGGCATATTTTGAATGCTTACATGAAACTAAGTTAATTGTAGACTTAATTTACGAAGGTGGAATAGCAAATATGAGATATTCTATATCCAACACTGCTGAATATGGTGACTTTACCTCTGGTCCAAAAGTCGTTGATGAAGGAGCTAAAAACCGCATGAAAGAAGTGCTTTCAAGAATTCAAAATGGTGAATTTGTAAAAGAATATATGGCCGATGCAAAAAATAATTTTGCTAATATGAACGAAATGAGGCATAATGCAAAAGAGCATAGGATAGAAGCAGTTGGAGCAAAGCTTCGAAAAATGATGCCATGGATCACTAAAAACAAATTAGTTGATCAATCGCAAAATTAGGATTCTGTGCGTAGATATTCTAAAAATTTTAATTTTGAATGTTTTTTAATAAGGCACTTTATAGAACTAGAAACTTTAACTACGATGCCCTAAAAGCTTTTGCAATTATCTTAATGATAATTGATCATATTGGAGCTTACTTTCTACCTGAGCAGAACTTACTTAGGATTATTGGTAGAGCTGCAGCTCCAATTTTTTTCTTTTTGATAGCTTTCTCAAACTGCAAAAAAACTGATAATAATTTGCTTACCCTTGGAGTAGCTCTTATTGTTCTAAATTTCATCTTATCTGATGAATTCACCCCCAATATTCTAATAAGCTTATATTTTCTAAGATTTCTTAATTTAGCCTTAAGTGATTATAATTGGCGACTAAATATTTCGGATGTTTTAGTTATCATGTTTTTTAACGTAATACTTTTCCCGCATCTTTTTATGCTCGAATATTCATTTCTGGCATTCATTCCATATATTCTTGGCCACATTGTCAGAACTAAACATGAAAACTCTGATTTTTTTATTATCGCTTTTGCATTAATGTATTTCGGCTCTCTAAATATTTTATGCAATATAACAAATGACACCTTGTTTCTAATGAGCTTAATATTTACTACTTTTGTAATAATGAGCAAAACTCCTTTTAAACATTATCAATTTCCAGCATTTCATAACAAAAACTTTAAACCCAGCTTTATAAATCAAAAAAAAGTGGCAAATAAGACTAAAGAAACATCTTTTATAATTAAAATTAAGGAGTTTCTAAAAGAGAAAAAAGTATATCTAAATGATAAAATTAAAATATTTTTTAATTTAAGTGTTTATTTTTTTGGTAAATATGCCTTACAAATCTATTTTATACATTATACATTATTCAAAACTATTGCATTTATAATATAAAATATGGTTACCTATTACCTTTGGATTAAAGCTTTTCATATAATTTCATTTGTTGCTTGGATGGCAGGCTTATTCTATTTACCTCGCTTATATGTTTATCACTCTGAAGCAAAAAAAGGTTCCGAAAGCTCTGAAATGCTTAAGGTTATGGAAAGAAAATTGTTAAGGTTTATTATGAATCCGGCAATGATACTTACATTTATTTTCGGTATTTTATTAATTAAAATCAATGGTGATATTTTAATGAAAAGCGGATGGTTTCATGTCAAACTAACATTCATTATAATTCTTGCCGGCTTTCATGGTTTTCTTGCCAAGATTAGAAAAGACTTTTTTTATGATAAAAATAAATATTCTTCTAAATTTTTTAGAATTGTAAATGAAGTTCCAACAGCTTGTTTGTTTGCTATCGTTATAATGGCGGTTGTTAAACCATTTTAATTACCAAAGTTAAAAAACTTTATTGACAAGCTAAGAATCAACCACTATTAACACAACACGTTTCAATTAAATTTTCCAAGACAATTATCAAAGCACTATGACTAAAGAAGTTACCGGTACGAGAAGAACCGTCCGTAGAATCTTTTCACCTAAGAAGACTACAGAGATTATAAATGATTCAGAAACTAGCGAAACTAACAAAGCTAGCTATGATCAAAACCAAGCTGTTACTAGCGAGAACAACGAAAAGCAAGCTGATAACTCATCAGCCCCAAAACCAAACAAAAACAACGCTCCTAAAGAACATAATAATCAAGGAGCAAATGAGAAACCACAGCCTTCAGAAAATACGGAGCCAGAAACACCTAGAGAAACAATTGCTTTTGATGACTTAAAGAAATCATCTCCATCTGATTTAGTTGCAATAGCTCAAGAGCTTGGAATTGAGAATGCTGACACATTAATTAAACAAAACCTATTATTTCAAATTCTAAAACAACATGCATATAAAGGTAACAGAATTGTTGGCGGCGGAGTATTAGATGTTTTAAATGACGGCTTTGGCTTTTTAAGAGCACCTGAAACAAATTACATGTCAGGACCTGATGATATTTATGTTTCCCCAAATCAAATCAGAAGATTAGGCCTTAGAACAGGAGATTTAATATCTGGAGAGATTAGATCCCCAAAGAAAGGGGAAAGATATTTCGCTTTGTCAAAAGCTGAATTTGTCAATACTCAAGACCCTTCAAAAGCGAAAAGAAAAACAAATTTTGACAATTTGACACCTATTTTCCCAAATTCCAAATTAAATATGGAAATGTCTGAATCTAAAGAATTCAGCACAAGAGTAATTGATGTAGTATCACCTCTTGGGAAAGGCCAAAGAGCTCTAATTGTAGCACCCCCAAGAACTGGAAAAACTGTATTAATGCAAAACATTGCGCATGCAATTACTGAAAACAATCCTGAATGTGAATTAATAGTTTTACTTATCGATGAAAGACCAGAAGAAGTAACAGATATGGCAAGATCAGTAAATGGCGAAGTAGTTTCTTCAACGTTTGATGAACCAGCATCAAGACATGTTCAACTTGCAGAGCTAGTTATTGAAAAAGCAAAAAGAAAAGTCGAACAAGGTAAAGATGTTGTTATTTTACTTGATTCAATAACAAGGCTTGCAAGAGCATATAATACCGTAGTGCCATCTTCTGGAAAAGTCTTAACAGGTGGTGTTGACTCTAATGCATTACAAAGGCCAAAAAGATTTTTTGGCGCTGCTCGTAATATTGAGAACGGAGGATCCCTGACAATCATTGCAACTGCCTTAATTGAAACCGGCTCAAGAATGGATGAAGTAATCTTTGAAGAGTTCAAAGGAACCGGTAATTCTGAGATTGTTTTAGACAGAAAAATTGCCGATAAAAGAATTTTCCCTGCTATTGATATTAATAGATCAGGTACTAGAAAAGAAGACCTATTAGTGCCAAAAGATATTTTAAACAAAATGTGGGTTTTAAGAAAAATTATTGGATCGATGGGCACTATAGAATCTATGGAGTTTTTAGTTGAAAAACTAAAGAAAACAAAATCTAACCCTCAATTTTTTGAGTCGATGACACAGAATTAGCATTATTGTTTATCCTCACAAACAATTTGTTAAAAAGCTTATTAAGCCAAAACTAATTTTCATTGATCAATTTTAGATTTTTACTTGAGAAAATTTGTTTTATTAATATAAGACCATTTCTTTTATTAATATAAAACTCAATTATTTATCATGGCAAAAAATAAAATTGCATTAGTTGGCGCTGGAAATATTGGCGGTACACTTGCTCATCTAGCAGCATTAAAAAACTTAGGAGATGTGGTATTACTTGATCTTACAGCTGAAAGATCGATGGGAAAGGCATTAGATATTGCTCAAAGTGGTGCAGTTGAAAATTTTGACAATGCATTATCTGGAACCAATGACTATAGTAATATCGCTGGTGCTGATGTAGTTATAGTTACCGCAGGGATTCCAAGAAAGCCTGGAATGAGTCGTGACGATTTATTAAAAATCAACACTGACATTATAAAGTCTGTTGGAAATGGCATTAAAGAGCATGCCCCTAATGCCTTTGTTATTGTTATAACCAACCCTTTAGATGTTATGGTTTGGGTTATGCAACAAACAACAGGTTTCGCTCCTCAAAAAGTTGTCGGAATGGCAGGCGTTTTAGATTCTGCTAGATTTAAACATTTTTTAGCAACTGAGCTTAATGTTTCAGTTGAAAATATTGATACTACTATTTTAGGAGGACATGGCGATTCTATGGTTCCTCTAATTAGATATACAACAGTTGCTGGGATTCCTTTACCAGAGATTGTCAAAATGGGCTGGATATCTCAAGAAAGAGTTGAAGAAATAGCTCAAAGAACTAGAGATGGAGGTGCTGAAATAGTAAAATTACTTAAAACTGGCTCTGCATTTTATGCGCCAGCATCCTCAGCTATAAAAATGGCTGAAAGTTATCTATATGATCAAAAAGCAATTTTACCTTGCGCAGCTTTTCTTAATGGCGAATATGGTATTAAAGGTACTTATGTTGGTACACCAGTAGTTATTGGCGCCAATGGCGTTGAAAAAGTTATTGAGCTAGATTTAACAGAAACAGAAGATCAAGAATTCAAAAACTCAGTTTCAAAAGTACAAGAATTAATGAAGCTTGTTTAACAGAGATTTATTTGATTGATTTGGTTAAATATTAGCTTTAATCAAATCAATCAATTCTGATCTCCCAATCTTACATTCAGAATTATACCATTCTGCTTTAGCATATTTTATCAGCTTGCCAATTTCTAGTCCATCATTAACGCCAATTTGCTTAATATCATTTCCAGAAACTGGAAATTTTTTGGCTTTAAATTCTTCAACAAAACTTAATTTAGTTAACAATTCATTCTCTGACATGTCACTCAAACAAAATTTAAGTTCTAAAATTTTTTTTGCCAAAACTAAATCATATTCGGAAATTATTCGACATAAATCAGCTCGCAAGATGCTGCCAATCTTATAAGATTGCAATATTTGTAAAATCTTAAACTCCTTATTTGAAAGCAGAAGCATTCGCTTTAGAGAATCCAAAGAATCATTTTCACATGTAAGTGCTAAAAACAAAATGGGCGATTTCTCAACCTTTTGCCATTTTGGCATTAATGAAACATCAGCATTCAAACCAAGCTTTAAGACATTAAGCAAGCCAATATCAGAAAAATAATGCAAATATTTAATTGCATCAGAAGATTGAAAAATTTTGAACAACTCCTGTTTAACTCGCTCTTTCGAAAGATGGCTAAGAGAATTTATATTATCAACCAAGAATTTTGTTTGATCTGGATCGATCTGGAAGTTTTTTAGCTGTGACTCAAATCTATAAGCGCGCAGGATCCTTAGATAATCTTCGTTAATTCTAGCCTGTGGATTACCTATAAATTTAATTATATTATCTTTGATATCTTGGAGGCCGTTATGATAATCATAAATTTCACCATTAAAATCTAAATATAATGAATTTATGGTAAAATCACGTCGCTTGGAGTCCTCTTCCCAATCAGCTATATATTGGACATCTGCCTGCCTTCCATAAGATTTTATATCAATACGAGTTGAAGTAATTTCAATATTTACACCCAAAACTTTTATACCCAAAGAACCATAGCTTCCGCCAATCTCAAAAAACTCAACAGACTCATTTATCAAAAAGTCTTTTAATTGCTCTGGATCAAAAGTAGTAGCAATATCAATATCAGACCTAACTGAACCTATAATTAAATTTCTTACATAACCTCCAACAATACGAAATTTATCAATTTTTTTTGCAAAAATCTTTTGAAGCTCAATTATGATAGGATCTTGTTTAATTACTGACTTAATATCAGACATAAATTTATTTAGTTATTTGGCCGTCAATAATTCTTGCAGGCTGATATGAAGTTTTTTTGCTAGATATCGAATTATAATAAAATAAGCCAAGTGAAAAAATAACTCCAAAAGCAATAAATGCTATTATTTTGTTAATTGAAACCTTATTTAATTTGCCTCTTTTATAAAAGACAATTATGATAAGTAACGTGATTATAAGAAATAAAACTATAAAAATTGGCCTTGCGAAAAGTAACTTTAAAAAATGCATAAGATTAATAACTCTATTGATAATTTTTATAAAAACAGCCTAAAAACTGAAGATTTGCAACTTTTTTCTATAAAAGAGCATTGGTCAAATTTGACCTCCAAAGAAATAGCTAATGTTTCACAACCTTACAAGTTAAAATCAAATCAAAATGGTAAAATACTATTTATCAAAACTAGTGCTCCAAGCCTCTCCAGCAGCTTTATCTATGTCCAGCAGAAATTATTTGAAGATATTCTTAGAAACTGTAATGTTCAAATAAATCAATTAAAGTTTATATCTTTTTAATTAAAAATACCTTATAGGAAAGGTTGAATTCTTCGTAAAGAATCAAGTTAAATTCACAAATTACTTCTTTATTTTTTAATTTATGTTAATATAAATTCTCTAAGGGCTTCTAAAGCTTTTTTTAATATTTATAAATTTTAAATTGAGGTAACTAATGTCGACTTATTCGAAAACATTTGATAAAAAGTTTTCTTTATCAAATATTTTAACTATCGCCTTTGGCCTAATGGCTGCAATGGTAATCACCGACCCTGCTTTTGCAACAGGTGGTGCAGCTGTTGGTACAGGTGGTGATTTAGAACAAATTTTATGTAATGCTTTGTCAATTGTACAAGGTGGTGTAGGTAGAACTATCGCTGCATTTGCTGTTATTTTTATTGGCATTTCATTATTCCTTGGAAAAGTATCATGGGGTGTTGCTATCGCAACCGTATTAGGTATTGGTGCGATCTTTGGTGCAACTACAATCGTAGAAGGTTTAGGAGCTGACCAAAGTAGCTGTCAAGCTGAAGAGTTAACTGGCTCTACGGCTGTAAGTTAAAATTTAAATCTTATTTTAGGCAGCCTCTTTCGAGAGGCTGCTTTTTTTTATTCATTATGAAAGATCAGGAAAAGAAGCCATCAAAAATAAAACTAAAACTCCCTCCTCCTGATTTTATACCCTATACTTGTCACGTTGATGGCGAAACAATTCTTCTTAAAAACAATCATTTATTACAGACCATAAAAATAACAGGCTTTGCCCAAGAGTTAGTTGGAAAAGATAAAGCCGATTTAAAAACTACAATTAGAAAGGCAATATCAAAAAACATCGAAAAAAGTACTTTCGCAGTATATCTACACACAATAAGAAAGAAAAAAAGCCTGAGACCAAAAGGAGAATTTCAAAACAAATTCTGCGAAGAACTAGATCAGCAATGGAACAAGCTTCATAAGTGGGAAAATAAATTTGTTAACGAGCTTTTTTTAACAATAATCCATGAAGCTAAGCCAGCTTTAAAAATAGGAAAAGGAAGCTTTATTTCAAAGTTCTCATTTACAATGCTAAAACATAGCGTAAGAAAAGAGATACAAAAAAATCATGAAGATTTAACTAAAGTCACGAATAATATTTTAAAGGATTTAAACAATTTCGGAGCTAGGAAGCTTGCTATTTACAAGTCTGAGGGCATATATTATTCAGAACCACTTCGCTTCTTAAGCAAAATAATCAATCTAAATCAGAATCATTTTAAGTTAAAAGAAAATGATATTTCGGATGACTTAATCCAAAGTAAAATGGCCTTTGGAAGCGACTCTTATTATATTTCAAACAGAACTGAGAGTTATCATGGATCTCTATTCTCCATAAAAGAATATACTGACGTATCAACAAATTTACTTAATAAATTCCTTCAATTGCCAATGGAATTTATTATCACACAGTCATTAAGTTTTGTAGATCCTAAAGAAACAATTGAAAAGCTAACTAAGTATCAAAAAAATATCAAAATTGGTGGTGACAAAGCATTTGCAAGAGACCTCAAGATTGATACTTTAATTGATTTTGAACATGATAAAATGACGGCCTTTGGTAGGCAGCAATTAATGGTAAATATTCTAGCTAAATCTGTTGAAGAGCTAAAAGTCAACGTTGAAAAATCTTTAAAAATCTTAATCTCATTTGGCCTAACATGTGTTAGAGAAAACGTTTATATGGAAAATTGCTTTTGGTCACAATTACCTGGCAACTTTTTTCATCTAATAAGAAAAAACTCAACAACAACAGCAAACTTTGGAGGCTTTGGCTCACTAAGTAATTTCCCTGCTGGAAGCATGAAAAATAATCATTGGGGCGAACCGATTTCCTTATTTTATACATCTAACAAAACCCCATATTTTTTTAATTTTCATCATGGTAGCAATGGTCACTCCTTAATTTTAGGCCCCTATGGATCTGGAAAGACCGTATTACTAAACTTTCTAATTGCTCAAGCTGCAAAGGTAAATTTTGACCTTTATTATTTCGACTTCTATAATAGCTCTGAAATTTTTATTAACGCTCTTGATGGAGACTATAAAAATTTAATGCTCAGAAATTTTGATCTCAAAATAAATCCATTTTTAACTGACGAATCAGAGGAATCAAAAGATTTCATTTATTCTTTCTTAAGCATGCTTACTATTGATAAATCTGAAATTACAGATCAAGGTATTAATCAAAGCCCTGAAAAAGAAGCAACAATTTTGCAAGTTGCAGAACAGATTTTAATTTTACCAATTGAGCAAAGAAATATCCAGACTGTTACAAAAATGCTCAGCGAAACAAACCTTCGCGACAAAATGTCATATTGGTCCGGCGAAGGTAAATTTGCAAAATTCTTTGACCATAGTAATGATGAATTTGAAATTAACAAAGACAAACAAAATATTTATGGCTTTGACCTTACCAATATTGCGGAAAGCAAAATAATCTTATATCCACTTGTCTTATATTTTTTAAAAAAGATAGAGCGTGAAGCATCGCCTGACAGGCCGTCGATAGTTGTACTAGATGAAGCATGGAGACTTGTTGACAACCCTTTTATTGCGCCGAAATTAGATAAGATTCTAAAAAATCTCGAACAGAAAAACGTAGTAGTTATTTTTGCAAGCGAATCAATCAATGATATCGCAAAAAGCAGCCTAACTGATAAACTTACAACTAATTTATCAACTCAGATCTTTTTACCGACAAAAGATGTTAATGAAAATTACAAAACTTTTTTTAATCTAAATGACGCCGAATTCAATTTAATGAATAATATTAAGGATAGTAGAAGAAACTTTTTATTAAAGCATGGGAATGAGGCTATTACGGCTGAATTAGATTTAACTATTCTTGAGGATATGATAGCAATATTATCAAGTAATGAGTATGGAATTGAAATTATGCGCCAAGTTAAATCAAAAACTGGGGGCACATCAGAAGAATGGATCCCTATTTATTTAGACATATTGCGAGATATATTTGAAAAAGACGACATTGATTTTGCAGACCTTGAAGAAGAACTTTTAGAGATTGATATCAATGATTATAGAAATAGAGCTGCACTTGAAACTCAAGATGAATCAATTGAAAGAATAAAACAAATTAACCCAAATGTTGAATCAGCATTTGCAAAGGAAATGGAAAATAAAGCAATGGACGATATCCCTGATACGGTAAGATCAATTCCGGTTGAAGAAGAGCAACTTGCTGCTAATGAAGATACTCAAGTTCCAGAGCAAGAACAGATTAACCAAAACGAAGAAGAAAATAAGTCATAAATATTTTTAAATGGATTTTTATCAAGAAATAACTACAGCTTTAGAAAGAGGTTTTTTTAAAGAGCTAAACAGCTCCATAAAATATTCACCTTTAAAGTTCTTTATTCATCTTAACCTTAATATGTACCCTGAAAGAATGAATGAGATAAGGCAGATTGTCAGAGATGACATTGAGCAAACTTTAGTAGAAATAGACTTTTATCAACATGAAAACTTCTTTACAAATAATGGGCCTTCAATAATGGGTAACGAGCTTTTAAAACAAGCATATAATCTTGGCATTTTTATTCTCAAAGAAAAGCTGACAGTTAAATCTGGGTTTAAACTAATGCAAAACCAGGATTTCCGTTCTCAAATATATATTTTTATACTCGGGTCTCTAGAGAGAGCTGCAAATAAAATTATCAATAAAGGTTAACACTATTTGTTGACTGATAAAATCTTATGTTATAAAGATCTAAGGGTTTACCTTTTCTAAACACCCTAACAATTATAAACATTATATAAGATGGTCGATATACCCAATATTAAAGCGACAAAAGATTTGAATGCGGCCTTAATTTTAGGTAATGGCGAATATTTTTTCGGTAAAGGTATTGGATTAAAACAAAAAGTAACTGGAGAATTATGTTTCAACACTTCAATTACCGGTTACCAAGAGATTCTCACAGACCCTTCATATACTGGACAAATTGTTAATTTTACTGCGCCTCATATTGGCAATGTTGGATGTAACCCTGAAGACTCAGAATCTCCAACTTTTGCTAATGGGCTAATAATTTGCGAGGAAATTACCAGTGCTTCAAATTTTAGGAGTGAAAGTAACTTAAATAACTGGTTATCGCACCATAATTTATCAGGGATTAGTGGTATAGATACCAGACATATAACCAATCTGATTAGAGAATCTGGTGTTTGTTCTGCAATTATTTTAATTCTTGAAGAAGGTGAAGTATTTGAGATAGAAAATTTAATTCTTGAAGCTCAGGCAATCCCATCATTAAAAGATCAAGATCTAGCATCTGAAGTATCAACTAAAAACCCCTATATTTATAATAAATTTTCTTACGAATTTTCACGTAAAGTAAATACACCAAAAAACGATACTAATATAGTTGTTTTAGATTTTGGCATTAAAGACAATATCCTAAATTGTTTATTAGAACAAAATACAAAACTACATGTTCTAAGTAGCGATAGTAGTTTTGAGGAAATCATAAAACTTAATCCTGACGGCATCTTTCTTTCTAATGGCCCTGGTGACCCTATAGCTACTTCAAAAATTACAACTCCTTTAATTCAACAGATTTTACAATATAATATTCCACTTTTTGGTATTTGCCTCGGCCATCAATTGCTTGCAATTGCATGTGGATTAGAAACCGTCAAAATGCATCAAGGCCATAGAGGAGCAAATCATCCTGTTATTAACTTAATTACAAAACAGGTAGAAATCACAAGTCAAAACCATGGGTTCTGTGTCACTGACAAAAACCTTCCTGAAAATATTGAGATTACTCATTTATCATTATTTGATAACACAATCGAAGGCATAAGGCTAAAAGACAAAATGGCCTTCTCAGTACAATATCACCCAGAGAGCTCTCCAGGGCCTCATGATAGTAAATATTTATTTGATGATTTCTCCAAATTAGTTTTGGAGTATAAAAACTCGAAAAACAAAGCTTATGCCTAAGAGAACAGACCTAAAAACAATATTAGTAATCGGTGCAGGACCAATTGTCATTGGTCAAGCATGTGAATTTGACTATTCAGGAACCCAGGCTTGTAAAGCACTTAAGGAAGAAGGTTTTAGAGTTATTTTAATTAACTCAAATCCAGCGACAATAATGACTGACCCAAAAGTCGCAGATCGAACATATATTGAGCCAATTACAACAGAGTTTATCGAAAAAATTATCAAAGTTGAAAAACCTGATGCTATTTTGCCAACTGTAGGTGGGCAAACTGCTTTAAACGCAGCCTTAGAGGCTCATGATGCCGGAATTTTAGAAAAATATAATATTGAAACTATAGGAGCAAATATTGAGGCTATTAACAAAGCTGAGGATCGGCAGCTTTTCAACATTGCAATGGAGAAAATTGGCCTAAAAACACCTAGAAATGCTGTTGTTAAGACAATTGAAGAAGCATTGGAGGTGATTGAAGATATTAAATTACCCGCCATTATTAGACCATCCTTTACTATGGGCGGCGCAGGTGGCGGAGTCGTTTACACAATGGAAGAATATAAAAGTCAGGTCAAACTAGGTTTAGATATCTCGCCAATTTCAGAAATTCAAATCGATCAATCAGTTCTTGGCTGGAAAGAATATGAAATGGAGGTTGTAAGAGACAAAAAAGATAATGCCATAATTATTTGCTCAATTGAGAATATTGATCCAATGGGGGTTCATACTGGTGACAGTATTACTGTTGCCCCAGCACTTACACTTACTGACAAAGAATATCAAATAATGCGTAATGCCTCAATTGCTGTATTAAGAGAAATAGGCGTCGAAACTGGAGGCTCAAATGTACAATTTGCTGTAAATCCAGAAAATGGTGAACTACTTGTAATTGAGATGAATCCTCGAGTATCTAGATCATCGGCATTAGCTTCAAAGGCTACTGGTTTTCCTATAGCCAAGATTGCAGCAAAATTAGCAATTGGCTATACTCTTGACGAGCTTAAAAACGATATAACAAAAGTAACTCCAGCCTCTTTTGAACCAACAATTGATTATGTTGTTACCAAAATTCCAAGATTTACTTTTGAAAAATTTAATAAAACAAACGCTGAATTATCAAGCTGTATGAAATCAGTTGGAGAAGCTATGGCAATTGGCCGTAACTTCACACAAAGCTTTCAAAAAGCTTTGCGCTCTATGGAAATCGGCCTTTCAGGTTTAGACCCGGTAGAAATTGAAGGATATGACGAAAAACAAAGCTGGGATAAAAACTACAAAGCTATTAAAAGCGAATTATTAAAAGTTCAACCAAATCGTATTCTCTTCATAGCGCAGGCATTACGCTATAAATTATCAACAAAAGAAGTTCAAAGCATTACTAAATATGATCCTTGGTTTCTTGAGCAAATTAAAAAAATCATTGATCTTGAAGCTGAAATCAAGAACTCATCTATTAATGACAAGGCTTTATTACTAAAAGTCAAAAAACATGGTTTTTCAGATAAAACCATTGCAAGAATTAAGGATGTTAGCGAAGCAGAAGTTACAAAGTTAAGGCTAGAACATGAAATCAGACCAGTATTTAAGAAAGTAGATACATGCGCTGCTGAATTTAACTCTTTTGCTCCTTATTTCTATTCAAGCTATGAAGGCAATATTTACACTAAAACTCATTGTGAAGCAAGGCCAACAAAAAATAAAAAAGTAATTATTTTAGGTGGAGGACCAAATCGAATTGGTCAGGGGATCGAATTTGACTACGCTTGTTGTCATGCCGCTTTTGCATTAAGTGAAGATGGTTACGAGACAATAATGATAAATTGTAACCCTGAGACTGTTTCAACTGATTACGATACTTCTGATAGACTTTATTTTGAACCTTTAAATTCTGAAGATGTAATCGAGGTAATAAAAAAAGAGCAGCAAGAAGGCGAATTAATTGGTGTTATTGTTCAATTTGGCGGACAAACTCCATTAAAACTATGCAAAGCTCTTGAAGCAAACAATATAAAAGTAATCGGGACTTCACCTGATATGATTGATCTTGCTGAAGATAGAGAAAGGTTTAAAGCTTTGTTGGATGAAGTTAATTTAAAACAACCTGAAAGCGATATTATTAATAATATTGATGAGCTTAAAGAATCAGCAGCTAAGATTGGCTTTCCGGTTGTTGTTAGGCCTTCTTATGTTCTGGGAGGTAGAGCAATGGAAATCATTGAGACTAACGAAGGTTTAGATGAATATGTAAAGGTAAATCGTAAGATTATACTTGATGGCCCAATTTTAATCGATAAATTTTTATCTGATGCTATTGAGTTTGATGTTGACGCTCTTGGTGATGGACAAAATATCAAGATTGCTGCGATACTTGAACATATTGAAGAAGCCGGCATTCATTCTGGTGATTCTGCCTGCTCAATCCCTCCTTATTCTGTAAGCAATGATGTAATTGCAGTTATTGAAGAGGCTGCCAAAAGTCTTGGTATGGCTCTTAGTGTAAAAGGCCTTATGAATATTCAATTTGCTTATCAAAATGGTCAATTATATGTAATTGAAGTTAATCCAAGAGCATCTAGGACTGTTCCTTTTGTTGCTAAAGCAACGTCAGTTCCAATTGCAGCAATTGCAGCAAAGCTAATGGCTGGCGCCAAGCTAGATGACTTCGATCTTAGTAAGCTAAATTTGAAAGACCGCTTTGCTGTTAAAGAAGCTATTTTCCCTTTTGATCGCTTTGAGAACGTAGATATTTTGTTAGGTCCTGAGATGAAATCGACTGGAGAAGTCATGGGTTTTGCCTCAAGCTTTGCTGAAGCTTTTGCAAAAGCACAAATCGCAGTTTATAAGAAATTACCTAACAAAGGAAAAGCTTTTATTTCAGTTCGCGATGAAGATAAAGGTAAAATAACAGCTATTGTTACTGAGCTACAAAAGCTTGATTTCAAAATAATTGCTACCAGTGGAACTCAAAAATTCTTAAGCGACCAAGGCATTAAAAATATTGAGACCGTGAGCAAAGTAAAAGAAGGAAGTCCGAATATAGTTGATATGATTAATAGCAAAAAGATAGATTTAGTAATTAATACTACCTCTGAGCAACAATCAATCCTCGATAGCTATAGCATTAGAAGGGCCACACTTATTAATAAAGTAGTTTATTTTACTACAATAAGAGGCGCCAGCGCTTTAATTGAATCTTTTAAACATTTACAACAAAACAAGGATTTTGAAATTCACTCACTTCAAGATCAAAATTACGCATAGTCAATGTAAAGCATTTTACTAATGCTTTAATTACAACGATTTTTCTACTTGATAATTGTATCTACAGTTACTATTATAGTCGCAGAAACGTTTTCAAATACTTATGATAAGAATAAAAATATTTTTATTTTCATTAATTTCATTATTATCAATATTACCTTCAACCCTATTAGCAAATGGTTTAGCTAAACCTTGGCAAACAGGCTTTCAAACACCAGCATCACCTCTTGCAACAGCAGCTATAGAAACTCATAACTTTGTTATGTTTTTTATGTTTGCGGTTTTATTTGTTGTATTATTTCTAATTGCATATGTTTGCATTAAATTTAAAGCTAGTAATAACCCTACCCCTTCAAAAAGAACACATCATGTACTTATTGAAATTATCTGGATCTTAATACCGACATTAATAATTATGGTGATTGCTGTTCCTTCAGTAAAATTAATATATAAACAGGATGTTATACCAAAAACTGAGATGACTCTAAAGGTTACTGGTTATCAATGGTATTGGGCTTACGAATACCCAGATTATGATTCAATATCTTTTGATAGTTATATGATTAAAGATGAAGATCTTAAACCTGGTGACATTAGGCTTTTAGATGTAGATAACGAAGTAGTACTTCCTGTTGAAACATATATTGATGTGCAAATTACGTCTGGTGATGTGATTCATTCATTTGCAATGCCTAGCCTTGGAATAAAAACAGATGCCGTTCCTGGTCGTTTAAACCAAACATGGATATATATTGAAAAACCAGGAGTATATTATGGTCAATGTTCAGAATTATGTGGTTTTTATCATGCATTTATGCCTATTAAAATCCGCGCAGTTTCTAAGGAAGAATTTAAGAATTGGATTTTAAAAGCTCAGCAAAAATTTGCTGCTTCAAAATCTAATAATCAACTTATGTTAGCATTAAATAGGTAGTTTTATGGCAGATCACGCAAACCCTACAGGATTAAAAAGATGGTTATATTCAACTAACCATAAGGATATTGGAATTTTATACCTTATTCTTGCTATCTTTGGAGGAATTTTAGGAGCATTATTCTCTGTTGGGATGAGAATGGAATTAATGCAACCTGGTGATCAAATCTTCAATGGGAATTATCAACTTTATAATGTTTTCATAACAGCTCATGCCTTAATCATGGTATTTTTTATGATAATGCCAGCATTAAGTGGTGGTTTTGGAAATTACTTTGTACCATTAATGGTTGGTGCCCCAGATATGGCATTTCCAAGATTAAATAATATCAGTTTTTGGTTATTATTCTTTGCTTTTATTCTTTTAATTTCTTCTGCATTCGTAGATGGTGGTGCAGGAACAGGGTGGACTATATATCCACCATTAAGTAGCGAGACATATCAAGCAGGTAAAGCGGTTGATTTAGCTATTTTTGCCTTACATATGGCTGGAGCATCTTCAATATTAGGAGCAATTAACTTCATTGCGACAATTTTAAATATGAGAGCCCCTGGCATGAAACTTTTCGAAATGCCTTTATTCGTTTGGTCAATGTTAGTAACTGCATTTTTAGTTGTTTTAGCATTACCTGTTCTTGGTGGAGCGATCACTATGCTTCTTACTGACAGAAATTTTGGTACAAATTTCTTTGATGTAGCAGGTGGAGGAGACCCGGTTTTATTTCAACATTTATTTTGGTTTTTCGGACATCCTGAAGTTTACATTGTGATACTACCTGGTTTTGGAATTGTCAGTCATATTATAGCTACTTTTTCTAGAAAACCTATATTTGGTTATCTTGGAATGGTTTACGCAATGGCTGGTATTGGTATTGTTGGTTTTCTAGTTTGGGCTCACCACATGTTTACAGTTGGACTAAGCGCAAGTACCAGAACATATTTCACATTAGCAACAATGATAATTGCAATTCCAACAGGAATTAAAGTTTTCTCATGGATTGCTACAATGTGGGGAGGCTCAATTACTTTTAAAACTCCAATGCTTTACGCAATTGGTTTTCTATTCTTATTTACAGCAGGTGGTGTAACTGGTGTATTATTATCAAGCAGTGGTGTTGATATTGTACTTCATGATACTTACTATGTCGTCGCGCATTTTCATTATACTATGTCACTTGGGGCATTATTTATTGCTTTTGCAGCATTTTATTACTGGATACCAAAAATATCTGGAAAAATGTATAATGAAACTTTAGGAAAAATTCAGTTTTGGATAATGTTTGTTGGTGTAAATCTCACTTTTTTCCCTCAACATTTTTTAGGATTAGCTGGTATGCCAAGAAGATATCCTGATTATCCTGATAGTTATGCGGGTTGGAATATGGTATCATCAATAGGATCATACATATCTTTTGCCGGAGCAATTCTATTTGTTGTTATAGCAGTTATGACATTGAGATCTAAACAAAAAGCTGGGAATAATCCTTGGGGTGAATATGCAAATACTCTAGAGTGGACAATTTCATCACCACCACCAGTTCATTGTTTTACTGAGCAACCTGTATTTAAAAATAAATAGTTTGGAGCAACCATATTCTATCTCAAATATTGACGATAATATTGCACAGTTACCCCCTAGTTCTGTTAGGGATTATATTGAGCTAACTAAACCTGGCGTTTTGATACTCATTGTATTTACTGCAATAACAGGCATCATAATTGCTAATACAGATTTAAATTTATTCTTAGCGATTACTATTATATTGGCTATTGCGCTAGCTAGCTCTGGATCTGCAGCAATAAATATGTGGTATGACCGTGATATTGATAGAATAATGCAAAGAACCATGAATCGACCAGTTGCAACCGGACGTATTTCACCTGATAATGCTTTAGCATTTGGTAGTATTTTAATTTTACTCTCGACAATCTTAATATTTCTTGCAAGCAATGCCCTGGCTACATTAATTTTGCTATTTGCCTGTTTTTTTTATACTCATATTTATACAATTTGGTTAAAACGGCGTACTCCTCAGAACATAGTTATTGGTGGCGCAGCGGGTGCATTTCCGCCAATCATAAGCTATTCAGCAGCAACTGGGTCTATATCGGTAAATGCTATTATATTATTTATAATTGTATTCATCTGGACCCCACCTCATTTTTGGGCATTAGCACTTAAAAAAAATGATGATTACAAAAAGGCGAATATTCCAATGATGCCTTTGGCTAAGGGCAATAAATCAACAATTAATCAAATAATTTTTTACAGTTTTCTATTGTGCTGTGTGACTTATTTATTAATTTTCACTATGCCTGAACTGGGCATAATATATTTAATTTCTACTACTATACTTAATTTTAAGTTCATGTATCTTGCATTCAAACTAAAGCAAAATTGGCAAGATAATTGTATGAAATTATTTGGTTTTTCTATTTTATATTTATTTTTACTTTTTGGCGTAATTAACCTTGAGTTTTATATTTAAATTATGAATTTCTTTGATGAAGCTAGAATTTATGCAAAAGCAGGTAATGGCGGCAACGGATCTTGTAGCTTTAGAAGAGAAGCTCATGTTCCTTTTGGCGGTCCTGATGGAGGTAATGGCGGCAGAGGTGGCCATATTATTTTTCGCTGCGATCTAGGCATTAATACATTAATTGACTATAAATTCAAACAACATTACAAAGCTAGACCAGGCGAGCAAGGTAAAGGTAAAAACCGAAATGGAGCTAATGGTGAAGATCTAATTTTAAGAGTTCCTATTGGAACTCAAATTTTTGACGAAAATCAGAATCTATTATTTGATTTTGAAGCAAAAGAACAAGAATTTCGTATATTAAAAGGCGGTGAAGGTGGCAGAGGCAATGCCTCATTTAAATCTTCAATCAATCAAGCACCGAAAATAGCCAACCCTGGTGAAGCAACGAAAGAACATATCATATATTTAAAGCTGAAAATCTTCTCTGATGTTGGTTTAGTTGGCTTTCCAAATG
>JADHOX010000059.1 GCA_016778805.1 Rickettsiales bacterium
CATCAGAATTTTGATTTTTCACATATAAATCAGCTCCAGCAGAAACTAGCACTTTAAAATTATCATACTTTTTATTTGTAGCAGCACGCATTAAAGGCGTAAATCCAGAAAAATCTTGAGCATTAATATCTGCATTATTTTCGATTAAAACTTTAACAACTTCGCTATTTGAGCCCCTTGCGGCATAATGAAGTGCAGTAACATTATTGAAGGTTTTTAAATTAACATCAGCGCCTTTTTTAATTAAGAAACTTACAATATCAGGAGTTGATTTCTGACTAGCATACATTAAAGGTGTTTTTCCTGATTGATCTTGGATATTTATATCAACCGCCTGATCGTCAATTAATGACTCTATTAAACTAAAAGAATTATTATCTATAGCATTATAAAAGCGCTTATCCCCATTTGCAGAAACAATATTTGAACTAATGAGCGAGATTGTAAAAAATAATATAAAACGTTTCATTTAATCAAATTGTTAATTTAATAAATTTGATAGCCATTGGTTTGTCAAACTCCTTTAAATAAACTAATAGAAATTTTATAATTTAATATTAAAACAGTTTCTTTATTAAAACTTTAAAAAATTATAAAATCTAAAGTTTATTAAATAATTAATAAAATAATATCTTGTAATTCATCTCATTAATTATGAAATTTCAAGCAAAAAAAATGCCTATAATAATATATAATAACATATCTAAATTGATAATTCTTCAATTTATTTGCATAATTTATTTTGGCAATATCCAAGCTTCCAATTTCAAGGTCACTTTAACCGAAACACTTTCGAATAATCCAGATGTCAAAGCTAGTTATTACAATTACAAATCTTATTTAGACGGAAAATTCGCAACTATTGGACCTTACCTACCTCAAATTGAACTAAATTATGACTATAAAATTGAAGATATTGGCCATGTAAATAGCGGCTTTGCTGACAATTATGAAACGAATACATATAGCATTGATTTTAAACAAAAATTACTGGTTCCTGAAATTGCCCCACTTATAAAGAAAACTAAACTAGCAACTGAATCTGCTCGATTTGAATATGAAAAAATAAAATCTGAAACAATTTTAGATTTAATTAACACGATAATTTTAATTCAAACTTTATTTCAACAATTAGAATTTGAAGAAAATAATACAAAACTTAACGATAATTTATACAAGGTTGCAAAATTAAAAAGTAAAAACGGTTTAATTAGCGAAATTGACTTATTACAGGCGAAAACTGAATATCTTAGAGCAAAATCAAACTTTATGGATATTAATAAAGACCTAAACATTGCTAAATCACGATTTACCCAAATCACTGGCACACAGTACCAACATTCCTATAATCTAGAACAATTTATGATTGAAACCGATTTTATTCTCGAAAATATTATCTCAGAAACATTTATTAACAATTACCAATCCATACTTGCTTTGAATCTACTTAATCAAGCAAAAGCACAAAATAAAATTGAAAAATCTAATTATTTCCCTTCAGCAAACTTATTCTACACCTATAATAAATCACGAGGAAGATATTCATACTTTACAAATGATGATAGTAGTAACAGTGATGTTGTTTATGGCGTAAAAATTAATGTCCCAATTTTTACCTCTTTCACAACAACCTCTGAGGTTATTTCAAGCCAGGATAAAGTTTTACAACAAGAATATTTATATAATTCACTAAAAAACAATATAACGCAGGAACTTACCAAGTTAATTGAAATGCTTAATGTTTTTAATGAGCTAAAAAAAGAACATAAAAGCTATGTGGAATATGCTGAAAAATCATATGAAGCGATAAAAAAGCAATATGAGGCTAAATTAAAAGATATAACATATCTTCTTGATGCGCAAAATACTTTACTTGATGCAAGATCAAAATTAAATGAAACAAATGCGAAGATTTTAAAAAATTACTTTGCAATAATTTTTCTAACAGGCAAACTAAATGAAGATTTTTTTGCACAATAGAAAATAATTAATGGAGGTCTCAATGCCAAAACAAATTTCTGCTGCCACAAAAGATGTTCTAAACAAGCTCAAGAATGTTATGGGCGATGCTGGGAAGACTAAAAAGATCAAAATATCAAATCAACTTAATAATGATGATGGCAAAAAAATAAAACTTAATATTGAAGCACCTGAAAATATTAATGATGAAATTATTGAAACTTCAATAACAAGCCCTTTAAAAATAGATGAGTCCCTTGAGTCACAAGAAGCATTAAAATCTGAACAGCCTTTGCATGAAAATGATGGGCCAAAATCTTCAATTGATATTTATGAAAACCAAAATCAGGAATCAATGGATTTTAAAGAAACCGAAGAATTCCATGAACTCGATCATCATTTGGAAGACCAAAGTTCAGATAATGTTAAAAGAAATTGGCAATCAGTTGTACAAGAAGAACTTAAAGATGTTATTCAATTTGACGATGATAATGATTTTGATTTAGTTGATTTGGATCAAGATTTTGGTATTGACAAGATCAATAATGTTAAACCTATTATGGATTTAGAAGGAGAAAAAAATATCAATCTTCAGAAATCACTGCTTGAGCAAAAGCTTGCACAAACTCAAGATATTGAAATAGATTCAGTTCAAGATTTTGACTCCTTTATTAATGATGATACATCAGAAACAAATAATGAAATTGAATTAATTGATGACGAAGATTTAACTCTTGAAAACGAGGAATTTAATGAATCAAATGAACTTGACATTTTTGACGATAATTTAAACTCTCAAATTCAAGAGCCTTCATTCAATCACATGGATTCAAAGCAAGAAAATATTGAAGAATTAAGTGAAATTGAAGATGTTTTCAACGAAGCAGATGATTCAACAATAGATCAAACTGTTTCTAATGAAGAAATTCTTGATCAAGAAAATAACCAAGAGCTTAATATTAAAGAATTAAGTGAAATTGAAGATATTTTCAACGAAGCAGATGATTCAACAATAGATCAAACTGTTACTAACGAAGAAATTCTTGATCAAGAAAATAACCAAGAGCTTAATATTGAAGAATTAAGTGAAATTGAAGATGTTTTCAACGAAGCAGATGATTCAACAATTGGTCAAACTGTTTCTAACGAAGAAATTCTTGATCAAGAAAATAACCAAGAGCTTAATATTGAAGAATTAAGTGAAATTGAAGATGTTTTCAACGAAGCAGATGATTCAACAACTGGTCAAACTGTTTCTAACGAAGAAATTCTTGATCAAGAAAATATTGAAGAGTTAAAAGATATTCTTGCAGATAGCAATGAGGTTCCAGAGATATTAACAAGCTTTGATAATACAGATAGCGACCTTGCTATTGATGATATAGAACAATTTGAAGATGAAAATAATATGCCTAACCTATCCGAAGAATTACTTACAAGCAATATTGATAATGATCAACTAAAAGACACAAAACAAAAAACTAATACTGATAATTATAATAGTCTTGACGATTCAAAAGAATCGTATTTTGATGCATATGATTTTGAACAAGCAGCTTCAAAAATTGAAAATAACATAAATGAAAAAATAGGTTACAAAATGCAAAATGCTTCAAATAATGTGATTACTGATTCAACATATAATCGTGCTCGTAATATTATTGACTCATTTAGAAATCAGATAAATACAAATAAAAATGAGACTGAACAAAAACCTGCAAATAATAATTCAATTGAAGAGTTTGTTTCTGAATTAATAAAGCCCATGATTAAAGAATGGCTTGATCAAAATCTTCATTCTATTGTTGAAGAAGTTGTTTCAAAAGAAGTTAAAAAAATTACTGATAATGATCAAGATTAAGATCTATATTCAGCATTAATCTTAATGTAATTCTCTGAAAAATCACAACTGTAAAAGACAGCTGATTTTGTTTCTTTATTCAAATTAAGATCAACAGAAATATTGACTTCATTATTTGATTTAAAATAATCAAACAGCTTGTTTTCGAGATTTATATCCATTTTATTTAGACCATCAGCAAATACTTGATATTCACCGATAGAAATTATCAACTTTTCTTGATCAATCATTATACCGGTTTTTCCTATTGCCATTGCAATTCTTCCCCAATTGGGATCATTACCAAAAATTGCAGTTTTAACTAATGGTGATTCCGCAATTGATCTAGCTATTTTGTTGGCATCAGCAAAATTATCAGCATTTTTAACTTCAATCTCTATTAATTTAGTAGCTCCTTCACCATCAGCAGCAATTTTTTTGGCAATCTCAATCATTAAATCATTCAATTTAACTTTGAAATCATCAAGTAAATTTGAATTATAATCAGTAATTTTATCATGAAGGATTGAAGCTGATGCAAAAAATAATGCAGAGTCATTAGTCGAACTATCAGAATCAACTGAAACACAATTTAAAGATTTATCAACTGATTCTTTTAACAAATCATGCAGTATAACACTTGGAATATCGGCATCTGTAATAACATATGCTAGCATTGTCGCCATATTTGGAGCACACATTCCAGAGCCTTTTGCAAAAGCAATGATATTTATATCTTTATTAGCAATTTTACAAACACGATGAGATACTTTACTAACCAAATCAGTGGTCATAATAGCCTTGGCTGCATCATTAATTGATGAATCGTTATTTAAAGCTAAAGGTATAGCTGATATTATTTTATCATAAGGAAGAGGCTCTCCAATAACACCAGTTGAATTTATTAAAATCTTATCTTTAGAACAATTAAGAGCTTGCGCTAAAGCATCAGAAACATTCTCAATAACTTTAACACCGTGGTTTCCTGTCATTGTATTTGCATTACCTGAATTAATAATAATAGCCCTTGCTTTCCCTTTACTAGTAATTTTACGACACCAATCAATTGTTGGAGAAACAATTGATGACTTAGTATAAACCCCAGCAACGTTTACATCTTTGCCAAAATTTAATATAACCAAATCATTTCTATTATATTTTATTTTAGTGTGACCAACATGCAAAGATGCTGATTTTATAATCTCGCTAAATTTTGCATCGAACATAGATATAAACCAAAAAACAAATTAACTAAAAAATTTTAATAACCTTTAAAACCAATAATTCCATATAAACATTACAGATCCAATAAGAATTCTATAAGCACCAATTATTTTAAAACCAAGACTCGACATAATTCTAGTAAAATTTAAAATAACTAAATAAGCTGTAAAAAACGTCATAACAAATCCTATAGTTAATATCAAAATATCATCAAATACAAAATTATGATAATTTTTATAAATATCATAAACCGTTGCAGCACAAATTGTTGGTATAGCCAAAAAAAAAGAAAATTTTGCAGCTGTCAATCGATCAACCCCTAGAATCATTGCGCCAATAATTGAGCTTCCTGCCCTCGACATACCTGGTATTAATGCAAATACTTGGAATAATCCTATATAAAATGATTTTTTAAATCCTATTTGATCAATTTTTTTGATATCAGATTTAGGCAATAGCTTTTCAATAAAAACCATTATAACTCCGCCTAAAATCAATGATGATGCAATAAATTTTATATCAAAAATTTTTGCTTTAATAAAGCTTCCAAAATAGCCACCTATTAGAACTATAGGAAGCAAAGCAATAAAAAATTTCAAATAAAAATCACGATTATTTTTTTTAGATAAATTTTTCAAAGGATTAAATAAATCATCTCGATAAATTATAAATAATGGCAAAATAGCAGCTAACTGAATAATAATTTCAAAACTATGGTTAGGAATTGATGTAAAATCTAAGATTTTTGCAGCAAATAACAAATGTGCAGTTGAAGATATTGGTAAGAACTCAGTAAAACCTTCAATAATTGCTAAGATTAAAGCTTTATATGTATCAATCATTAAGAAAAAAATGAAAATGGTGCCTCTGGTCCGACTTGAACGGACACGTCCCAAGGGACAACAGATTTTGAGTCTATCGCGTCTACCAATTCCACCACAGAGGCTCTTAATAAAAATTGGGGCGAAAGACCGGGATCGAACCGGCGACCACCAGAGCCACAAACTGGTGCTCTACCAACTGAGCTACTTCCGCCATTTATTTCGAAAAGCTAAAATATATAATAATTTAAATTGAGCAAGTTTTAAATAAACATTAAATACTATAACCTTTATAAGCCTTGTTTTCTGATTTATTTAATAGAAAATTAGGATCATTATGAATATCAGCAACTGAATTAGGGTCATCTTGATGTAAAGAATCTTCAATCTTATGCGGCACTAGATAATCATAGCAACTTGAAATAAATGCTTTTTTTTCCTCATTATCAAATAAATTAATAATGTCTTCTTTAGAAATATCAAAAGCAACACAATGCCTTAATTGAATAATATTAACTAATTTTATATATTCTGAAGTATCTCTTAAATCAGCAACTGACATTTGATTCTTTATTAGTTCATCTGTTCCTTTTAATAAAAACTTATCACTTTCTGTCAAAATGTAATATTGATTTTTGTTTTCATCTTTTAGCTGAACTTCATTTTTTAAATTAGCAACATTAGTATTTTGATTTTGTCTAGGACTTTGAATACTTATACTATTGTTATTATCGAAGTTACGATTATTAGAACGTATTGTCGGATCTGATGTTTTTACATATTCATCTGCTTTACATAAACCATATGCATTATTCTGCCCTGTTTCATTTGAAGGACCTGAATCATCCCTAGTATTTATACTTTCATTTTCTATAC